>JAAYAP010000038.1 GCA_012719315.1 Methanobacteriota archaeon
TCACCTTCCTCAGGACGGCCTCCGGATCGGCCATGGTCGTCCCGTAAGCCTCCAAGACCTCCGGGTACAGATCTTCAAGATGCGGATGGGCGGAGACGAACGCCCGTTCCAGCAGACGCAGCTCCACACCCATGTCTTCGATCCCCGCTCCGGATGTGCCCATGGACAGGTCCAGCAGGCACAGGCGTCCGGCGTCGTCGATCATCATGTTGGAGGTGGTGAGGTCCCCGTGAGTCAGGCCGCGGTTGTGCAGCCAGGCGACCGCCTCACCGATCATCCTGCAGACGCGACCGGGTTCCGCCGATCCGTCGTCCAGGACCGTCTTCGCGGTCATCCCGCCGATAAGCTCCATGGTGATGGAAGTCCGTGTCACATCGACGTCGTAGATCAGCGGGGTCCTGACCCCCGCGCGTCTCGCCTCTCCGGCCAGCCGCGCCTCCGTCCTGATCCTCGAGATCCTGATGCGCCGGTCGAGGTCCGGATGCCGGTATGCCTTGGGCATCCTGATCTTGATCATCGCCGGTCGGCCCAGATACTCGGTCTCGGTTAACACGGCCTCGGCTCCTTTCACGTCTGTCGCCGGATCCATCGTCATCCCGACGGCGGTGTTCATGTAAATAGTTATATATCCCTCATATCCGCATATATATCCATGAGATACACTATCACTGGCGACAATCTGCAGTTCGTCAACGTGCAGCTCGAACCTGGGGAAGGGTTTCAGTCCGTGGCGGGTGCCATGAGATACATGACCGGCAATGTGACCATGGAGGCCAAGCTCGAAGGCGGGTTGCTGAAGGGGATCTCGAGATCGCTGACGGGAGCTTCGATGTTCCTCGTCAAGTTCTCGTCGCTCGGCGGCACCGGCGTGGTGGGCCTCGGCGGACCGGCGCCCGGCAAGATCGTCGATGTCGACGTGGGCGAATCCACATGGATCGTCCAGAAGACGGGATTCCTCGGATCGCAGCCCGATGTGGTCATGGAGATGGCCTTCCAGAAGAAGTTCGGTGCCATGCTGTTCGGCGGCGAGGGATTCGTCCTGCAGCGGCTGAAGGGCAGCGGCATCGCCTTCATCGCTGCCTGCGGCGATTTCCACATCGTCGATCTCAAGCCCGGCGAGAAGTACAAGGTCTCCACCTCCAACGCGGTCGCGTGGCAGGAATCGGTCTCCTACGACATCTCGTCGGCGGGCAACATCAAGACCGCCCTGTTCGGCGGCGAGGGACTCTTCGTCACGACGTTGACCGGGCCCGGCAAGGTGATCATACAGTCGATGACCCTTGAGGGCCTGGCGGCCGCGCTGATACCGTATCTGCCTAAGAACTCGGGTAATTGAGGTGAGATGATATGACGGAAATCAGGAAAAGCACAGCGTTGTCCGGCATCGGGATACTGTTGATCGTACTGGGATTGATCGCCCTGGCGGTGTACGTCGCGTTCAACCCCTGGATCCTCGTGAGTCTGGCGTACATACTCCTGGTCCTGGTGATCGTGGTCGTGCTCGTCGCGATCGCGGTGTTCCTGGCCATGGGTCTGCTGGCAGTCCCTTTCTACATCAAGAAGGGTGTGACCCAGCAGACCGATCGGAGTTATAATCTGGACGATATCAAGCCGGTCAAGGAGAAGCTCGACGCGGACGGTCGCCCCGGCGACAGCCCCGACAAGGACGAGTGAGCGGCCGCACCCGGCCGCCGGCAAACCCCTTCCCAACCTCTTCCATCATTCGTTCATTTTATCAACCACGTTATCCATGCTCCTGCGTGAAACGCGTATCCACCGGTTGCCGGTCCCTCGACGAGCTGTTGGGCGGAGGGGTGGAAGACGGCAGCGTGACCATGATCTACGGCGAGGGCGGATGCGGCAAGACCAACATGTGCCTGCAGCTGGCCAAGAACGTCATCGGAGCAGGCAGGAAAGTCGCCTACATCGACACCGAAGGCCTGTCATATGACCGCATGCTGCAGATCTTCGGGGACGATGAGCTGCTCAAGGAGCTGCTGGTCTTCCAGGTGCACAGTTTCGAGGAGCAGTCGGACAAGATCGACAAGATCTCCCGCCTGGCCGAGAACGGGGTGCTCGGGATGATCGTCATCGACTCGATGACGATGTTCTACCGCCTGAATTACGAGGATCCTAAGGTCAGGAACGATCTGATCAGGCAGACCGAGGTCCTGCTGGATACAGCCAGGAGATCGGAGATCCCCGTCATCATCTCGTCACAGGTCTACTCCAAGATGCAGACGGGAGTGGTCGAGTTCCTGGGAGGGCATGCGATGCAGCACAACGCCAAGACGATCATCCGCCTGGACAAGAAGAGCAACGGCATCAGGACCGCCGTCATCATCAAGCACCGCAGCCTCCCCGAGGGGAGGTCGGCGAACTACCGCATCACCGCGGATGGGATCGGCGATCTCTGAGATCACACGTCCCTGTCGATGGCGTATTCGGCCAGGGCGATCATGAAGTCCTTGTCCCGGCTCGGCGGGAGGTCCGCGATCGCGGCGATCGCCTCGTCGACCTTCCTCTGCGCCGTCTGCCGGGCGTAATCGATGCTCCCCGCTGCTTTGAGGATCGCTCTGGCGCGCGAGATCCGCTCCTCCGACGCATCGGCATCCCCGAGTATGCCGAGGAACTCATCCCTGACGGCGGCATCGGCGATGCTCTCCATCGCATGCGTCACCAGGATGGTGCACTTGCCCCGGCGGATGTCGTTGCCGGCGGATTTGCCCGTCTTGGACGGGTCCCCGCAGACGCCCAGGTAGTCGTCGAAGATCTGGAAGCCGAGGCCGAGCGCCATCGCGTAGGCCTCGATCGCCCGGACGGTCTCCCCGTCGGCGCCGCCGACGATCGCCCCGCCCGCGGCCGCGGCCGCGAAGAGGACACTGGTCTTGAGCCTGATCGTCTCGATGTACTCCTCCTCGGGGACGATCCTCCCCTCGTTGAAGGTGTCCATCTCCTGGCCTCTGGCCAGATCCCAAACGGCCTTGGTGACGTACTTCAGCACGTCCCTGAGCCGTTCCCCGTCGATCTCCAGCTCGGTCATGATCTGGAAGGCCTTGGCGAAGAGCGCATCCCCCGCCAGTATCGCGGTCGGCATGCCGAAGTCGACGTGGATCGTCGGCATGCCGCGGCGCTGCTCGTCGCCGTCCATGTAATCGTCGTGTATCAGCGTGAAGTTGTGCAGGTACTCCACGGCCACCGCCAGGGGCATGGCCTTGGCCCGGTCGCCGCCGACGGCGGAGCAGGCGGCCAGCACCATGGCGGGGCGCATGCGCTTGCCGCCGGCGTACGGGTACCTCCGAGAGGCCTCGATCAACCTCATCGGCTCCTCGTCGGGTATGTACGACCTTATCGCCGCCTCCATCTCCGCGGAGGCCTCTGTCAGATATCCTTTCGCATCCATCGTAATCCTTCCAACCATTCCCTGGTCTCGCCCAGTATGACGTATTCCGCTTTAGAAAGCTGTTTGAGGTCGCGGGAGCCGGTGAGTATCATCGCCGCCCGCAGCTCCTCGCGTATCAGTGTCAGTTTGCGTATGACCGCGTCCGCGGACTCCGTGGCTTCCTTGAGCACGGCGTGCGCCACTCCGGCGCAGCAGGCGCCCATGGCGACCGACGCCGCCACATGGATGCCGTCGAGCATCCCCCCGGAGGCGATGAGCGGCAATCCGCTCCTCGCCTCGAGCAGAGATACCGGCGACGGTATCCCCCAGTCGAAGAAGGTCTCGCCCATCCCCGCCCTGATCTCGTCGCCGGCCTCCATGGCGCGGTACAGCTCGACGGCCGAGAAGCTGGTGCCGCCCATGCCGGCGATGTCGATGCCGCGGATGCCGGTGCCCTTGAGCCGCATGGCGACGCCTGCCGAGATCCCCGCCCCCGTCTCCTTGACGATCAGCGGATGCCTCACGGCCAGATCGCGGATGGCGTCCAAGCAGCCTCTGCTGGCGGTGTCCCCCTCCGGCTGCACGACCTCCTGGAGGAAGTTGAGGTGGATGGCCACGAGGTCGGCGTCGATGAGCTCGCGTGCTCCGACGATGTCCTCCTCGGTGAATCCGTCCCCGCTCTTCTGCCCGATGAGCTGCGGCGCACCCACGTTGCCGATGACCAGCGGTATGTCGTGGTCTTTGATGACCGAGTAGCTCTCGGGGTCGATGCCCTTCACGCCGGCGCGCTCGCTGCCGACCCCCATTCCGATGCCCAGTTCCGCGCAGGCGGCGGCGATGTTCCCGTTGATCCTCGCGGCGCCCGGGAACCCGCCGGTGATGGCGGTCACCATCAGCGGGAACTCGAGGCGATGCCCCATGACCTCGGCGGTCATGTCGATCTCGTCGGCATCGACCTCCGGAAGCGCGTTGTGCAGGAAGCGGATGTCATCCCAGTAGCAGTACCCCGGTGCGACCCGTTCGTTGATGCAGACATCGATATGCTCCATCTTCCTGTTCCTGATCGGCGAGGTCATGCCAATCCCCCCTTGGCCGTGGTCGATATGACCTCCTCGCCGACGAGCAGCGAGTGCAGCCGCCCCGGGACGTTGCCGTTGACGAGCACGCATTCCCGCGAGTCGCCGCTCATCCTGAGCATCGACTCCATCTTGGCCACGACCCCGCCGGTGACGTCGTCGACGCCGATGCCGGACTCGACCTCCGCGAGGGTCGCGGAGGTGACCTCGGCGATCAGGACCGCGTCGGGATGCTCTTTGGGGTCTTTGTCGTAGAGGCCGTCGACGTCGGAGACGAAGACCACCTTCTCGGGCTTGAAGAGCCCGCCGAGGAACTCCATGAGCTGGTCCCCGGAGCAGATGCCGAATCCCTTCTTGCGGTCGGTGACCACGTCGCCGAAGAGCACCGGCATGATGCCCAGCGACGCCAGTGCGCGGATGGCCTCGGTGTCCTCGGCGACCAGTCTGCCGCCGTCCATGACGAAGCACGAACCCGGCGGCACCGAGACCGCGGGTATGCCCGCTTTGAGCAACCCATCCACGACCTTCGAGCTGAGGTCCCTGACGTCATGCTGCACCCTGGCCGCCGCCGCCACCTGCCCGTAGTCGATCAACCCGTCCTGCAGGGCGTACCTCTTGGCGAGGACGTGTCCGAACGAACCGGCCCCGTGGACGATCAGGACGCTCCGGTCCGACTCGGCGATCTCGTTGCAGAGCCTGGACACCGTCTCCTCGTTGAATGTCCTGTACCGGCGTTTGTCGGTGATGACGCTGCCGCCGAGCTTGATCAATATCATCATGCGACAGTAATGCAAAGAATGTAATAATGATACCGATGGCAGAACCGATGGCAGGCATCGCCGAACGGCCGTTGCAGAGCATGACCGCGCACGGAGCGGAGCGCGGGACGACAAGGAGAAGGAGAAGTGGCTGACAGCGTGCCAAAGTTCCCGTATGCTTGCGCAATACAGTACAGAGAGGTACGCGAGCGGACTTTACTGCCGGGTTCGGAATGGGACCGGGTGTATCCCCGCTGCTATGGCCGTCA
>JAAYAP010000039.1 GCA_012719315.1 Methanobacteriota archaeon
GCTTGATGGCCTTAAGCTCGCACATGAACGCCTCCTTGTAGGATTCGGAGATGTACCTCGAGCAGCCTCTCCAACCGATCATCGGGTTGTCCTCGTTCGGCTCGTAATCCATGCCGCCCTTCATGTCGCGGTATTCATTGGTTTTGAAATCGGAGGTCCTGAGCGTGACCGGCCTGGGGTAGAAGGCCCTGGCGACCTTGGAGATGCCCTCCGCGAGCTTGTCGATGAGCTCCTCCGTCCTCCCCTCCTCGATCACCGAGCAGGGGTGTTCTCCGATGTAGTTGGTGAAGAGGAACTCGGACCTCATGAGACCGACGCCGTCGCAGGGGAGCATCGCGATCTCGTCGGCCTTGTTGGGCATGCTCATGTTCACCAGCACCTTGGTGCCGGTCACCGGTGCGGTCTCGCCGCGCACGGTGACGGTCTCGGTCGGAGCGGCCGCCGCGGATTTCTTGAGCTCGCCTCTGTAAACGGAACCCGTCGTGCCGTCGACGGTGATGATCTCGCCGTCCGTCAGCTTCTCGGTGGCATCGCCGGTGCCGACCACGCACGGCGTACCCAGTTCCCTGGAGATGATCGCCGCGTGGCAGGTCATGCCGCCCTCGTCGGTGACGATGGCCGCGGACCTGCTCATGGCGGGGACCATGTCGGGCATGGTCATCTTGGTCACCAACACATCGCCGTCCTTGACGATATCGAGGCTCATCGATGCATCGTATATGCAGACCCTTCCGCTCGCCATCCCCGGGCTGGCACCCATGCCGCAGAGGTACACCTCTCCGCGACTCGCGTCGGAGTTCATCGCCTCCGCGTCGGAACAGCCGATCGCGGTTATCGGCCTCGCCTGGACCAGGTGCACTTTGTCGTTCTCGATGCACCATTCGATATCCATCGGCTTCTGGTAGTGGATCTCGACCTGACGGCCCATTTCGGCGATCTCGAGGATGCGGTTGTCGGAGATCTTCTGCGCCTTCTCCAGATCCGCGGGCACATCCTCCTTCAGGCACCCGCCGTCCGGGCCCTTGACGTATTTCCATTTCTGGGTCGATATCCGCTTTTTGGAGATGGACATCTTCGCTTTGTCGACGACGTACGTGTCGGGAGTGACTTCCCCACCGACGATCGCTTCGCCGAGGCCGTATCCGGCCTCGACGATGATGCTCTTGGCGCCGCTGTGGGGATCCATGGTGAACATGATCCCGGAGAACTCCGAGTCGACCATCCGCTGAACGACCACGGCCAGCTTCACGTCGTCATGGGCGAAGCCCTGCTTCTCGCGATAGGCTATGGCTCTGGCCGTGAAAAGGGACGACCAGCATTTCCTGATCTTGTCGAAGAGGTCCTCTTCTCCGCGGACGTTGAGGAAGGTCTCCTGCTGACCGGCGAAACTGGCGTCCGGCAGGTCCTCGGCCGTTGCGCTGGACCGCACCGCCACGAATCCCGCTTTGCCTTTGATGAAGAGCATGTTGTAGTTGGAGACGACCTCTTTCTTCAGGTCGTCGGGTATCTCATAGGTCTCGAAAAGCTCCCTGATCCTCAGAGAGGCGTCGATGAGGCTCTGATCCGAGGTCCTGTCGATATTGAGGAGCTCCTCCTCGATCCGGTCGGAGATCCCGCTTTCGGTCAGGAAGTAGTCGTATGCGACGGTTGTGAGCACGAACGCATTGGGCACCGGGAAGGCCGCGGAAGTGAGTTCCCCGAGATTAGCACCTTTTCCCCCGACGATCGGGATATCGGTCACACGCAGCTCATTGACGTTAATTATTCTTCGGTCCATGGGAATCCCTGTTGGTGAATGGGTTTCTGATGCGCAAGGACGAATCCCCACGTCTTCTCTGCTGCTTGTCCCTTATAGCTTTGTTTATAATATTGTTTTCTAAAGACGGATGGTGAACACGCCCGCAGACGGGGCCGGGAGCAGGTCCTTATCACGCAGAAGTCGAACACGGACCGTTGCATACGTCGATACCGCCGGAAGGATTCCGCTTGGTTCTGTCTTCGAAATTCGTACGTCTATTCCTGATTTCGTATTTACTTGAGTACATTTTCATGAGATTCCAAGTCTTGCGGATGAATCTGTCAAAAACAACGGAAATCATACAAGGCTTTAAATCAGATATGCACAATTAACCCCCCAAGTTGGTTCATTATGGACACTGAAATTTGTTGGCACGGAAGGGGCGGACAGGGGGTCGTCACGGCAAACGAGATCCTCGCAGAGGCCGCCATCTATGCGGGGAAGTACGTGAAGGCATTCCCCGAGTTCGGACCCGAGAGGATGGGTGCGCCGATAAGGGCCTTCGCCAGGATATCCCATAAACCCATAAGGGTGCACACGCAGGTCTACGAGCCCGACATCGTCGTCGTCATCGACCCCTCGCTGGTGGGGAGGGTCGACGTGGCGAAGGGAGTCAAGGAAGGCGGCAACATCCTGGTGAACTATCCGGGCACATCCGAGGAGCTGAAGAAGGCCATCGGCACGTCGATCGAATGTCACGCGATCGACGCAACCAAGATCTCCATGGAGGAGCTGGGCAGGCCGATGGTCAACACGGCGATGCTCGGCGCGCTGCTGAAGGTCAACCCGATCATCACGTTCGAGGAGCTGAAGGAGAACATGGTGTCCAAATTCGAGGGCAAGCTCTCGGAGGAGATGATCGCCAAGAACATAACCGCTCTGGAGCGGGCGTACAAGGAGGTGCGTTGATATGGTCAATCTAGCAGACCACAAGGACATGGTCATCGGCGACCGCGTCATCATCCCGGGGCATTCCGAGTCATTCCACACGGGCGACTGGAGGAGCGAACTGCCGGTCATCGACATGGACAAGTGCATAAACTGCCTCACATGCTGGGTCTATTGCCCCGACGACTGCATACTGGTCAAGGAAGGCAAGGTCACCGGCATCAAGGAGACCCACTGCAAGGGCTGCGGCATCTGCGCCAA
>JAAYAP010000040.1 GCA_012719315.1 Methanobacteriota archaeon
GTTCTTTTTCAACGACCATTGTCATTTCCTCCGCTTTACTACGAATTTCGTAGTTTATTTGCGATTTGTAATGAAGTGGATAAAGCTATTCATATTTATATTTGATTTATGTTCGAGAACCATGGGTCGGGAAATAAAAGTGATTCTGATCGACGGATACATCGACGATCCTGCCGCGCTGGGCGTCCCGCCCTACATCTCCCCGATGATCAGAGCGGTCGCGGGCGCGGCCATGGATGCCGGCGCCGACGTCGAATACATCACCGTCGACATGCTCCGCAAGGGCAGAGCGGTCCCGGAGGCCGACGTGAGCGTGCTCCTGTCGGGCAACACCGTCCCGGGCAAGTACCTGCGGTCGATGCCGATGTCGCTGAAGGAGATAGGGGAGCTGGTGCCGCGGCTCGGCGGCTGGAAGCTGATCGGCGGCTCGGCGGCGGGCGCCGATGTCGCCCGACGATTCGATTTCAGCATCGGGAACGACCTCGCCGCATCTTTGTACGACGGCATGACCGGCAAGGAGGTCGGCGAACGCTGGCGGACCCTCGACGAGTGGAACCGCTGGATGCTGCTGGGCGCCGGGATCGTGACCGGGCATCCCGATTTCCCGCATCCGCTGACCGTGGAGATCGAGACCTACCGCGGATGCCACCGTTACAGGAGCGGCGGGTGCTCGTACTGCGTGGAGCCTTTGAAGGGCATGCCCCTCGTCAGATCCCCCGACGACATCCTGGCGGAGGCGTCCCGTCTCAGGGAGCTCGGCGTGCGCAACGTGAGGGTCGGAGGGCAGACCTGCATCGTGTCGTACGGCACCCGCGACCACGCGGAGACGCCCCGGCCGGAGCCGGATGCCGTCGCCGAGCTCTTCGGGGGACTGCATGATCTGGATTTCCGGACCCTGCATGTGGACAATGCGAATCCTGCGGTGATCGCCTCGTTCCCCGAGGAATCCGAGGCTGTCCTGAGGACCTTGGTCGGATGCTGCACCTCCGGCAACGTGCTGGCTCTGGGCATGGAGTCCGCCGATCCCGCGGTGATCGCCGCCAACAACCTGAACTCCTCTCCCGCGCAGGTGCTCGATGCCGTCCGGATGGTTAACGCCGTCGGCGGCGAGCGGGGGGAGAACGGCCTGCCCCGTCTGCTGCCGGGCCTCAACATCATCTGCGGCCTGGACGGGGAGACCGCGGAGACATACAGACTGAACATGGAGTTCCTGAGGACGGTCCGGGACGAGGGCCTCTCGCTCAGGAGGATCAACATCCGCCAGGTGCTGCCGGTCAGACGCGAGTTCGCGACCGGAGTGGACCGGCGGAGGTTCAAACGGTTCAAGGACGAGGTGAGAGAGGGGATCGACCGGGTCATGCTCGGCCGGGTCGCACCTTACGGCACCGTCCTCGGCGGCGTATGGGCGGAGTTGCGGGACGGCAACACCACGTTCGGGAGGCAGACGGGATCGTATCCGCTCCTGGTCGGCATACCGTATCCGCTGGATCTCGAGACCGAGTACGATGTGTACGTGACCGGATGGGGGTACCGGTCGCTGACCGGCGTGACCTATCCGTTCGAGATCAACCGCATGCCGATGTCGGCCGTGGAAGCGCTCCCGGGCATCGGGAAGAAGCGGGCCGCCAACATCGTGAGGAACCGCCCGTTCAAGGACCTGGATGATCTGGATCGCGTCCTCGGCGACCGGACGGTGACCGACGGATTGAAGGATATCGTCGTCTTCCGGTGAAACGTCACATTGAATTAGCCCTACCGTGTTCATGCACCATGGACCATGTCCTGTTGGCCAGGTACCCGTTCCTCAAAGCGTCGGCGGAGTTCGCGGACAGCAACGACGCGGATATCGAGTCGCTGATCGTCTCGCCCTCCTATGCCGAAGCCAGGAAGAGGGGGATGCAGAGGGTGCTCGATGCGATCGAGCACCACAAGGTCTCCGAGGTCTCGCTGACCAGCGACTACGCCTGTCTGATGGAGGTGCTCAGCTATCCCTACGCGAGGATACTGGTGTCGTCCGTCGATGACCGCTTCCTCACCAGGCGGTATGCGCTCGCCGAAGCCACCAGGATGTACGATCTGCTCAAGGGGGACCCCGCCCAGTCCGTGCCTGTCTCCAAAGAACTGGAGGTCCGCTCGTCCATCGACGGCTCCTCCCGCATCTCCATGCCGTTCGCCGATTATCTCAGATACTCCTGCCTGCTCAAGGCGGCGGAATGGAAGCTGATCAACACCGAGCTCAAAGACGGGAACGTGCTCATGGAACGCGACCGGTTCGGGAGGGTGCTCCAGACCGCCTTGCAGGAGCGGATCGAATCGGAACTGCCGCTGAAGGTCCCGGACGGGATCCGGAAAGCCGTAAGGCAGGACGTCGACCGGGTCACGCTCAGGCTGGGGGAGATGAAGAACCGGCTGAGCCCGACCGGCGGAGAAGGCATGAACCCGGAGTACCTGCCGCCCTGCATCAGGGCCATCCTCGCCAATGCGCAGAACGGGGTGAACCTCCCGCACAGCGCCAGGTTCGCCTTGGTCACCTTCCTGCATGCCCTCGGGACCGATTACGACGGCATCATCGCCCTCTTCTCCCAGTCCCCGGATTTTGACGAAGCGAAATCCCGCTATCAGATCAAGCATATCATCGGCGAGTTGTCGGGCACGGACGGGTACACCCCTCCCGAATGCTCGACGATGAAGACGAACGGATTGTGCTTCGAACCCGACGGGATCTGCAACGGCGAGCGTATGAACCACCCGCTGACCTACTATCGCAGGAGGTCCGGAACCGCCAGGAAGGCACCCTGACCGCGGTCAGGTCCGGTCTCCGCTGTTGAGGTTCCTCCAGGTGATGACAGCCCTCTGCACCGCCGTGGCGTTACCGACGACGGCGAAATAGATCATCATCACCTCCATCCACGATAGCGTGACGCTTCCGATGGCCAGGAAGGGGTACCCGGCCAGGACCATCACCAGCTGGATGATCGGGAACAATGTGCTCAGCACCACGCGGTCGGCCCTCCCCAGCAGGCCGGCGTAGAGACGCGGGGCACCGATTGCCTGCGCCTGCGTCCCCATGTAAGAGGTCAGGAGCACCCCGACAAGCGCCAGCATGCCCAGGTATGGGTTGCACCAGGCGCTGACCGCGACTCCGCCGATCATGAACACGTCGGCGTACCTGTCGAAGACGTGATCCAGGTAGTCCCCTTTGTCGGAGGCCTTCCCTGCGAGCTTCGCCACTTTGCCGTCCAGAGCATCCAGGTACCCGGAGAACAGCACGACCATCGCGCCGACCAGCAGCAGCCAGTTGTAGACGGGGCTCAGGAACATCAGCAGGCCCGCGACGAACGCCGTTATCAGACCTGCCCACGAGATCATGTTCGGGTTGACCCCGATCAGTCTTTCTGCCACCGGTGTTATCGCGAAATCGACTGCGCCTCTCTTCGAATCTAGAACCATCTGTCCATCTCCCCGGACCAATCCGTGCTACCGGGCCCATGTAAGGCCTCATCACCGTTAACGATATCGATTATCATGCCGGCGATTGCGTCGGCCGGCGTATCCGTGCTGTCCAGTTCGTGAACGCGCATGCCGGATCCCGCCGCTTCGCAGAGGATGACATCGAGCACCTCCGCCTGCACATTCTCCCGCACCTTGCCCTCCGCGTACCCGCGGGACCTCAACCTCGCGGCGAGCCGCTCCGGATGGCAGCGCAGGACGATCGCCGCATCGCAGTCGAGGTGATGCGAGAGGTGCCCTTCGACGAACACCGTCCCGTCGCCGGCGCCCGCCCGTCCGAACGACGCTTTCAAAGCCTCGACGTCGACCGCGAAGGTGTCGCGGGAGGCGTCGAACTCCCCTTTGAGGCCATGGTCCCCGATGTGCCTGCTCAGGTCCGCCACCTCATAGCCCCGGCGTCTCAGCTCGGCCGCGGCCGCGGTCTTGCCCGTGCCGGGCGTCCCCGTGATCGCGATCAGCGGCACGGTCTGATCCTGAACAGCCGTTCGGCACGTTCCATGACCTGGTTCCAAGCCGGGATGTTCTCCAGCGCGCCGACCTTCTCGACCACGAAGGAGGCGACCGTCGCCGCGATCATCAGTGAATCCAGATCGCCGTACCCGTGGTACAGGCCGGCGTAGTATCCTGCCCTGTAGGCGTCTCCGGCTCCGGTCGCGTCGGCGAACCGGTCGGCGGCGGCCGCGGGTATCTCGTAGAGCTTGCCGTCGATCTTGGCGAGACTGCCCTTGCCGCCGAGGGTGCGGACGACCGTCGGCAGACTCACGGACATGATGTCGCCGATGCCGAGGAGCCTCTCGATCACCTCGGCCTCGTAATCGTTGCAGAACAGGGCATCCGACAGTTCCAGCGCCCGCGTCAGCTTGTCCTCGTCCCACATCTTGTACACTTCCTGGGCCGGATCCAAGGCTATCCTCGGGCCGTTGCCCGCGAGCTCCGACATCAGGGAGATGTAGTACTCCGGGTCCCCCGTGCAGAAATGCACATGCTCGGCCGCCGCCGCCGAGTCGATCAGCTTCCTGCCGATCCTCGAGGCGCTGCCCATCGGGCCTTGGTAGAAGATCACCCTCTGCTCCTTGTCCTCGTCGTTGATGATCACGGCCTGCGAGGTCTCGTACTCCGGGACTTTGACGAAATCGTCCATGATCAGTCCGGAGCCTCTCATGAACCCCTCGTACACGGGGGAGAAATCCTCGCCCACCATCGTGCATATCGCCGTGGGGACCCCGAGTTTCGCGGCGGTTATCGCTATGTTCGTCCCGGTGCCCCCGAGCACGGTCTGCTTATGGACCACGTCGACGGTCTCGTTGACCTTCGGGAATCTGCTGACCGAGAGTATCTGATCGACCGTGACATGCCCGTAGACGGCAAGGAACGGCCTATTCGCCCCTGACATGACTGTTCGTATCCGACTGCGGTATTATAAATTAATCAACGTCCGGCGGCCGAGGTCAGATCCGCGTACAGAGCGCTCAGTCTGGCGCCGACCGCGTCCATCGAGTACTCGGCGACCGTCCGGCGCATGCCGTCGATCAGCGAATCCCTGTCCTCCATGCACCTGAGCATGGCCTGCGCGCAGGCTTCGGGGGAATCCTCGAAGAGGTACCCGTTGCGGCCGTCCTCGATGACGTCCAGGAATGCCCTCCCCGCCGCACAGGCGACGGGTGTCCCGCAGGCCATCGCCTCGACGACCGTCAGCCCCTGGGTCTCGAAACGCGATGCCGAGACGAAGGTGTCGGCCGCCGCGTAATACTGCGGAAGCTCCTCGTCCGGGACGAAACCCGCGAAGATCACCCTGTCCGACAGCCCTTTGGCCTGCACGTGCGCCCCGATGTCCGCGGCCGCGGGGCCTTTGCCTGCGATCAGGAGCTTCACGTCGCCGGGCATGTGCTCCATCGCATCGACCACTTGGGTGATGTTCTTCTCGTAGGACATGCGTCCCACGTGGATGGCCACGCGGGCGCCCTCCAGGCCGTGCCTCCGCCTGACGGCCGCACCGTCCCGGTTCTCTGTGAAACGCCCCGTGTCGATACCGATCGGGATCACCTCCGACCTCTTGGTGCGGACCCCGTTCGCCTCGAAGTCCCTGAGCGTCGACGGCGTCAGGGCGATGATGCACTGCGGCCTCTTCAGGAGGTTGCGCAGATAGGTCCAGGCCAGACGCGTCTGCGACTCCATGGGCAGGGGCAGGGGGGAGTAGAACTCCATGGTGTCGACGACGTTGGTCACGTAGGTCAGCACGACCGGGATGCGCAGCGCACGGGAGACGAAGAGCGCCTTGAGCGCCATGAACGCAATGCCGTAGACATGGATCACGTCCACATCCAACGACTCCACGATCTCCCGCTTGTTGGACGGGAAGACGGGTAGGTAGTAATCCGGATACTTCCTGAACCCGGTCGCCGGGAAGTAGATCACGCCTTCCTCGCGATGCTCCTCGCCCGGGTCGGGAGCGATGACGAACACCGTGTGCCCCGCATCCTCCAGGGCCTTCCTCAGCGTGACCACCGCGGTCGCCACGCCGTCCCTGGTGGGCAGATAGCTGTCGGTCATCATCGCGATGCGCATCTCAGGTTCCTTCCTGCCAGCTGCACACGTAACGTTTCTGTTCATCGGACATCTCGTCGATCGAGATGCCCATCGATTCCAGTTTGATCGCGGCGATGCGGTAATCCATGTCGAGAGGGACGTCGTAGACCCTGTTCTCCATCGTCCGATGGTTCTCGACCATGTACTCCAGCCCCAGCGCCTGTGTCGCGAAGCTCGTGTCCATGACCTCGGCCGGATGCCCCTGACCCGCGACCAGGTTCATCAGCCTCCCCTCGCCGATCAGGTAGAGTCTGCGTCCGTCTTCCATCAGGTACTCCTGGATGAAGTCGCGGACGCGGATGTTCTCCTTGGACAGGCGGACCAGGTCGTTCTTGTTGATCTCGTTGTCGAAGTGGCCGGCATTGCCGATGATGCAGCCGTCCTTCATGATCCCGAAGTGCTCCGCCCGCAGGATGTCCTTGCACCCGGTGACGGTGATGATGATGTCGGATTCCCGGGAGGCGTCGGCCATCCTCATCACCCTGAACCCGTCCATCCGCGCCTCCAGCGCCTTGATGGCATCGACTTCGCAGACGATGACGTCCGCACCGAGGCCCTTCGCCCTCATCGCCACCCCCTTGCCGCACCAACCGTATCCCGCCACGGTCAGGGTCTTGCCGGCGACCACCAGGTTGGTGGCGTTCATCCAGCCGTCGAAGGTGGACTGGCCGGTGCCGTAGCGGTTGTCGAA
>JAAYAP010000041.1 GCA_012719315.1 Methanobacteriota archaeon
CCTCTACAATGCCAATGTAGCGATCTTCCAACTGATCTACCTGCCCATCAGATAACCAGTGCATTGACTGATTGTTATTAAACTTTTCCAATGACTCAGCCGAATCTCGCGTTGAGGATCGACTGGAACCTCTCTTTCTCCCCGGGGATGCGTGTGGGGTATTCGGCATTGACGCATGCCAGGCAGAGTTCGTTCTTGGGTTTGCCGATGGCTTCCACCAACCCGTCTATGCTGATGTAATTCAACGAATCGGCGCCGATGATCCGGCAGATCTCGTCGATGGAGTGCTTGTTGGCGATGAACTGATCCCTGGATTTCATGTCGACCCCGTAGTAGCATGGAGCGATCACCGGCGGACTGCCCACGCAGACATGGACCTCTTTGGCTCCGACCTCCCTGAGCATGGAGATGAGCTTCTTGAGCGTCGTGCCTCTGACGATGCTGTCGTCGACGATGAGCAGCCGCTTGCCTTCGACGGTGCTCCTGATCGGATTCATCTTCGTCGACACCGCCGCCTCCCGGTCCTCCTGATTGGGCAGGATGAACGTCCTTTCGGCGAAACGGTTCTTCATGAACCCTTCTTCATACGGCGTGTTCGATTGTATCGAGTAACCGATGGCGTGGGCCCGTCCCGAATCGGGGATGGGGATGACGATGTCCACGTCGATGCCGCTCTCCCGAGCCAGGATCTCCCCGATCCTCTTCCTGACGTCGTACACCTCCCGTCCGTCGATTACGGAATCGGGTCTGGCGAAGTACACCCATTCGAACATGCAGTGCGCCTTCTGCTTGAGGTCGGTGGGACCTCCGTGCGAGATGATGTCGTCCGCGGTGATCTCGACGATCTCCCCGGGCTTGACGTCGCGTACGAATGTGCCGTCTAGGGCGTCGATCGCCGCGCTCTCCGACACGATGATGTGCCCCTCCTGGAGCTTGCCGATGCAGAGCGGCCGGAGGCCGTAAGGATCCCTGATGCCGAAGAGCCTCCCGTTGATCAGCACCGTGAGCGCGTATGACGCCTCGGTCTCCGAGACGGTCGCTTTCAGCGCCCTCACCGGATCCTTGGACTCCGCCAGGTGCCTGACGAGGATATTTGTGATCAATTCCGTATCGGAATCGGTGAGTAACGACATGCCCTCCGAAAGATAGTGTTTGCGGAGATCCGCATAATTGACGATATCCCCGTTCTGAGACATGGCCACGGAGCCGAAACTGGAGGAGACCGTGAACGGCTGGGCGTCGATGACGGATTGCGGACCCGAAGTGGAGTACATCACATGGCCGATGCCGATACAACCGCGGAGGTCTGCCAATGAGTCATGGTCCAAAGCCGTCTGGACGAGGCCGTTGTCCTTGACCGTGCGGATCCTGCTCCCGTCGAAAACCGAGATGCCCGCACTCTCCTGCCCGCGATGCTGGATGATCATCAGAGACCTCTGCAACGCGGAGACGACGTCGTATGCGGCCGCTATGCCGACAACCCCGCATTTATGCTCGGGCCCTGTCATGTGAACCAGCTTAATCGCGGAGCTTGGCCCACGCGTAACTTCTCAGTCTGGCGGTTTTGCCGTATCCACACGAAGCGCATATGCCCTTTCTCGCGTGGTACGAGCTGTTTCCGCACCTGCGGCAGGGGATGTGTACCTTCTTAGTGTTGTGCTTTCCCTTTGCTGACGTTCCCTTTCCCATGTTGATCTCCCCTTTATGGCGATATGTAGATGACGTTGTCTCCGCGGACTATGACCAGCCCCATCTTCCTCACGGGGTCGCCATCATAGAATTCCTCGGCATTCTTGAGCACGACGTTCATGTGCGGATCGTATCCGTCCAGAACCCCCCTGTACTCCCTCTTGCCTTTGAGTTCGACGATGACATTCTTGTTCACCGTCTGACTGAGGACTGCCAATGGTTTCATCATGTTAGCCACTTACGTTCTCCATATTGGATATAGTATATGAACGTTATTCCCGGAAGATGAGGATGCCGAACGGTGTGGGACGCTTAGACGAACGCGCCGATGGCGGGAGCGTCCAAGCGGTCCATATCGTAGAAGACGATCGCCTCCCGGATACCTGCGGCGCCCATGCCGCATCCGGTGAAATGGTCGAGCATCGAGGCCCTCCACATCAGGTCCAACACCGTTGTGGACAGGCAGCCGTAGTACGCGTTGGCCATGTCGTCCTCGTATCCGTTGTAATCGATCAGGGAGAACACGTAGCCCATGAAGCTGTCCCGTTCGTTGAGCACCCCGATGTAATCCGCCAGGACCTCCCTCCCGCCCTCCTCCAGGGGTTTGAGGCCGATCCCTTCGGCGGCGACCGTGTCTTTGACGATGATGTCGCCGGCATCGGTCAGCAGGTTCCAGGATACCTGTCCGTCTCTGACCATGAACAGGTTCCAATCCAGATCCGGATCGCAGTACACCGGCGCATTGAAGGGATCGGTCGAAGCCATCGACTCCAGCGCGGACTCCCTGGCCGCGGCCTCCAGTTCGGCGAGGTCGGGATCGGCCGTGCTCTGCAGGCCGTCCAAGGTCATGACGGGTTCCATCACGGAGGCGTCCATCACCTTGCTCAGGAAGCCGAGGTCGGTGAAATCCATAAGCTTATCCCGCACCGCCGCGCGCAGCTGCGACTGATCGGCGAGCACCCCCGCTTCCTCGCAGTTCCTGTAGAACTGCCGGTACACCTCCTTGGACCTGCTCATGGCGGAGACGATCCTCCGGTCCGCGGCTTTGACCACTGCCGTGGCTTCCGCGAGCGCGTCGGCCCCTTTGCCGGTCCACAGGCCCCTGCAGGAGAGGTTCGCCTCGACCCTGACCCGTTCGCCCACATACAGGTGATAAGGGTACTGTCTGCAGTACGTCGGCCTGTTGGCGTAGATCCCGCACCGCCTGGTGCCGTCGGAGAGGAAGACGCAGGAGCCGCGCCCTTTCTTCAGGGCCAGCGCCAACTGCTGCCCGGGCCCGCGGCCCGCCACCATGCTGTCCCGATGGTTCTCCCTGAAGAACGCCCTCTCCTCGGGCAGGACCTCCGGTTGGCAGAGGCAGCACAGGCCGCAGCCGTCCAGGCACTCCATCCTCTTCCCGGTCACCTCTGAATAATCAACTTCGTACTGGCCCAATGATATCCTCTCCGATACGGTCTCCGCAGAACTCCCCGTCCTGCACCTGTATCCCGCCCCTGATTATGACTGTATCGGGGAAGATGGCCGTCATGCCGCCGTACGGGGAGTGCCCGCACTTGCTGTGCAACCTCTTGACGTCGATCCCGGCATGCCTGCGCAGGTCGAACACCGACAGATCGGCGTCGTACCCGACGGCGATCCTGCCTTTGGAACGGATCCCGAACGCCGCGGCGGGATTCTCGGACCCCATGGACACCGCCCGCTTCAGAGGGATGATGTCCCTTCTGACCATGTCCATCACTATCGGCATGGTGGTCTCCACGCCGGGCACGCCTCCGGGCGCGATATCGAAATCCTCCGCCTTCTCGGACGATGTGTGCGGTGCGTGATCGCTCCCGAACATCGAGGCCTTGCCGTGAACGAACGCGTTCCAGAGCCTCTCACGGGTGACCGGGTCCCTGATCGGCGGATTGACCTTGTACTCCGCCCCCGTGTGACGGACGGTGTCGAAAAGGAGATGATGCAGGGTCACCTCGGTGGTGAACCCGTACGATGATGCCGCATCCAACCCCTCGGCGGTCGTGTTGTGGCAGATGTTGATGCGCTTCCCTCTGTACCTGCCGAGCCTGCGGACCGCCTCGTGCTCCGCCCGGACCGGCCGGTTCCGATGATGGTCCGCGGTGCATCCCTCGCATCCTCCGAGGATCAGGCTGTCGTCTTCGGCATGCACGCTCAGCCGCTTGCCGGTCTTCTCGATCCCGGCCATCGCCGCGGCGATCGCCCGATCGTCGTTGAGCAGGATGTTGCCGGTGGTCGAACCCATGAACAGCTTGAACCCGGCCGCATGCGGAGCCATCGAGGCGATGTCGCAGTCCGCGGTCACCGCGGCCAGCAGCCCGTAGTCGGTATGCGCCCTGCCCCTCAGCCTATCCTTCTTCGCCGTCAGCGTCTCCCTGTCGATCGTCGGCGGCTTCGTGTTCGGCATATCCAGCACACACGTGACCCCGCCATGGACCGCGGACAGGGTCCCGGTGCTGAAATCCTCCTTCTCGGTCAGGCCCGGATCCCTGAAATGCACGTGAGGATCGATGAATCCGGGGAGGATGATCCCGCTGGTCCCGACGTCCAGCCTCCGGTCCCCGCCGGCGAGGCTCTTGCCGATCCCCGCGATCCTCCCGTCGAGGATGCCGATCTCGGCGTAGGTCAGCTCGCCGTCGATGAAGGTCCTGCCTTC
>JAAYAP010000006.1 GCA_012719315.1 Methanobacteriota archaeon
CCTCGGTCAAGGAGTGGTCGGAGGAGGACAGCAGGCAGCTGGTCAGGAGCATGATCAAGATGGTCCACATGGACCACAAGGTCAACCAGTACCCGCATGAGCTCAGCGGCGGTCAGCAGCAACGCACGGCCCTCGCCAGGGCACTGGCCTCGGATTCCAAGGTCCTGCTCCTGGACGAACCGCTCAGGGCCTTAGATGCCAGGCTGAGGTTGGAGCTCCGGAAGGAGCTGAAATCGATGACCGGGGACCTGGGGCTCACGGTCGTCCACGTCACCCATGATCAGGACGAGGCCCTGGACATGGCGGACCGCATCGCGATCATACGCCAGGGCAGGATCGTGCAGGTGGGCACGCCGATCGAGGTCTTCCAGGAGCCCGTCACTCCCTTCGTCGCCAATTTCGTGGGCAGATCGAACATGCTCAGGGGTACGTTGTCCGCCGTTGTCGACGGCTTCTCGGAGGTGACACTCGAAAACGGCGACACCGTAAAGGCCAAGAGCACAGAGATACCTATCGGCACGGAAGTGGTGGTCGCCGTGAAGATAGGCTCCACCCGAGTGGAGCACATATGCACACTCAAAGGCAACGATTCCGCCGAACCGCTCGGATTCTTCGAATGCACGATCGAGAGGATGCTCTATGAAGGCGCGACATTCACGATGGAGATGGAGGCCGAGGGGATCGGGATGGTGATGACGAAGCTGCCGAACAGGAAATACGACGATTATGCGGTCGGAGACCGCGTCGCCGTCGATTGGGAACCCGGATTGGCAACGGTCTTCGAGATACCCGGACACGGTTTGGAGGAAGAGCTGAGGTTGGACTGATGAGCAAGATCGAACTCCGTGACGTGACCATGAGCTTCGGCGACTTCAAGGCCGTGGAGAACATAGACCTGGAGATCGAAGACGGAGAGTACATCACCGTCCTCGGACCGTCCGGCTGCGGGAAGACGACGCTCATCAAGGTCATCTCCGGCATCTGGAAGCCCACCCGGGGCAAGGTGTTCGTGGACGGCGAGGATGTCACCGACGTCCCGCTCGAGGACAGGGACACGGGATACGTGTTCCAGAACATCGCCCTCTTCCCGAACATGGACATCTTCGACAACGTCGGTTACAGTCCGCGGGTCAAGGACCGGGGCAGGGAGGAGGCCGTCGAGGTCTCGAGAGGGTATCTCGAACTGGTCAGGATGCTGGACAAGTCAGGCATGCTCCCGGGTGAACTCTCGGGCGGAGAGCAGCAGAAGACCGCCATCGCCAGAGCGCTGGCGTCCGGATCGGGGATCCTCCTCTTGGACGAGCCGTTGTCCGCACTCGACGCGAGAGTGCGGGTGGAGCTCAGGTACGAGATACGGAGGCTGGTCAAGGAACTGGGGATCACCGTGGTCCACGTCACCCACGACCAGGAGGAGGCGATGTCGGTTTCCGACAGGATCATCCTGATGAGGGCGGGGACGATACATGCGATCGGCACGCCGCTGGAGATGTACCGGGAGCCGGCATCGATCTTCGCGGCGTATTTCATCGGAGAGACGAATCTCCTCGAGTGCACCGTGGTCGAGAAATCCAAAACCGGGAAGACGACCGTGCGTCTCAGAGGAGGCAGGAACGTGAAGGCCATGCGATCCCAGCTGAAGGAAGGGGATGCGGCCGTGATCTCCGTCCGCCCGGAGCACGTCTACCCTGCCAAGGCGGGTTTGAAGGCCAAGGTGGAGAACGTGGTGTTCATGGGCACATACTGGAGGGTCAGGACGGTTTCCGAGACTAGGGATTATGTAGATTATAATGTATCCTCCAGTGACAAGGTGCCGAATGTGGGCGACAAGGTGAATCTGGTATTCAACAAGAAAGCGACGAGGGTCTTCAAAAGACCGGAGATAGGATTGACGGAGGCGATAAAACTTGAGTGAGAAGGGGATGCTTGGATGGTTCACGAAGAGGGCGGGAGACACCGTCCGGATGGGTTCCAGAGGTCACGGGATCGTGGTATTGGACACGGTCTCCGAGTTGAACCTCTCACTCAAATACATGGCTGAAGGCAAGGTCGATGCCGCTTTGAAGTGCATAGACCGGCTGTTCATGAACGAACACGAGGCGGACAGGATCGAGGAGAGGCTGTGTGTCGAGATCACCAGCGGAGACCTGAGCGTGCAGGAGAGGGAGGACCAGATCCACTTCGTCCGCAAGATGGACCAGATCGCCAATTGGGCCAAGGAGGCCGGCATCTATATACAGCTGATCATCGAGACCGGCACGGAACTGCCCCAGGATGTGTGGCGATCCAACGAGAACATCGCCGCCGAGGTCATGACCGCCGTCAAACACCTGATCAAGGCGATAGAGAACCTGGGGAGCAATCCCAAGGAGACGATCAGGAACATCGACGACATCAACGATCAGGAGGCCATCGTGGACACGCTGTACTTCCAGACGATCAAGCAGATCCACCTGTCCGACCTGGATGCCAAGGCGATCCTGTTGGCCAGGGAGATCACCAACTCCATGGAGATGTCCGCGGACGTGTGCAAATCCTGTGCGGATACGATAACGATACTGTTGACTTCGCGGAGATCGTGAGATGGCGGAGCGGCTGTTCGGCACCAACGGCGTCAGAGGCGTGGTCAACGAGCATCTCGATTGCAAGCTATCACTGGGGCTGGGCATGGCCATCGGGGCGGCCATGGGCGGCAGGATCGCCATGGCCTGCGACACACGGGTCTCGGCCGACATGATCAAGCATGCCGTATCGGCCGGCATCATGGCCGCCGGTCACGACGTCGTCGATCTCGGCACGATACCGACCCCCGCGCTGCAGTTGTTCGTCAGGGACCATCCGGGGATCTCCGGCGGGGTGATGATCACCGCCTCGCACAATCCACCGCAATTCAACGGCATCAAATGCGTATCTGGCGACGGGACCGAGGCGAGCCGCGCCGAGGAGACGGGCATCGAGGAGCTGTATGCCCGCGGAGTGCAACCTGCGCCGTGGGACGAGGTCGGCGGGATGACCTCCTATGCCGGGGCGGACGAGGATTACGTGGACCGGATCGTCTCCGCGGTCGACGCCGAAGCCATCCGGGGAGCCGGACTGACCGTCTGCCTCGATTGCGCCAACGGCGCCGCCTTCCGCACGGCACCGCTGCTCATGAAGAGATTGGGCGTCCGGGCGATAACGCTCAACTGCGACGCGCAGGGGGAGTTCCCCGGACATCCCAGCGAACCGTCCGAAGACCACCTGGAGGACCTGAAGTCCCTGGTCGGATCGACGGGAGCGGATCTGGGCATAGCGCACGACGGAGATGCCGACAGATGCGTGTTCATCACCTCTTCCGGCGGATACGTGAGCGGCGACAAGTGCCTCGCGCTGATGGCTGGATACATCCTGTCGCGGAAACGGGGCGGCAGCGTGGTCACGCCGGTGAGCACATCATCGCTGGTCGAGGAGACGGTGGAGGCTGCGGGCGGCTCCGTGATCCGCACCGCGGTGGGTTCGCCGACCGTGGCACGGAGGATGATGGAGGAAGGCAGCGTCTTCGGCGGCGAGGAGAACGGAGGCATGATCTTCCCCGAACATCAGTACTGCAGGGACGGTGCCATGGCGGCGGCGGTGATGCTGGAATCCATCGTCCTGAACGGCCCCTTGGACCGGCAGGTGGCGACGCTCCCGGTCTACCACACCGAGAAGAGGAAGATCGCCTGTCCGGATAACATGAAGTCGAAGGTCCTGGAG
>JAAYAP010000042.1 GCA_012719315.1 Methanobacteriota archaeon
ATTACGCACAGACGCCGGAGGAGGCGCTGACAAGGTACAGAGGAGGTCCGTTGCGGTCGTTGGAGCTGACCGATGCGCAGACGGCCGCCGCCGAGGAGCATCTGCGGTCGGCGGCGGTCGACGGATACTTGACCGGGACCTCGGCGTCGCGGGTGCTGACGATATACTGGGATGTGGGCGATAAGCAGCTCTGAATCTGTGTCGACGCGGCCTTCCCTCACCGAGACGGCCGCCCGCCGGCGTTCCGTCACACAGGGGCCGTAAGCATATATACCGCCGGACGCGCTTGATATGAGACGGTGGTCGGATGGAAGTATCGGAGATCATGGCTGCGGCAGAGGAGGCGACACGTGCATTCGTCAGCCTCATCCCGGATTCTCCTCTGCTCGGGGCGCTGTTCGCCTTCGTCACCTTCTTCTATCTGCCGATGGCCGTCTACCAGACCTACCTGATGTTCTCCGGTATCCATCATAACGACGACCGGTATTTCGCGAAGCAGACACGTCTCGACAAGGCTAACGGCGTCATCGTCGCGATCACCACCAACGGCATGGCGGTCGATGTCGTCGAGTGGATCATCGCCTCGATCGAAGGATACAGGATGGATATCGGGATCTACGTGATCAAGGAGGCGAGGGACGCCCATGTCTACAGCGGCAAGGAGATCGTCGTCCCCGCCGATTACGTCTGCCCCAACGGTTCGAAGTCGAAGATGCGCGCCCTGCAGTACGGGATCGAAGCCCTCCACGAGATGGGCTACGGCTCCGAGACCTACATCTGCCATCTCGACGACGACAGCCTGGTCGACCAGGATTACCTGGAATACGTGATGCATTACATGACCGGCGAAGGCGGACAGGGCTGCATCCGCCTGCGCGAATTCGGCCGGCACATGCTCTCGTCGCTCGCCGACATCGTCAGGATATCCAACTGCGAGACCTGGTGCAAACTGCACAACCGGAAGGACAACCCCATGTTCGTCCACGGGGAGGGGCTGGTCGTCAGGGCCGACATCGAACACGAGATCGGCTGGGATTATGGGACCTATGGCGCGGAGGACTTGATCATGGGCCTGGAGATCTCTAGACGGGGCACGTTCCGACACATCCCCATCGGCAACATCTTCATCTCGCCCCCGGTCACCGCCAAGGATTACATGAAGCAGCGGCGCAGATGGTTCTGGTCGATCTTCAAGACCGACGGGAAGCTCAGGAGACTCAGCCTCAAAACGTATCTGACATACATCTACATGTATGCGATCGGCATCACCGGCCTGATCAGCCTGACCCTGTTGCCGATCGTGCTGCTGTCGGCGTACGCGATACCGCATATGGTCCTCGCCGCCTGTCTGTTCAACATCGTGGCGTTCTTCGGTTACTTCCAATTCGGAGCGCTGTTCTGCGACAGGAGGCCCTGCGCCCCGATGCTGCTCCTGATGCAGATCCCGGTGGCGTTCTACGACGGTTTCTCGATACTCTACGCACTGGTGACCCGTCCGAATTTCGAGGTCTTCGAGACGATCAAGAAGGTCTGAGGCCGTCCGTCGGATGACCGGCCCGGGACGGACATAATGTTCGCGCCCGCCTGTCCGCCCTGCCGCTTCCGTTGCGGGCGACTCACTCTCGGTCCTGCGGTCCGCGCCCGAGAACCGCTCGTATGCCGCTGTAGGCCAGGTACGATGCGCCGAACACCAGGCTGGAGAGGATGAAGACGACGGTCACCACGCCCAACGTCTCCAAGAACGGATGGTTGCATAGAAATGCGAAGACGATGATGCCGACAAGCGCGGCGATCACCGCCATGAAGATACGGCTACGGCCCTCTTCGCTCATGCGATCGGCCTCCGGCCAGCGATCGATCCCATGCTTATGCAGACCGTCTGCCGGGCATATCAAGGTTTGGTCGCGGGCGCCGTTGCGGATATGCGCACGCGGGATCGGCATCACCGACGTAGCATCGACAGCGACCGTCGGGACAGCGGCTTCGGGAGACGCACTGCCGTCTGCGGTCCGTGAGAGGGGGTTATAAAAATAAAGGGAGGAGGAATGAGAGGGAACCCCGGATCCCCCCTCCCGTGTTTCAGATGTTTGTCTCAGAGGCAGGCTCCGCCGTCCCTCTTCTGGACCATGTACCACACCGGCACGAAAGATGCCAGGATGATGATCCCCAGGATGATGGCGATGAAGCCTCCCGTGAGGAAGTAGCTCCAGTAGACCAGACAGGGCATCCAGACCAGGAACTGCACGACCACCATCACCATGATGACGTACTTCCAGCCGCGGGGCGCCTTGAACGGCCTGTCCAGGTCCTTGTACCTGGCGTCGTTCCTCGTCTTGACGTAGGCGCTCAGGGCGATGCCGTTGGCGATACAGTACCCGATCGCGGATGCGGTCAGGATGGTCATAACCGTCGTCTCCTGCTCGAAGACGTAGGCGCTGACCTGGACGATGAGCACCAGCAGCATGTTGAAGATGCACACGAACAGCATGCCGTTCACCGGCATGCCGTGCTTGTTCGTCTTGCCGAACCAGCCGGGCAGGTTGTTCTCCATCGACATGCATTACAGCGTCCTGGACGATCCGAGGAAACCGGTCTGGATGATCAGCAGCATCGCGGCGATCAGGAAGAACAGCGCGAGATACGAACCGACATCTCCGAACACGAACTGGGCGATCGGGACCAGGGTCGCGATCCCGGCGGCCTCGATCCCGCTCTGTCCGAGGGAACCGTAGACGGTCGTGGAGACGAAGAAGTACATGATCAGGCAGATGATACCGCATCCGAAGAGCGCCTTGGGAACGTCCTTGCCGGGCTCCTTGTACTCGGGACCGTAGATAGCCGCGGTCTCCCAGGCACAGGCGCTCCATTGCGCCAGACCCATGCATCCGAACAGCAGGACGATGTCCTGCATGCCCCATGACCAGCCGGGCCTGGTGAAGTCGGAGACGATGTTCTCGAAGTTGAACATGCCGGCTCCCAGCGCGCCCGCGAGGATGAGCACGATCGGCACGAGCGAGATCAAAGCGAGGATGGTGCCCATCCTGGCGCCGCCCTCGAGTCCACGCGACCCGAGCGAGTACATCAGGGAGACGATGATCAGACCGACGATCAGGTACAGGCCGACCGCGCCCCATCCGCCGATGTCCAGGGAGAACATCTGCACGAGATAGTCCCCGATCATCATCGAGAAGATGGACACGACCGGCGTCCACGCGAACCAGTAGCACCAGGCGCTGAAGGCGCCGATCAACTTGCCCTTATCCAGTTTACCATTCTTCTCAGGTGATGTGAACACCGCCTGAGCACATCCCGGCAGGCCGGTGGCCTCGGGGAAGACAGTGACCATCTCACCGTATGCGAGGTTCTGTATGAATCCCTGTATGACCGACATGGTCCATACGATGATACACATACCCCAGATGATGCTGGCCACGTCATATATCGACGGCAGGATCAGCAGCGGTACACCAAGGGCGATGAACATCCCCTGTTTCCAGCCGACTGTGCGTCCAGGCCGTTCACATGCGCAAACTTCTTCTGACATATTATTCCTCTGTGTTCGGAATCGGATTAATGATTCAACTCTTTGCTGAGTCTTTTTATTAAATTTATTTGATAATATATAAAACTAATTGTATTTTTCAGTTAACTTTATATATTAGTGGATAATTAAAGCTCCATACCGACGGTCGTTCCCGTACGATATATGAATATTGTTAGAAAAATACGATAATTATAAATATCATTATATTAAACCTGGATTTAATAATAGTAAAATTTATATATCATTTCTTGAAAAACACGATTATGCCTCGATGAATGACAAAATACACGGGATTCTGCGGACCGTGCGAATCCCCGTGCATTAAATACCATCCACGACGGTATCCTCCATGCAGATCGATTGCATCTGCGGGAGGACACACAGATGATATCCGAGAAAGTGGTGAAAGCGATCAACGAGCAGATCAACATGGAGTACGCCTCCGCCTACATCTACCTGAACATGTCCATCGAGATGGACGACCAGGCCTTCAGGGGGTACGCCAAGTGGCTCTTCGCACAGTACGAGGAGGAGCTGGAGCACGCCGAGAAGTTCCTCGGCTTCCTCCAGACCCGCGGCGCCGTCCCGGTGTTGAAGGACATCGAGGTGCCCGCGCTCGAGGCCAAGACGCCTCTGGACGTCGCCAAGGCCGCCTATGCCCACGAGATGAAGGTCTCCGCATCCATCGACAGGATCGCGGAGCTCGCCTCCAAGGAAGGCGACCGCGCTTCGAACGCGTTCCTCATGTGGTTCGTCAACGAGCAGGTCGAGGAAGAGGAGAGCACGCGGGACATCGTCGACATGTTCGAGTTCGCCGGCGACGACAAGGCGGTGCTCTTCGAGATCGACAGGCGCCTGGGAGAGCGGGAAGAGGATTGAGTCCTCTCCCTCCTCCGGCCCCGGTCAAACCCTTTACCGTCCATTTTCCATACGATGCCGGTCCGCGCCGGGCAGGCACGTCCGCTTATATCCTCAATCGTCGGCCCCGGATCCGCATGACGTTTCCACGGCGCGGATCTCCGGCGGGACCTGCCGGCCCTCCCTGACGACGTAGGAGAGCACGAAGGCGAGGGCGCAGAGCACGGCCGACACGATCCAGGTGAAGACGAATCCGTTCAGGAAGGTCGTCGGAGGCAGGTCGGGGAAGTCGATGCCGCCCGAGCCGGTGTACATGGTGAAGATCATCGCGTAAAGCGAGGTCCCCACCGCGCAGGCGATGTACAGCGCCAGGATCATCAGCGACGAGCCCATCTCCTTGCTCTCCTCGGTGGTGTTGTCGACGATGCGTCCCGCCATGGCTCCGCCGCAGGCGGCCCAGGTCAGGCCCATGAACACGAAGGCGATCATCAAGGGGACGGTGGCCAGCGCCGGGGAGAACACGGCCCAGATGATGCAGGCGATCAGCAGCATCGCCGAAGCGAGCAGGCCGAAGGCCCGTCTCCGCTTCCTGCTGTCGGCCATCCGCGACAACGGGACCACGGAGATCAGGGTGACCACCGAGGGCACGAGCAGGTACAGGCCGCTGACGGTGGGCGACAGCCCCATGTTGATGTCGAGATAGAACGGGATCAGGTACAGCATGCCCATGTACGACAGGTTGACCAGGAGGAAGGCCAGGAACACGGCGGAGAACCGGTTGTTCCTGAACACGCGCAGATTGATGAGCGGCGTCCTGCTGCGCAGCTCGGTCGCGATGAAGGCGGCCAGGAATGCGACGGACAGCACGGCGGCGATCATGGTCGGCGCGGTCTCCCCGGCATAGGCCGACCGTTGCAGGGCGTACATGCCGAGCACGGTCATCAGCATGAAGAGGACCGCTCCCTTCAGATCCAGGTGTGTCTTCCGGTCCGGCACGTCTTTGGGCACCGCGTGCACCATCAGCGGGAGGATGATCAGGGCGATCGGGATGTTGATCAGGAACACCCAGTGCCACGACAGCATGTCGATGATGAACCCGCCGATAGCCGGTCCCGAGGCGTAGCCCAACGAAGAGCCCATCGTGATCATGCCGAATCCGAGCGCCAATCTCTCCGGCGGCAGATGCTGCACGCACAGCATCGGCGCGGTGCCGATCATCATCCCCGCGCCCAGGCCCTGGAAGGATCTGGCAATCAGGAGCATGGACAGCCGGTCGGAGATGCCGCAGACGAACGAGCTGACCGTGAAGATGATCAATCCGGCGATCAGCACCCGCTTGATGTTGCCGTTATTGGCGATCCTCGCGAAGAGGAGGATGCTACCGGTGATCATCATGAAATACGTGACCGTGACCCAGGAGATCGTGCCCGTGTCGGTGGACATGTCGGCCGCCAGGGTCGGCAACGCGATGTTGGCGATACTGCCGTCGATGCCGTCGATGAGGGCAACGAAGGATACGATGACGAGGATGAGCACGGCCGTCCTCTTCGATGCGGCATCCCTTTCCATGCTCCCCTGATATGCCATACCAGACATATATATACACTTGTCAGGTGGGACGTATCCGTGCCGATCCGCCGCCGCCGTGGATGCTGGCGGCGCCTTCGGCCGGCCCCGAGTAACATTATAATCTTAATATGCCATCCGGTTCATGTGACCTGTTGAATCGGCCGGGAGATCATTGAAATATGGATGGCAATTCCGTACCCAAGTATTACGTCTGCACTCGTTGCTCTCATCATTGGAAACCCCGGAAACCGGACAGTGTCCCCAACAACTGCCCGAAGTGCAGGTCCACGGTATGGATGAAGCCCTTCGAGGAGAAGACCTGCGTACGGTGCGGATACACATGGGGTTCGACCAGCAAGAATCCGCGCAGATGCCCCCAATGCGGCACGTACAAATGGGACAAGGCCCCCGAGACATACGACTGCCTGAGGTGCGGACACACCTGGACCGCGAAACGGGACTGGCCGCCGAAACGGTGCCCGAAATGCAGATCCGCATCATGGAACACCGAGGCCGATGGGGCCAGAGACGTCGAGGCGACCGGATCCAAACCGTACGTGCACCATGCCGACGACGCGGTGATCGGGATGGTCCTCGAAGCATACGGCCGCGGCGAGACCTGCACGGCCATCGCCGTGCGCACCTCGGTGCCGTTCAGCATCGTGCACGGCATCGTCCGTGAGAACCATCCGCATACGAAGATCAGGATCTGATCGCGATCATGCGGCGGCATGCGATGCCGCACGGCCTTTCAGACCCTTCTGATCAGGATGAAGGCGGTGATGTTGTCGCTGCGGTCCTCGATGTTCTCGTGAATCAATTCCAGGCCGTGGTGTTCGCCCGCGTTCCTCCTGCAGATGACCGCGGTGCCCTCGGGGAGCCTGCCCCCGGCGAGCAGCTCGGCCGCATAGGCGGTGTCCTCGGTCTCGATCCATTCCGCATCGGGATACAGCCTCCGCAGATTGGCCCGTGTCTGCATGAGGGCCTGGACGTGCGATGCCAGCGCCCTGACCTCCGCGTCCCCCCTCCTGACGAACACGCAATGATGGATCGGCAGCGTGATCTCCGCCACCGTCTCGATGTCAGTCCTGCCCGCGAGGGCGAGCTCCGTCTCCCGCACCGGCCCGGCGGTGATGTTGCCGAAGGCCACCGCCCCGTAATCGCTCTCGCCGGCGGTCAGCGAATCCACCACGCCCTGCGAGGTGACCTCGGGTATGAGCTCGACCGGTCCCCAGCCCATCCGCTCCGCGAACCTCTCGGCCGCCTCCTCCGAATTGGAGAAGGGGATGCCCATGTAGCTGACCCTGATCATCGTATCGGGTGTATGCAGGTGCGGTTTTTGTTACTTTCTGTTTTATCTATGAGCAAGCCCATCCGTGTGAACCATGGGAGACGATCACAGGATATGCAGGATGTGCAGATTCTGCGCATACGCCGAGGACACATGGACATGCACGCGGACCTCCGAACCGGTCCGGCCCGAGGACACATGCAGGATGTTCCGCCCGGGCTCATGCGAGAACTGCATCAGCATCGTCGCGGACGAGGACGGGACGGTCTGCGGCAGGACGGGGGAGAAGACGTACATACTGGACGTGTGCTCCGATTACGTCCCCGCCGGCCGGAAGTCAGTATGAGGCGTTGCGCTCGCGGTGCGCTCTGAACATGTTCTTGAGGCTGGCTTTGGCCTGACTCGTGCCCGAGATGACGTTCTTGGCCGATGCAGGCAATCCGTGGTAGACGATGTTGTCGGCGATCCCGGTGTGATCGCACATCCCGGTGCGCACATGGGCATACGAATCCTGCAACGAGGACAGCAGCCCGTTGACGGTGCCGGACATGGAATAGACGTTCTTCGAGACGAAGTCCTCCCGGTTGCGGAAGGTATCGCAGTCCGTCAGATACGGGTTGTAGGTGCCGTTCATGTAATCCTCCTCGAGGTCGTCGAACGCGTCGAGCACGTACACCAGGGCGGCCAGGGCGGTGAACATGTCGGTCAGGGGACCGTCCCGGTCCGCACCGGCGAAGTCGGCGAGCGCATGGGAGAGCGTCCGGCCGAACTCGGATCCCATCAGCACCGCGTCGGTGCACCCGGCCTCCTCGCGTCGGCGCAGCTGCGTGAAACCGTCGCCGATCAGCCCGTCGTATTCGGGGAACTGCCTCTCGGCCTTGGCGATCGCCTTGCCGAGGACCAGCGAGAGGAAGCCGGTCTTGAGCGAGGGGCGGTCCACCTCGTCGTCCACCAGCTCCCACTTGGCGAGCAGCACGGTGTAGGCGGCCATCTTCCTGAACAGGTCGGAGTCCGCATCCGGCTTGCGCAGCACGCACAGGGGGGCTTTGCCCGTGCCCCCGGGGCCGAGGGAGTCGCCTACCAGAGCGCTGAGGACGACGGTGTTGAAGGTCATGTCGTAGCTGACGGCGGCGGTGGACACGAGCCCGAAACCGTCCTTGAGCTGATGGCAGGTCTCGCAGTAGTACCTCCGGTAGACGGAAAGGTCGGATGGCGACATCTTGTCGTATCTGGGTAGGGTGTAGCCGAACATGATCCCCGACAGACCCTAGAACGGCTCGAACCTTTAATATATTCGTATATATTTCGGAGGGACGTACTGATGCCAGTCAGTTAGGTGATATGATGTCCGTGAATTCTCCATCGATCGAGGAGCTGTCCTCCCTTTATATGAGCCAGTCTCCGGTTTCGCTCACATCGGTAGCAATGCATGCAAAACCCACGACCGATTACAATCAGCGTCAGGACACCGCCGAGCACGGCGGCAACGAGGCCTGCGATTACTGCTGCTGCGACGACAAAGGCTGCTGCAGCTCGGCAGGATGGTACGCCGTCCTCATCGGCGGGGCCGCCGTGACCTGCGCATGCTGCTGCTACTGCACGCACGGATTCAACGGCGTCTGGACATACTGGCCGTTCTGAAGCCGCGGTCTGCATGAAAGAGCACATCTCGGTCGTCATCAAACCGACACTCGCCTGCGATCTGGATTGCAGGCACTGCTATCATACGCCCGCGGAGAGGGTCCCGGGCACGGTATCGTCCGACAAACTGGACCGGCTCTTCCGCATGGTCGCGGAGGAGTACGAGTCGGCATGGTTCATCTGGCACGGCGGTGAACCGCTCACCCTCCCGTTACGTTTCTACAAGGACGCGCTCGCACTCCAGGAGCGGCATTTCGGCAAAGGCTCGCACAGGGTCGGTAACACGATCCAGACCAACGGCACGGCGATCGACCGCAGGTTCGCCGACTTCTGCCGGGACAAGAAGGTGAACCTGGGCATCTCGTTCGAGGGCCCGTTCAACGATGCGCTCAGACAGGAGACCGACAGAGTCGACAGGAACCTCTCGTACCTGTCCCGCAAGGAGCACGTGTTCTCGGTCAATCCGACGGTCTCCGCCGCCACGGTCTCGAAGCAGAGGGAGATGTACAGGCATTTCCGCGACCGCGGCATCGACGTGTGCTTCTCGCCGGTGCTCCCCATGGGCTGCGCCGCCGAGGACCGTTCGCTGGTGCCGGATGCCGACGAGTACATCGCCGAGAGCATCCGGATGTTCGACGAATGGCTGTTCGACGAAGAGGCGGAGATACCGCTGATCCCCCATTACCTGTACCTGCTCAACGCCTTGGGCGAGCGGGTCGAATCCGACTGCGCCCACAGCTCGTGCCTCGGGAAGTGGCTGTGCATGCACCCGGACGGAAGCCTGTATCCGTGCGCCAAGCGATGCCCGGAGGAGTTCCTCATGGGCAATCTGGACGACATCGGCCGCATCGGGGACGCGTTCGCCTCGGAGGGGTTCCGCCGGATCCTCGCCGGCACCGTCGCCCGCAGGGAGAAGTGCCGGTCGGAGTGCGATCTCTATGAGTACTGCACCGGGGAATGCAGCATCAACGCCTGCTACGAATGCGGGCTGGAATCGAACGGCGGCGACTCCTGCAGGATCTTCAGGGAGGTCTTCGGCCACATCCTCGGGGTGTGCGAGGGGATCCTCCGCGACCGGCCCGACCTCTCGGTCTACAACAAGTACGTGCGCGATGCGGTCGTGGGCCGGCTGGTGAATCCGTTGGCCGAGGTCACCGTTCCCCGGGGATGACAGCGGTCGCGTCGATCATGATCCTGACGCACTTGGGGAGGTTGCTGACCTCGATGCAGGAGCGCGCGGGGTACGGCGGGCTGAAGTACATGGCGTAGACGCCGTTCACCGCGCTGAACGTCCCCATGTCGGTCAGGTAGATGGTCGTCCTCACGATGTGCCGGCCGTCGGTGCCGGCGGCCTCGAGGACCGCGCAGACGTTGTCCAGGACCTGCTTGGCCTGATCCTCGATCGCCTCGGGGATCCTGCCCGTCTCGGGATCGACCGGGATCATCCCGGCGGTGTAGACGACATCCCCGGCCACGATGGCCTGGGAGTACGGTCCCGCCGCGGGAGGCGCCCGGTCGGTGACGATCTGCCTGATCACGGGTTCACACATCCTTCCCGATGTCCTCGGGGTCGTAGGGGGTGCCCTGGTACACGTAGTAGTTGAGCCAGTTCATGAACAGCAGCATGGAATGGCTCCTCCAGGTCACGATCGGGTCGTTATGGGTGTCGTCGTCGGGGAAGTAGTTTTGAGGCAGCTCCGGCTCCATGCCGCGTTTGAGGTCGCGCTCGTACTCCCCGGACAGGGTGCCCTTGTCGTATTCGGCGTGGCCGAGCACGAACACCTGCCCGCACCTCTCGGAGACGACCACGCCCACGCCGGCGGCGTCCGAGGCCGCGACCACATGCAGGCGGAGGACGGTGCAGATGTCCCCGTAGCGGACCTCCGTATGCCGGGAATGCGGCATGTCGAAGACGTCGTCGAAACCCCTCAGCAGTGGCTCCTGCTCGTTGAGCACGTAATGCTCGAAGATCCCCGACATCTTCTTCTCGAGCGGGTACTTGGGTATGCCGTAGTGGTAGTACAGGCCGGCCTGGGCGCCCCAGCAGATGTGGAAGGTGGAGAAGACGTTCTTCTTGGACCATTCCATGATCTCGCAGAGCTCCTCCCAGTAATCCACGTCCTCGAACTCGATGTTCTCCACCGGCGCCCCGGTGATGATCAACCCGTCGAACTTCTGATGCCGCACCTCGTCGAAGGTGTGGTAGAATTTGTCCAGGTACTCCTGGGAGGTGTTCTTCGAGTTGTGGGTGGCCATCTGCAGGAAGAAGATGTCGGTCTGCACGGGGGTGTTGCCGAGCAGGCGCAGCAGCTGTATCTCCGTATCGACCTTCGTGGGCATGAGGTTGACTATGAGGATCCTCAGCGGAAGGATGTCCTGCTGCACAGCGCGTTTCTCGGTGATGATGAAGATGTTCTCTGATTCGAGGGCCGATACGGCCGGAAGGTCATCGGGTACTTTTATCGGCATATCCTGCCCCCTTTTTGTGAAATTAAATATCGTATCGGCCTTATATTAAGTTGTCTTGGCGACACCCTTGTCCGTCATGCCGACGGCCGGTCGGCCTCAGGGGTCGGATCCATGCCGACGATGTGCATGATGATCCCGTTGGCGAGCGTCATGCCGAAGATCGCGGGCACCGTGGGGAGCGATCCGAGCAGGCTCTTGCCGAAGACGTCCCTGTCGACGGGCACGGCGCACGGAGGCTCCTCGGAGTAGACGCAGGCGATGAGGCCGGCGTCCATGCCCCTGAGGTTGCGGCGCATCGCCGCCGCCAGGGGGCAGACGCGGGTGCCGCCGAGCGGCGCGGTCCCGATGCGGGACGGATCGGTCCGCAGCGCCGCGCCCATCGAGGAGAAGGTCGGTATCCTCTCGGCCGCGGCGTACGAGAGCAATGCCGTCTTGCCGGCCACGGTGTCGATGGCGTCCGCGATGACGTCGGGTCTCCCGATCAGCTTCGCCAGGTCGGTGCCGGCGACGATCCGCTCCGTCACCGGCTCGACGACGACGGCGGGGTTGATCGACCTCGCCCGTTCGGCGGCGGCTTCCGCCTTGGGCCTGCCCAAGGTGTCGACGGTCGCCAGTATCTGACGGTTCAGGTTGCTCGCGGAGACGGTGTCGCCGTCGATCACCCGGATATGCCCCACCCCGGCGCGGACCAGGCCCTCGAGGACGTACCCGCCCACGGCCCCCGCTCCGGCCAGCACGACGCGGGCGGACTCCAGGCGCCCGATCCCCTCCTCGCCGACGATGAGCTCGGTCCGCGACGACATGCGTTCGCTCATCCGATCGCCCTCAGCGTGTTGGCCGTCGTCAGTCCGACAAGCTCGTCCACACTCGTCGATCTGAGCGCGGCCAGTGCGATCAGGAACAGGCCCATGCTCCCGTAGGCATGGTCCCGTATGGGCGCATCGGTCTCCACCAGCAGCCTGTCGTCGGGGATCGCCGACAGGATGCGCATGGCGCGGGGCTGCGACATCCTGAGGATCCGCGACGAGATCGAGAAATAGCAGTTCTCGGCCGAGAAAGCCTTGGTGTATCCGGGATCGCCGGCGTACGAATGGAGGATGACCGGCACGTCCCCGCTGTGCATCCTGACGACTTTGAGTGTCTCCGCCTCGGTCTTCACCATATGCACGGTCGCCGGACGCGCCGTCTCGGCGGCCGTCTCCATCTGCTCGACGAAGATCCGCATCTGCGTCTCCGGTCCCGGGTGCAGCTTGTCGATGCCGATCTCGCCGACACCCGCGCGCCCGTCATCCTCCAGCATGCCGCGCAGGACCTCCAGGTAATCGGCCGGAGCCGTCTCCGCATGCCAGGGGTGCACGCCGTAGAACGGGCGGATGCGCGCGTCGGCGGCCGCCATGCGGCGCTGCGGCTCCCACTCGTCGAACGAAGCCGTGCAGGAGAGCAGCAGCGCGGCATCGTCGATATCGGGATAACCGCCCTTGGCTCCGACGTCGACGATATGCATATGCGCGTCGGCGAATCCCGTCACCGCCGCGTCTTCAGTCATAAATCCCCGTGCTCATGTACTTCTCGCCGCCGTCGGGCAGGATGGCGACGATCCGCTTGTATCTGCCGGCATCGGCCAATCCCAATGCGTGATGGACGGCCGCACCCGAGGAGATGCCGGCGAAGATGCCCTCTTCGCGGGCGAGCCTCACGGCGGCCGCGATCGCATCGTCGCTGCCGACGGTCACCACCTCGATCAGGTCCGGGTCCAGGTTGCCGGGCACGAAGTTGGCGCCGATGCCCTGTATCCGGTGGGGTCCGGCGCGGCCTCGGGACAGCAGCGGGCTCTCGGCCGGCTCGATGCCGTGGACGACCGCCTTGGACCCCGCGTCCCTGAGCGCCATGGCGATGCCGGTGGCGGTGCCGCCGGTGCCGAAGCCGGCGACGACGCAGTCGACATCGGGCAGGTCCCTGAGGATCTCGACGCCGGTGGACACCCTGTGGGCGGCACGGTTGGCGGGGTTGTCGAACTGCCCCAGGATGAACCCGCCGCGGGATCCAGCGATATCGACGGCCGCATCCACCGAGCCCTTCATGCCCTCCTCGCCGGGGGTGAAGACGATCTCGGCGCCGTATGCCGTCATGTAGGCGACGCGTTCCCGCGACATCGTGTCCGGCATCACCAGCACCGCCTTGTAACCGCGGGCGGCGGCGATCATCGCCAAGGCGATGCCGGTGTTCCCCGAGGTCGGCTCCACGATCAGGCCTCCCTTCTTCAGGCGCCCGTCGGCTTCGGCCTCGTTGATCATCGCCAGCACGGGGCGGTCCTTCACCGAGCCTCCGGGGTTGTTCCGTTCGATTTTGACGTAGACGCGGCTCCCGCGGGGGCTCATCCTCCTGAGTCTGACCATCGGCGTCTCGCCGATGGTCTGTGTGATGTCATCGTAGATCATTCTCTCACTGTCCTCCGCTCATCTGCGGACTGCTTCAATACTCTATGCCCATCCTGGCCCCGATCCTCCGGTCGAACGGGTGCTTGACCATCCTCATCTCGGTCACCAGATCGGCGTAATCGACGATGTCCTCCGGAGCTCCGCGACCGGTGAGCACGATCTCGATATGCGGAGGCCGTTTGCTCAGCATGTCGATCACGTCGCCGGGATCGATCAGCTTCCAGGACATGGCGACGTTGCACTCGTCGAGGATGACGAGGTCGTATTCGCCGGAGTGGATACGTTCGCGGGCCTCCTCCAAAGCCTCCCCGGCGGCTGCGATGTCTTCGGGCGAAGGCACGCTGCCGACCAGGTGGGCGAGGCCCATCGGCAGGATGGAGAACCTCTCGCATTCTCTCGCCGAGATGTGCTCCCCGTAATCCTCGGGGGGTTTGAGGAATTGCACCATCAGCACGTTCAAGCCTCTGCCCATGGCTCTGAAAGCCAACCCGAGCGAGGCGGTGGTCTTGCCTTTGCCGTTACCCGTGTACACATGCACAAGCCCCAGCTTCTCCTTGATATCACTGTACGAAGCGGTCATGCGGATCGTCACGATATCGGTCGCCGAGGATTAATAAGTATTTATAGGTCTAAATACAAGGGGGTCGACCATGGATGGGCACGATCATCGGGACGCCGAAAGCAACATGCTGAAGATACTGCTCGCCGCGACCTCGGTGGGGGCGTTCCTCGCCCCGTTCACGAGCACGATGCTGAACCTCTCGCTGGTGGCGATCGGCGACGAGTTCTCGATCGGCTCACACTCGTTGGGGATGGTCAACACGATCTTCCTGCTCGCGTCGGTGATGGCGATGGTGCCGATCACCAAGGTGGCCGACAAGTTCGGCCTCAAGAACGTGTTCCTCGTCGGCATAATCCTCATGCTGGTGTCGCTGTTCGTCGCCGCTTTCACCCCGTCCTTCCAGATCTTCCTGCTCTCCAGGGTCGCCATGGGCGTGGGCTCGGCCTGCCTGGCGGTGACCTCGGTGACCATGATCGTCAACACCTTCCCCGCCGGCCGGCGCGGATGGGCGATCGGCGTCAACGCCACCGCGGTCTACGTCGGCACGGCGCTGGGCCCGACGGTCGGGGGCTTCGTCACCGATTTCCTGGGCTGGAGGTACCTGTTCTTCATCCTGATACCCGTCTCGCTGGCGTCGGTGATCATCATGGGCAGGGTCGTCGACGACGTCCCCTACGACAGGGGGCTGAGGATCGACTACAAAGGCTCCGCGATCTACATGGCGATGATCTTCGCCCTGGTGTACGGGATGATCAACCTGCCGTACATGTGGGCGTTCGCCTCGATAGCGGTCGGAGGCGCGCTGTTCCTGTTGTTCAGATGGTATGTGAACCGCGTCGAGGAGCCGATCATGAACACCGGCATCTACGGGAACAAGGCGTTCCGCCGCACCGTGATCGCCACTTTCATGAACTACGCGGCCTCGTACTCCGTCTCGTTCTTCCTGGCGCTGTACCTGCTGAAGATCGGTGCTCTGACCGCCTGGCAGTCGGGGATGATCATGCTCCTGCAGCCGATGATCCAGATCCTGCTCACCGCCAAGGCCGGGAGCCTCTCGGACCGCATGGACATCAGGGTGCTGCCGACGATCGGCATGGGGATCATCTCGTTCGCGGTCCTGCTGATCATCTTCCTCGGCACCGAGGTGCACCTGTGGTACGTGGTGACGATCCTCTTCCTGCTCGGTCTGGGTTACGGGCTGTTCTCGGCGCCGAACACGTCGGCGGCGATGTCCGCGGTCGGTTTCAGGGAGAGGAACATCGCCTCCGGGTCGATCTCGATGATGAGGCAGATAGGGATGACGGTCAGCATGGGGGTCGCCATGTGCTGCATCTCGGTGATCCTCGGCTCGACCGACAACATCACCCCCGACACCTTCGGCGACTTCATCACGGTCATGAGGGTGGCGTTCACCGTGTGTTTCGTCATGTGCGTGATGGGGACGCTGTTCTCCTGGTTCAGCGGTGCGCGGAGGCCGGACGGCATCGAGGTCGTCGAGTCGAACTGAATCTAGTCAGCCTGCATGATGGTTAAATACGATGTCAAACCTATTTCAGCCGATGTCCGCCGACGCGAACTCGGGTGCGAGGGAGAATTACAACTTCCAGAAGATCGTCGTCGCAGTGGGGGTGTTCCTGATGGCGGTCAAGTTCGTCGCCTATGCGATGACCTCGTCGGTGGCCATACTCACCGATGCGCTCGAGAGCATCGTCAACGTCGTCGCCGGGTTCATCGGCCTCTTCGCACTCTACCTCTCGGCACGTCCGCCGGACCGGGAGCATCCGTACGGCCACGGCCGGATCGAGACGATCTCGGCGACGATCGAAGGCACGCTGATCTTCGTCGCCGGGGCGCTGATCATCAGGGAGGCCGTGCTCAACTTCCTCTCCCCCAGGCCGCTGTCCGACCTGGACATCGGATTGCTGCTGATCATCTTCGCCGCCGCCGCCAACTACGTGACCGGCAAGGCGGCGATCAAGACCGCCAAGCGCAACGGGTCCCCCGCCCTCGAGGCGAGCGGCAAGCACCTCTGCACCGACACCTACTCGTCCATCGGGATCATCCTCGGACTGTCGGTGGTCTACGTGGGTATGCAGTTCGGCCTCGACATCTGGTGGATGGACCCCTTGCTGGCGGTGATCTTCGGGGCGCTAATCCTGACCACCGGGGCGAGGGTGATCAAGAAGAGCCTGGATTGCATCATGGACCGGGCCGACGAGGAGCTGCTCCTCAAGGTCGTGGATTGCCTGAACCGCAACCGCGGCGACAAGTGGATCGACATCCACAACCTCAGGATCATCAAGTACGGCAGCACCCTGCACATGGACTGCCACGTGACGGTGCCGTTCTCGCTGACCGTCTCCGAGGAGCACCGGGAGAGGATCAAGATCATGGGGGCGATATAGTCCGAGTTCGGCAATACGGTCGACCTCGTCCTGTCCTCCGAGCCCTGCAGCACGAAAGACTGCCCCGGCTGCATGCACGACTGCGACGCGCGGGCAAGCGGATTCGAGGGCTGCGCCGAATGGGTGGTCGACGACATCATCCGCATCAAGAACAACTTCCGCTGCGATCCCCCCTCCGAGGGCCCGGGCTGCGATAAGTGACTTTTTATCATAGCTAGGCGATTGCGGCCCATGCTTTTCAAGAACAACAAGGACGTCCCCCCGGAAGTGGCTGCCGCCGGCCTCGGGAACTGGTATTCGAAACTGGATGACCGCGACAGGGTCCGTCTGGGCAGGTACCTCGGGAGCGCGGACACGTCTTCCGCCGCCGCCTTCACGATCTCGGTGATGGATGCCGCCGCCGCCGACGAGAACCACGGGTTCGCCGTCACCGTCGGCGAGCTGAGCGACACGCTCAGGCTCAGCGACCTCCAGCGCTATGACGTGAACGAGAGGCTGATCGTCGCCTACTTCAACACCCAGCGCTACGACGAGTGCCTGTCGGCCTGCGAGAAGGGCCTGCAGATGTTCTCCAAGCACAGGAAGGAGATCGTCCGTCAAGCCGGCGGGGAGATGCCCGCCGAGATGATGTGCCGCAACTACAAGGTCAACGTCCTGGTCGGCGTGATGTACGACTACGACGAGGGCGACAGGGCCTTGGAGGAGTTCCACGGGATGGGCCTGATCGACGAACGCGAGCTGGAGTACAGGAAGAACGGCAACAGGATCTTCAGGCTCCAGAAGACCTTCGACGGGATCTACGCCGTCAGATACAAGGACGAGTGACGACGCCCTTCCAATCGATCAGCGGCACGACCTCGATGCAGGGCTCCTCGTAAGGGTGCACCGCGAGGACCGCCTCGATCGCGCCGGCCAGGTCTCGGCGGCGGACGACGAACCCGATGCGCAGCTCCTCGGCCGTCGAGATCCGCCCGACGACGCCGTCGTAGGGGTCGGAGCCCTCCAGCGGCCTCCAGGTGCCGGTCGAGCGCACGATCGAATAAGCCCGGTCGTACCCCGGGTAGACCGGTTCCATCGCTCCGTTGACGGCGTCCATGAGCGCGTCGGCGAACTCCGGCGGTATGCAGACGCAGACCTTGCACAATCCTGGGTCAGCGGTCATCCCCGTCTCCGTCGCGCGTCTGCAGGTCCAGGGCCTCCAGGAGAGCGGCGATCCCCTCGAGGCGTTCCTCCGCACGGGCGTTCATCTTCTTCGCCTTGATCCCGAGGAAGGAGGTGGAGAGGGTGGTGGCCAGGAACGAGACCGGCGGCATGCAGTAGAGTATGCCGGCGAAGATCGCCGTGGCCTTCTTCAGGTCGTTCAGGCTCAGCACCTTATCGATGAGGGCGTTGCCGTCCGTGGGCACGAGCCTCTTCTTCAGCGACCGGTACATGAGCTTCTGCCCGCCCAGCGCCACCTCGTAGCTCCATTGCACATTCCCGAGCACGGGGGCGGGGACGCCCCTCGGCACGGTGGTGCGGGCGAGGATGGCCCTGCGCAGCTCGTCGGTGGTGCTGCCTTCGAACTCGGTCCAGTTGTAACCCATGGTGTAGTTGGAATGGCTGTCGCTCGAGGAGACCGCGGCCCACCGGTCGGGGAACCTCTCCACGACCTTCTGCGCGAAGGGGTTGGAGTAACGGTCGGGATGCCCGCCGTTGATGACCTCCATCGCATCCAGGTCGATGTCGAAGAGCTTCTCGCCGAGGCCGTTGACATGGAAGCTGAACGGATGCGGGGCGACGGTCAGCCCGCCCTGCTCCTTGATCAGGTCGGCTGTCTCCTCGACGCTCAGGAACGGCTCGATGTACTCGTTGAGGTCGTAGCCGATGAGCTCCCCGTCGGCGGTCATGATCTCGTCGCCGACGACGACCTCGATGTCGTCGAACCGCTTGGCGTACCTCTGTGCGGCGAAACCGCCTCTGACGGCGTTGTGGTCGGTGATGCAGATGACGTCCATCCCGTGCTTGCGGGCGCAATCCACCTGCTTCTCGGGAGTGGTCACGGATTCCGGGAATTTAAGCAATCCCAGGTTGGAATACCCCGAATAATACGTGTGAATGTGGATATCCGCCTTGCCGATACCATCCATGTCCTTGAAAACAGGTCTTTATATATAATCTAACGCTCCCGCTCCCGTTCAGGCGTAGTAGTACTCGCCCCTGGACTTCTGCTCGCGGTCGAGTCTGGATTCGGGTTTGTTGATCCGCGGCCGGTGGGTCTCGGTGTCCCTCCTGAAGGTGATGTCGACGGCCGCGAGGAACCGGTTCATCCCCTCCCTCATATCGAACGGCCCCTCGCCGATGCCGTGCTGGCCGGGGGTCCCGCCGAACACCATCATCGAGTCGGACACCATGTCCAGGAAGTAGATGTCGTGGTCGACGACCATGGCGCTGCGCCCGGTCTTCTCCATCATCCGCCTGATGGTCTTGGCGGTGTTCATCCTCTGGTTGGAATCGAGGTAGGCGGACGGCTCGTCGAACAGGTAGATGTCGGCGTCGTTCGCCAGGCAGAGGGTGATGGCCAGCCGCTGCAGCTCGCCGCCCGAGAGGTTCCGCACCTCCTTCTCCATCAGACCCTTCAATCCCAAGGGGGCGATCACCTCTCCCTGGAAGAAATTGCTCGTGACCGTCTCGTATGCGCTCGCGTACAGCAGCTCCTGGACGGTCCCCTCCGCCTCCATCGAGATGTACTGCGGCTTGTAGGACACCTTCATCCTGGCATCGATGCTGCCTCCGTCGGGCTCGATCACCCCGGCCAGCATCTTCACGAACGTCGTCTTGCCGGTGGCGTTGGGTCCGACCACGCCCACGGACTCGCCGATCTTCACCGAGCCCTTGCCGATCTCCAGGCGGAATCCTCCGAAATCCTTGGTGACATGGTCGAATTCCACGAGGTCGGCCGTCTTCCAGTCGCCTCTGGGAGGCGAGGCCTCGAATTCGATGGGACGGTCCCTGAACCTGATGTTCTCCTCGGGGAGGTAGCCGTCCAGATAGACGTTGATGGCGGTCCTGACCTGCCTGGCCATCGTGAACACGCCGTAGGCACCCTCGGTGCCGTAGACCACGTTCACATTGTCGGCTAGGTAATCCAGCACGGCGAGGTCGTGCTCGATGACGACCACCTGCTTCTCGGCGGCCAGCGTCTTGATCAGACGGGCCATCCGCACCCGTTGGTAGATGTCGAGGTAGGAGGTCGGCTCGTCGAAGAAGTAGACGTCGGCCTCCTTCATCATCGTGGCGGCCATCGCCAGCCGCTGGAGCTCTCCGCCGGAGAGCTTGTCCAGCTCCCGGTCGAGCACCTCGGTGAGTTCGAACATCCCGGCGGCCTCCTCGAGCGTCATGCGCTCCTGGACCTTGCCGAGGAGGTCCCTGACCACGCCCTTGACGGTCGCCGGCAGCTTGTCGACGTACTGGGGTTTCAAGGCGACCTTGATCTTACCTGCGTAGACATCGGACAGGTAGGTCTGCATGTCGGTGCCGGCGAAGTGCTCCAGCACCTTCTCCTTGGAGGGCGGGGCGGTGTAATCGCCCAGATTGGGGATCTCCGATCCGGACAGGATCCTGATGGCGGTGGTCTTGCCGATCCCGTTCGGCCCCAGTATGCCGGTGATCATCCCTTTGCGGGGCAAAGGCAGACGGTAGAGGCGGAACGAGTTCTCCCCGTACTGGTGGATGAGCTCGGTCTTGAGCTCGTCGGCCAGGCCGATGATCCTGATGGCATCGAACTGGCATTTGTTCACGCAGATGCCGCAACCTTGGCAGAGGGCCTCGGAGATGACGGGCTTCCCCCTCTCGCCCCAGGTGATGCATTCGACGCCGGTCCTCATCAGAGGGCAGAAACGCTCGCACTCATGGTTGCACTTCCGATTCTGGCATCTGTCCTGCAGCACCACCGCTATCCGCATGACCCGACCTATATGCAGGTATGATTTAACTTTTAAGGTCCTTTCAGGGTCCGCGAGGCGCGGATCACATCGGCGGAGACGGGAACGCGGAGGGGATCCGCGCATCCTGCACCGCAATACTTTTATCATCATCATAGGCGATGGTGCCGACGGTTCAAATGGCGAAGATCTGCATAAACATCGCATGGCCGTACGCGAACGGTCCCATACACCTAGGTCACGTGGCGGGATCGCTGCTCCCTCCGGACATATTCGGCAGGTACAACCGGCTCAAGGGCAACCGGGTGCTGGTGGTCGGTGGCTCCGACCAGTACGGCACCCCGATAACCGTGACGGCCGAGCGCGAGGGCGTGAGCCCGGAGGTCATCGCCGAGAGGTACCACGCGATCAACAAGAAGGCGATCGAGGATCTGAGCATCGAGTACTCGCTGTACAGCAAGACCCACTGCGACACCCACACCGAGGTCGTCCAGGGCATCTTCGCGGATCTGCTGGATAAAGGCCACCTGTACGTCAAAGAGACGCCTCAGTACCATTGCGCCGAGTGCGCCCGTTTCCTCCCCGACCGCTACGTGGAAGGGAAGTGCCCCGTATGCGGCGCCGAGGATGTGCGCAGCGACCAATGCGACGGCTGCGGCACCACCTTCGAACCCGGCGACCTCGTCGACCCGCGCTGCATCCACTGCGGCAGCCGGCCCGAGGTCAAACCCTCCGAGCAGTTCTTCCTCAGGCTCAGCGCCTTCGAGGACAGGCTGCTGGAGTTCATCGACGGCAAGGACCACTGGAGGTCCAACGTCAACACCTTCACCGCCAACTGGCTCAAGGACGGCCTCAAGGACCGTGCGATCACCAGGGACATGTCCTGGGGGGTCCCGATCCCCGTCGAGGGATGGGAAGACAAGGTCATCTACGTCTGGTTCGAAGCCGTCATCGGCTATCTGAGCGCATCCGTGGAGTACTCGCGGATCGTCGGGGAACCGGAGCTGTGGAAGGAATTCTGGATGGATCCCGAGGTGAAGCACTACTACTTCATCGGCAAGGACAACATACCGTTCCATTCGATCATCTGGCCGGCGATGCTGATGGGGATCGGGGGATTGAACCTGCCGTACGACATCCCCGCCAACGAGTACCTGATGTTCAGGGGCGGCAAGCTCTCCAAGAGCAGGGGCGGTGCGATCGACGTGCCGTCCGTGCTCAAGGAGCACGATGTCGATGCGGTGAGGTACTACCTCTCGATCAACATGCCGGACACCCACGATGCCGATTTCTCCTGGGATGATTTCCGCACCAAGGTCAACTCCGAGCTGGTGGCCGCGCTCGGCAATTACTACCACCGGTGCCTGAGCTTCACCCACAAGAACTTCGGAGCGGTGCCGGAGGCGGACGGAGAGGGTTCGCCCGAGGTGACGGCCGCCATCCAGGAGGCGTTCGAGGAATACGACGCCTGCCTCTCGGGATGCGATTTCAAGAAGGCGCTGAAAGCGGTGATGGAATTGTCACGCTTCGGCAACAGGCATTTCGACGCGGCCAAGCCCTGGGCGCTCGTCAAGACCGACAAGGCCGCCTGCGGACACGCCCTCAACGACCTGCTGAGGATCGTCAAGGCGCTCTGCATCATGGCCTGGCCGTTCATGCCCTCCTCCTCGGAGAGGATCTGGGGCTTCATGGGGTTCGAGACCTCCCTGGAGCAGGCGGGGTTCGACATCGATGCGCCGCTGCCGACCGGCCAGACGCTGAAGGAGCCGGTCCCGGTCTACAGGAAGGTCGAGATCGCCGAGGCGAAGGACGAGCCCGTCGCACCCGAAGCGGCCGCCGACGCGGAACCCGAGGGGCCCTTCGCCGACTTCAGGAAGCTGGACATCCGCGTGGGGCGGATCGTCAGCGTCGACGACCATCCGGATGCGGATAAACTCTACCTGTTGAAAGTCGACATCGGTGAGGAGGAGCCCAGGCAGATCGTCGCCGGCCTCAAGGCGTACTACCCGCCGGAGGAGATGCGGGACCGGACGGTCCTCGTCGTCGCCAACCTCAAACCGGCGAAACTCCGCGGAATCAAATCCACCGGCATGCTGCTGGCCGCCGACGACGAGGAGCTCGGAGGGGAGACGGTGCTGCTGCTCGGGCCGTCGGCGGAGATGCCGCCGGGGACCGGGTTCGACTGCGGGCTCGGCGCATCGACCGCGAAGGCGGATTACAAGGATTTCCAGAAGGTCAGGATGATCGTCTCGGGAGTCCGGGACGGCCGGCCCACGGCCGCCGGCGCCGACGCGCCGCTGCCCCCCGGGGTGCCCGAGCATATCATCATGGTCGTCGGGGACGGCGGCGCAGTCCCGCTCGGCGACGGCCGGACGTGCGTGGCGACGGTCGAGCGTGCCATGCCCGACGGAGCAGGTGTGAGATGAGAGCCGACCTCCACGTGCATTCGAATTACTCGAACGACGGCAAACCGTCGCCGCAGGAGATCGTCGACCGGGCTGTGGAACTGGGGTTGGGCTGCGTTGCCATCACCGATCACAACAGCTTCGAAGCCTACTTCGACGTCAAAGACAACGGCAGGGTCATCATCGTCCCCGCGGAGGAGGTCTCCTCGGCCGAGGGGCACATCCTCGCCTACGGCATCGACCGGGAGATACCCCGGGGTCTGAGCATCGAGGACACGATCGCGGCCATACGCGAGGCGGGAGGCTACGCCTTCGCCGCGCATCCGTACAGGTGGTGGTCGGGACTCGGCGAGAAGAACACCGTCGAACATGATTTCGACGGCATCGAGGCCAGGAACGCCAGATCGGTCCCTGCCGCCAACCGGCGGTCGGAACGGCTGGCGGCCAGGATCGGCAAGCCGATCTCCGCCGGCAGCGATGCGCACAGCCTCGCGCGGATCGGCACCGGTTATGTGGAATTCCCCGACGGCCTCGAGACCTGGCAGGAGGTGGTCCGCCATCTGATGGAGGGCGACGTCCGGGTCGGGAGCAAGAGCAGGACCAGGGTCACGACCCTCAAATACGGGACCAATTCCATCATCAGGTGGATGTTGCGCGGATTCAAACGGATGTGACCGTTTCCGCGGTTCACACGAGGAAATAATCGTAGCACTTGTATCCGATCTGACCGGAATACGGGTCCCCGTTCGCATCGAAGCCCATCACGCCCACAGGCACGAGCATGCTCGAAGCGGCGTCCCCGACAAAGTACAACCGGCCGCCGATCTCGCTGTACACGATCTCGCTGGAAGCAGGGTTGTAGTACGGGGTCCTGTATGAATCGAGCGCGACGGCGACGGCCACATGGTTGGGGACGACCACGACGGCGGTCCTGTATCCGCAGGACTTGAAGATCGCCGCGGCCAGTATGGCCAGGTCCTCGCAGTCCCCCAGTCCCAGGAAGATGGTCTCCAACGGGTATGCGAAGTAATCCCTCTCGCCGTAGAGCACATAGTCGCCTATAGACAGCAGGCAATCCGCGTTCATGCACACTGACGGGTATTGGAAGCAGCTCTGCACGAAAGCGAGCACGAAATCGGCGAAACCCTGTCCGTCCGTCAGTGCCTCGGCATCATAGGCATCGTGATAGAGGGCCTTGAGTTGATCCGAGATCTGCACGGTCACATCGTCCTCGGCGACGAAGTTGATGACGTTGGTAACACCGTCCTCGCATCCGACATCCCTCTCGATCCCGTCATAACGGTAGTGCTCGAAATCCTCCAAGGTGTACGATACGGACAGCTCGTAGGCCTTCCCCTGGTAGGTCCACGAGCAGACGTTGGTCAGCGAGCCGTCCAATCTGAAACCGCCCTCGTAGACCGCGGGTTCCGAAACACCCGCCGCCTCCCTGCTCTCATAGCAGTCGACCTTCACCTGGTAGTTCCCCGCATGATACACCCGCCAGGTGATGTACGGTCTGTCGGTCTGCACGGCGTGTCCGACGGAAGCGGCTTCCTCATAGCTCATGCCGCCATCGCATATCGGGCAATGCTCGAGGTATTCGGCGATCATCTCTGATTTGGTGGAGTACACGGTACCGTATTCGGAGAA
>JAAYAP010000043.1 GCA_012719315.1 Methanobacteriota archaeon
CGGAGTCATCCGGGAGATCGGCAGGGTGCTGGACGGCAGGCCGCTGGACGCGGTCATCCTCACGCATTGCCATGCCGATCATGCCGGCGGGCTCGAGGACATAGTCGCCGAGTTCTCCTGCAGAGCCTATGCGGGCGGGGATGCGGATTTCATCCGGAGGGGGGATGCGGTGATGCTCGGCGAGGAGGTGATCGGCCGGAGGCTGCCGCCCATGGAGGTGGACGAGTTGCGCGACGGCGAGATCATCGATCTCGGCGAGCATCGGCTGCGGGTGATCGACACCCCCGGGCACACGAGCGGGAGCATATCCCTGTATGACGAGGTGACGAAGTCCCTCTTCTCGGGAGACACGTTGTTCCAGATGGGTGTGGGCCGCACGGATTTCCCCACCGGTTCCTATGAGGAGTTGGCGGGATCGCTGATCAAGCTCAGCAATATAGAAATAAAGTCACTGTATCCTGGACATGGTAACATCTCGGAACACGGTGATCGAATGGTAAGGTACGGGTTGGATATGATGGGGGTGCGCAGATGAGGATAGTTAGGTGCGACAGTTCGAACGGCATGAACGCCCATTGCGTCGATGCGGTGTTGAACGCCGCCGAGGACATAAGCGAGGGCAAGCTGATCGTGTACCCCACGGACACGGTCTACGGCATCGGAGCGGACATATACAACCAGGTCGCGGTCAAGAACCTCTTCATCACCAAGAACCGGCCGTTCGACATGGCCCTCTCGGTGGCGGCATGCGATATGGCGATGATCGAGAAGCTGGCGCATGTGGACGATAACGCGGAGAAGCTGATCAAGGCCTTCCTCCCCGGGCCGCTGACGCTCATCATGCCCAAGCAGCCGGATGTGCCCGATCTCCTCACGGCGATGTCCCAGAAGGTCGGTATCCGCATACCGGACCACCCCATCGCTCTGGAGATCGTCAAGAAAGCCGGACCCATCGTCGCGACATCGGCCAACCTGCATTCCAAACCCGATGCGACCACCGTCGCAGAAGCCATGGAGGATTTCGGCGACAGCATCAGCACGTACATAGACGCGGGCAGATCCGCTTCGGGCAAGCCGTCCACGATCGTGTGGTTCGACAACGGCGAGATCGAGATCGTGCGCCAGGGGCAGATAACGATCGATCAGATCGAGGAAGTCCTGAGATGTTGACCCCGGACCAACTGGAGAAGCTGCGCAGAGCCGGCAAGACCGCCGCGGCCGCCAGGGACCTGGGTCTCGGCATGGTCGACGAGGGCGTCAGGCTCTGCGATGTGGCCGACGAGGTCGAAGGGTACATAAGGAGGCATGGCTGCGGTCTGGCATTCCCCTGCAACATCAGCCGCAACGAGGTCGCCGCGCACTTCACCCCGACGACGGACGATGCGGCGGTGTTCGCGAACGGGGACGTGGTCAAGGTCGATTGCGGCGCCGAGCTCGACGGCTATGTCGGGGACACCGCAGGCACGGTCGAGATCGGCACCCGGGCCCACACGGGGCTGATCGAAGCCTCCAAGGATGCCAGGGACAGCGTCGCCGAGTTCATCGGCGAGGGCACGCCGCTCACCGAGATCGGGCGGCTGGTCGAAACAGTCCTCAGACAGGCCGGGTTCAGACCGGTCGAGAACCTCTGCGGGCATCAGATCGAACCGTACAACCTGCACGCGGGCCTCTCGGTGCCCAGCTATGCGAACGGGGATCACACCGTCCTCAGGGCGGGCATGGTGGTCGCCGTCGAGCCCTTCGCCACCGACGGCGGGGGAGCGGTCGTCAACGGCCCGGCCGGCAACATCGTGAGGATGGTCCGGGAACGCAGGATCGAGGATCCGCGCACGGCGGAGTTCCTCGAATACGTCAAAGCGGAGTTCAAGACGTTCCCCTTCTGCGCCAGGAGCTGCGATTTCCCGGATGCCGAGAAGCACGTCAAGGCCCTGGTGCGCAGAGGCGTGCTTTCGAGCTATGCGCAGCTGGTGGAGGTCAAAGGGGGCATCGTCTCTCAGCACGAGCACACGTTCTACATCGCGGGACCGAGGGCGGAGGTCACCACTTTACCGTAAAGGTTTATCTATCATCCATGATTACAACCTCCGACAATGCCGATGTTGCCAAGCCTGGTCAAAGGCGATGGACTCAAGATCCATTCTCGTAGGAGTTCACCGGTTCGAATCCGGTCGTCGCCACGACCCTCCTTCTTTAATGTGCGCATGCCCGCGCCCGCCCGTGCGTCGCACGCGGGCTCATCCCTAATCTTTATAAACGGTAAGCACATCAGCGACCGTGCGTAAACTCAGGACCCGTCGCATAGACGAACACTGAGAGCACATACCCGTGAGGTCTGTGCTTGGCTACATCCCTTCCGAGGGAGCATTTACGGAGGATTGAGCATAATGGTGAAACAACCGAAGAAAGAAGCTTCCGCAGTCGAAGATGAGGATTTCAACTTCATCGTGCGCATTGCGAACAGCAACATAGATGGCCAGAAGAGGGTTCCGATCGGCCTCCAGAGCATCAAAGGCGTGGGCAACCGGGCCTCGAACATCATCGTCAAGAAGGCCGGCCTCGACAACTCGGTGAGGATAGGCACCCTCTCCGACGAGAAGGTCAAGGAGCTCGAGCAGCTCGTGATGACCTACGTCGAGTACGTTCCCAACTGGGTGATCAACAGGCAGATGGACTACGAGTCCGGTGCCGACATGCACCTGATCGGCAACGACCTCAACATCATCCAGGAAGACGACGTCAACAGGATGAAGATGATCCGCTGCTACCGCGGCATCAGGCACGAGACCAACCGCAAGGTGAGAGGCCAGAGAACCCGTTCCAACGGCAGGAAGGGCCTCACCATGGGCGTGAAGAGGAAATAATCCAGAGGTGTTATGAATGGGAGATCCTAAATTTTCACGCAAGACATACGATACGCCCTCTCACCCCTGGCAGGGGGAGAGGATAAAGGCCGAGGTCGAGGTCGTCCGCGAATTCGGACTGAAGAACAAGACCGAGGTCTGGAAAGCAGAGACGATGCTGAGGAACCTCAGGAAGCAGTCCAGGGAGCTGCAGGCCCGCCTCAGGGCAGGGGATGCGCAGGCCAAGGTCGAGAGCGAGGCGTTGCTGAACAAATGCGCTCGCATCGGCATCCTGCCGGTGACGGGCGGAACACTCAACGACATCCTGGTCCTCACGGATTCGGACATCCTCTCGCGCCGTCTGCAGACCGTCGTCTACGAGAAGGGACTGTCGTCCACGATCAGGCAGGCGAGGCAGATGATCACGCACGGCCACATCTTCATCAACGGCCACAGGGTCACCGTGCCCGGCTACATCGTCAGGAGAGAGGAGGAGGCGTCCGTGGAACTCAACGCGGCGTCGCCTTTCACCGATGAGATGCACCCGATGCGGATGTCGCCCGATGCGAAAGCCCTGCTCATGGAGAAGAAAGAGGAGGCTCACCGCAGGACCGAGGCCGCACAGGCGGCGGAGTCCAAAGCGGATGCCGAGGAAGCAGGCATAACTGCAGAGGACGGTGATCTCTGATGGCGACAGCACAGAAATGGGGAATAGCGAACATATACGCCAGCTACAACAACATCATGATCACGTTGACCGACGTCACCGGCGCCGAGACGCTCGCGAAAGTCACCGGAGGGATGGTCGTCAAGCAGGCGAAGGACGAATCGTCTCCATATGCGGCGCAGAGGGCGGCCGAGAAGATCGCCGAGGTCGCGGCCGAGAAGGACATCATGGGCGTACACGTCAAGGTGCGTGCCCCCGGAGGCAACAAATCGACCTCCCCCGGGCCCGGTGCCCAGGCGGCCATCCGCGCTCTCGCGAGGGCGGGCCTCAAGATCGGACGCATCGAGGACGTAACACCTATTCCGCACGACGGAACCAAGAAGAAGGGCGGGCGCAGGGGACGCAGGGTCTGAGGAGGTATTTCAATGGATATTGAAATACTCGAAATGGCGGAACGCAAAGGGAGCTTCATCCTGAAGGATTCCACGCCCGCCATGGCGAACGCGCTCAGGAGGACCATGCTGTCCGACATACCCAAGATGGCCATCGACAAGGTCGAGTTCCATCTCGGGCCCATCATGGTCGACGGCAAGGAGTATGAGAGCGTCACGCCCCTGTTCGACGAGATCATCGCTCACAGGCTCGGGATGGTCCCGGTGCCGACCGACTACGAGTTGTTCTCCCCCCAGTCCGAATGCGTATGCGAAGGCGAAGGCTGTCCCAACTGCACGATAATGTACAGTCTGAACAAGATCGGCCCCTGCACGGTGCTGTCCGGCGACATGATCCCGCTCGGGAACTCCGATCTCAAGGTCAAGGACGAGGACATACCGATTGTGGAGCTCACCGACGGGCAGGCCGTGCTCATATACGCCACGGCGGTCATCGGCAGGTCCAGGGACCATGTCAAATGGCAGGCCGCGTTCGGCGTGGGGTACAAGTACCTGCCGAAGGTCGGGATCGATCCCGACGCGGCGGACGACCCGGAGCTCCTCGAGGTCATCGACGTCTGCCCTCGGAAGGTGTTCGAGGATAAGGACGGCAGGTTGACCGTGGTCAACGCCAACGCCTGCTCGCTGTGTCGGGCCTGCGAGAGGATCTCGCGCGGCGCCGTCACCGTCGAGGGCGACGACAGGAACTTCCTGTTCACCTACGACACCGACGGCTCGCTCACGGCCAGGCAGGTCCTGGATGTGGCGGCGGGCATCATCGCCGAAGAGGCGGGCGGCCTGGCGGAGCAGATCGAAGCGTTATGAAACATCTTCCCGGGCCCGTGAGGGTCCGGGCATCATATCACTCTCATCGGTTCAGTAGAAATCCGAGAGCTTGCATTTCTTCACTTTATCGTTGTTGAACAGGGAGTCCATGTTCATCTCGAGCATGTCGATGCGGTCCCTGGTGTACTCGTCGAGGCCGTACCTCTCGCTGATCTCCTTGGAGACCTCCAGGTACTTCCTGACGCTCGCCTCGTGGACGGTCAGGGTCAGGGTGTGCCCGCAGTTGGTGCACAGCCCCTTCAAAGGTATCCTCCGGTACTTCTCTCCGCACTTGGTGCATCTGACCGTCTGGGCGGCGAATCTCCGCATGTTCCCGATCATGTCGGGCATGAAGTGCTTGTTGATCACCTTGGTGGCGACATCCTTCTCGTCGACTGCGCGCAGCTTCTTGCCGAGCTCGAGCTGGGCGTCCATCTTGTCCATCATCGTGACCAACGTGGTGTACGCGGAGTACTTGGGTCCTTCCGCGATATCCTTGGTGTCGTGGGTGAATCCCAGTCCCTCGTACTGCCCGGGCGTGCCGATGCGGCCCGCGACCAGGTCCATGATCTTGTCGATCTCCTTGGGATCGCGCATCTCCATCGCCGCCCGGTAGAACTCCAGCGGGTACCGTCTGAGGCAATCGACGTTGTGCGCCTCCTTGTCGATCTCGTTCGGATCGAGCCTGGTGGTCAGGACCAGGGGCGCATCCATGAGGCCGCCGCGCCGGTTGGGCAGGAAGGACCTCGAGAAGTTCAACAGGCCGTCCATGGCGAGGATGATGCAATCCTCGTCCCCGTCGCAGTTCCTCCGTTTGGCCGCGTGGAAGAACGGGTGCCCGTAGCATCCGCGCACATCGGAATAGCCGATGATGCGGCACAGGATGCAACCGGAGGTGTGGGGGGCGAGGGCGTAGGCGAGATGGCCGATGAGCTCGCCGCGGTGGTCCACGGCGTAGAACCGCTCCATGTCGTACAGCTTCTCGAGCTCGTCATCGACGAACCGGGCGACCTTGACCATGTAGTCGCCGCAATCCTGCGAGGGGACGATGTCCTGGACCTTGAGTTCGACGATCTGCTCCGGGTCGACGAGCGGCTCCCCGTTCCAGTCGTGCGTGTAGCCCAGTTCGCGGGCTCTGTCGACGGAGAGCCCGATCTCCCTCGGTTTGAAATGGGTGAGGGGGATATCGGTCATATCGAAGCGGATCGTGCCTTCGCGGAACACGGAGACCTCGTTCTTCGATCTGAGTATCCCCTTCTCCAGGGCTTCGGGGACCTTGTTCCTCGAAGTCAGCTTGTCCATGCATTTGACGTCGACCGACCGTTCCCCGATATTATCCAATGCGTCCGCGAACTCTTTCTCGATGTTCAGCTTCGTCAACGGCTGGTTGCCGAACGAAGCCTGACGGCCGGTCTCGACGAGGACGGTGTGGCGGCGGCAGTCCCGGCACCAGGTGCGGAAGGTGAACTCCCCGCACTCCGGGCATCTGCGGCGGTTGATCTCGACATCCACGCCGAGCTCGTTGCCGCTCTTGAGGCTGGAGCTGCCGATCCGAGCGGTCTTCACGGCCGATTCCACGTCCTTCCTCGGCTGCGTGTTCATCCCCACCGGGAACACGGTGTGCAGCTTGGGGGTGAGCTCGCGCTCCTTGGCCTTCTCGGGCCGGCCCATGCGGGCCCCGATGCGCGTCATGGTCCTGGCGCGGACCTCGTAGCCTGCGGCCAGGCTCACCGCCTCCAGCGTATCGCCGCCGTTCAATTCCGCGACCTTCTCGAAACCGTCTCCCGCGACTGCGAGACCGAGGCAGTCGGTCATCGCCTCCGAGTAGACCTCGTCGACGATCGCCCTGCCGTCGCGGAACCTGTGCGTCGCGCACAGGTCCTCCAGGATCCTCTTGACCGCGGGAGGGGCGGCGAAGGAGAGGTTTCCACCCTCCTTCCTGCCCGATCCCAGGACCGCATCCCTGAGCTCGATCAGCGATCCGACCGTGATGTCCGACCACATGAGGTTGAATCCCGGGTGCAGAGGGACGCCCGACTCCTTCGACATCTCCTTGGCGCGCGCGTAGGTCGGGTCCTCCCAATCGTCGGGCAGCCCGCCTTTGGCCAGCAGCTCCTCCCGGTGCCATTCGATGACGTATCCGCAGGGCACCAGCAGGTGGTTGTTCTCGCAGAACTCCCCGAAGGGGATCAGGATCTCGCCGTTGTCGACGATCTCCACGATACGGTCCTTGACCGCGGCCACGGCCTCTGGGTCCCGGCAATAGACGAGATCGCCGTTGTCTAGCAGCACATGCGGTCCCTCCAGCATGTCGCAGGGGGTGACGACGCAGCCTTTGCCCGGCCGCTCGGTCTTCAACTGCGTCCCGAGCGCCATGAACTCGTCCATCACGTACATCGTCGCCGGGCTGTAGGCGAGAGCGGCCAATCCGGTCGTCCTCGCCCGCCCGTATCTGAGTCTGAATCCTCCTTTGACGCACGGGTGCCCGAAGATCGGACGTCCGGCCACCAGGTCCTTGAGGTAGTCGAAGGACGGCTCCACGGTCTTCGTGTCGTCTCCGCTGTCCGCTTCCGCGCCGCTGTGGGCTTCGAGGTACTCCCCGATGAAATCCCATCCTTCGATGTTGAGACGGTCCACGTGCCTCTTCAGCTTGGATGCCTTGAGGCACATGCCCTCGGAGATGACGAGGCAGGCCCCGCCCCTGACCTTGTTGGTGTCGATGCGCGGGAGATCCCTGAATCCGGAGATCTCCACCTGCTCGGTGCCTTCGCCGTCGATGCAGATCGGGCAGTTGCTGACGATCAGGGCGATCTCCGCCGGAGTGGGTGTGAACTGCAGATGCTGGATCTGCTTGTAGAGGGGGATCTCCTCGTTGAATCTGGCGATCTCCTGCGGGGTCGGGATGTACTTGCCGATCCCGAGCGCTTGCCTCACCATGTCGGCGATGAGGACGCTCATGGCCTGCGCCGTGCCCCCCGCGGCACGGATCGGGCCTGCGAAGACGAGATCGATGTAGTTGGAGCCGTCGGCGTTGCTCTTGATCCTGGTGTCGGCGATGCCTTCGAGCGGAGCCACCAGGATGCCCTCGGTGAGCACGGCGAGTCCGACCCTGACCGCCCGGTCCACGGCCATCTCGAGGCTCTCGGCGGGCCGTCCGGCCACCTCCTTGGCGATCATCAGGGCGACGACCTCGCGGTTGCCGTACTCGGCGGTCAGCCTCCTGATGTCGTCGGCGACGCCTTCGACCCGGTAATCGATCAGCAGCTTCTCCACCCTGGACGCGAGGTCCTCGGCCTGGGGGATCTCTATGAACGGCTCCGGATCGAAACCCTTGCCCCTGGCGATCTCGGCGATCCTGTAGCATCCGTCGTTGGCTTCAGAGAGTCTGGCGAAGTATTCGGCCATCCCTTCGCTGGCGGCGATACGCGAGGACATGCGCTCCCCTCAGAACTCCGCCTCGACGGACCTGTTGCGATGCAGTTCCCTGAGCATCCCGATCAGCAACCCGCCGAGCTCTTCCATGCCTTCCCCGGTCTGCGCCGAGAACCGCATGTTGCCGCTCTCGGTCTGCATGAGGTCGGACTTGCTCTCGGCCACGACGATCGGCACGTCCGCGAATCCCGCCTGCACGGACGCCAGCAGCGCCTCCTGCTTCTCGAGCGAGTATCCGCAGGATTCCGAGGGGTCGATGATGAACAGCATGACGTCCGTGAGGTAACGCAGCGCCAGCACGGCCTGCTTCTCGATGTCGTTCCTGTCTTCGAAGCTGCGGTCCAGCAATCCGGGCGTGTCGATGATCTGGTACTTCCTCCAGTCATCCTCGATATGGCCGACGATGATGCCCTTGGTGGTGAACGGGTACGGCGCGATCTGCGGCGCGGCCGTGCTCAGCTCGGTCACCAGCCTGCTTTTGCCGACGTTCGGGAAGCCGGCGACCACCAGCGTCGGCACGTCGGGGTCGATCGCGGGCAGCTCCCTGAAACGGTTCTTGGCCTCCTGGAGGAACAGCAGGTCCTTGGAGATCTGGTTGATATGCGAGGACAGGCGTCCGTAGAAACCGTTCCTGATGAAATCCAGGTTCTTCGGGTCCTTGGTGCGCCGCGTCTCCCTCAGCGCCTCGTTCTTGAGCTTCTCGACCCGGTTCGACACCCAGTTGACCGCACCCAGCGATTTCTTGTACTGGTCGATGCCGACGATGAGATCCATCAGCTCCGGCAGGAAGTCCTCGGTCTTCTCCATGCGCGGGAACCTGTCGATGTACCCGTCGAGCGTGGACACGACGATATCCCCGGCGGCGGTTATCTTCGCCAGGGACGTCTTCTTCTTGGCATCCAATGCGTTCGTCCCCGTCTTGGAGATCTTGGATGCCCTGCGGAATGTCTTATCTATGAGTTCCTCGGCGGTCAGCACCGTAGGTATGTTGTAGTTCATCCCGGCCATAATCCGTAGATGGGCTCCATCTATTAAAGGATTGGATTACCGGCCGCGAGCGCGGCCGCGGGGAGGTCGGCCCGCGGCCGCCGCAAGCGTTCCGCGGACCTCAGACGGCCTCGCGGAAAGTGGCCTTGACCAGCAGCAGGTCGTTGTGCATCTCCTTGTCCGCGCCCAGGACGGAGGGGATGAGGGCCGAGGGGCAGTCGGTCACCTCCAGGCCGATGACGGCCTTCCACCGGCCCGTGTCGCCGCCGATGACCCGGTCCAGGCCGGAGAGGTTGGTCCGCATGTCGACGCAGATCCGCACCTCCGGGTACGTGTCGCCTCCCTTGAGGAAGCGCGGCGTGGCCATGCCGGTGTAGACCTTGATGTCGAGGTAGGTGTTGTCGTACAGGACGTTCTTGGGTGCGAGCCCGTAGGGGTTCTCGATCTTGAACAGCAGCTCCTCGATCTCCCCGACCAGGCACTTCAGGCCCTCCTCGGCGAATCCCGAGTCGATCATCAGCGCGGTCCGGAACCCGACGCAGCCGGCCGAAGCCAGGTCGCTGACGTCGACCGAGACGTAGACGGAAGCCTCGACCAGGCACTCGGAGAGCATCTCGATGGCCGACGTCACCACGTTCTGGGCGGCGATGCGGAAGAACTCCGAGAGATCCTCCGTCGAGGTCAGCTTGCCCATGTCGCGCATCGTCGATGACGCCGAATCCTTGATGATCGCGTAGAGCTGGGTCCTGACCATCGCCCCGGTCAGCAGACCGCCGCAGTTCTTCGAATCCCGTGTGCCCTTTTCGAACACCCACTCCGTCGAGGCGTCGGCGACCCGCTGCCAGGTGCGGTCGTCGTTGGCGGTGTCCTTCTTCGCCGGCGTCTTGTCGACGGTGCGCCCCTCGGCATCGGCCAGGAGCACGTACTCCCCGCTCTTGCTCCCGGCGGAGCCGCTGTTGTTGAGGAACTGGCCGGGGAGGTCCACCACCAGCCTGCCGCCCGGCCGGATCCTCTCGGCCGGCAGCGGGCAGACCTTACTCGCGTTGCTGCCGGCGCGCAGGGTGTACCCTTCCAGGTCGATCGATTCCGTCGAGGCGTTGTAGAGCTCCACCCACTCGTTGCCGGCATCCGTGCCGGGAGGATTGGATTCGAACTCGTTGATCACCAGGCCGGTCCGGAACGGGGCGTTGTACTTGAGTTCGAGCCCCAGGTCGATCGAGACCTTGGCCGTGCCTATGGGGATGTTCGAGAGCAGCGTCCCCAGGCCGGACACGTCCCGGAGCGAGAGCCCGACCTTGTGGTAGGACACCACATCGGGCATCACGATGTCGAACTCCACTCCCTTGGCGGTGCCCGACATGCAGAGCATGTGCTTCGTCGACTTCATCAGCGGGTCGATGTCCGCGGTCACCTGCCAGTCCTTGCCGGAGAGTGATGCGGATCCGCTGATGAGAAGGGTCCTGTCGGCCCCCTCGCCCTTCTGCTTGATGGTGATCGACCCGGAGACCTCCACGCCCGACACCTCGGTCGAGAGCGAGACGGTGGCGAGCGTCTTCGTGCTCTTGCTCAGCGAGGCCAGGTTCAACGTGACCGTCAGCGTGAATCCCATGAACGAGAAGCCCACGGTCTGCTTCGACAGGTTGGCGTTGACGATCCATTCCAGCGCCTCTAGGGCCTTCTCCGCCCGCTCTCCGAGCCATGCCTCCAGGCGCTCCTCGATCAATTCCCTGAGCCGCTCCAGCGGCTCCATCAGCGCCTCGTAGAGCTTCTGGACCAGCTCGGTCACGAACATCATGCACTTCATCAGCGAGGAGGCGAGGATCTCGAGGGCGCCCAGCATCATCGCGAGGATCTTCCTCAGCGGCTCGATGATCGGCGCCAGGACCTCCATCAGCGCCTCCCACGCGTCGGAGAGGATGGTGTTGCTGGCCCGGTAGTCCCCGACCCCCTGCAGCGCCCAGGCGCTCATCACCGGGACCTTCAGGTCGAGTTCGACCGTGCAGACCTCGGTCATCCTCGAATCGCACAGGCCCATGCCGGCCTCCATCGGCCCGCTGCCGGACAACGTGAGCACGAGCGTGTCCCTGACCGACACCGAGAAGACGGTGCAGTAGGAGGCGCCGGAGCTCTGCATCGGCCCGACATAGTGCATGCAGTCGCCGAGGTTGGCGTTCGGGCCTCCGATCAGGATCCGCGGGGACGAGCCCAGCTCCGCGGAGATCCGCTCCCTGAAGACCTCGCCGTGCTCGCTGACGGTGACGAACTCCCGTTCGGGGATCAGGGCGGTGGATCCGTAGCAGGCGTTGACCTCGGCGTTCGCGCGGATCTCGGCGCAGAGCGAGACCATGCGCCCGGGCACATCCGCCAGGCTGTCCGTCGCGCTCATGCCGTACGCGGCCACCTTCTTGCAGATCATGTCGAACACCCCGCCTCCGCGCTTCTCCACGCCGTTCAGCGACGACAGCGCGTCAACCATGGAGTCGACCTCGGCCGTGTAGGCCGCGATCGTCCCGTCGAGGCATCCGCCGTCGACGATCGCGGCGGCGAGGCCCTCGACGGCCTTCCCGTCCAGCAGGGTCCCGTGCTCCGCCTCTATGGCCGCGGCTATGCCGGCGGCCAGCGATGCCTCGGCGGACTCCCTGAACCCGTCGACACCGTAGATGCGGTGCGCATCCTTCCTGACGACCTCGTAGATGCCGGCATGGAACGGGTCGGTCGGGCGGAGCTCGCCGATGGTTCTGCCGACGATCCTCTCGAAATCGGACATCCCGTCCGCGACCGCGGAGCCCACGGCGCGGCAGACGGTGTCCAGGAGGGCCTCGTCGTCGGTCGCGTCGACCCTCACCCTCACGATGCCCAGGCTCTTCTTGGCGGCGATCTCGGCCGCGGAGGCGTTGATGACCTCGGTGAACCATTCGCGTATCCCGTTGCTGTCGTGCCGCTGCGTCCGTTTGAAATCCTTGATGCCGGGCCACCCCATCAGATCGACGTCGGGGTACCCGATCCCCACCACGAGGTCCGGCGTCTCCTTGCCGACGATGTCGGCGATCGACCGACCGGGGACGACGACCTCGAAGGACTCGCCCGAGCGGAGATGGCGGTACTCCTCCGCGTCGAGGCCGCTGTCGGCCAGGAAGCACTCCAGGTACGGCGCGGCGGAGAAGCAATCCTTCCCCCCGAGGAACCCCTTCAGCGAATCCCAGGCGTTGCCGGCGAGGTCGTTGACCCAATCGATGCCGTTCATGACCTTGTTCCCATACAGGTAGTCGATCCACTGCAGCGCCAGGTCGTCGGCGATCGAGGCGATCGCCTGGGCGTACACGGCCGAGAGGTCGAGGTCGAGATATCCGTCCGGAGCCGCGATGAGGTCGGCCAGGTCCACCCGGTCGGAACCGTCGCCGATGCCGTCGGGAGCGATGCGGAAGCAGCCCAGGCGCACGATCTTGAGCGCGTTGGAGTAGGCGGCGGCCACATCGTCCTCCGTCAGGATGCTCGCGGTCCCCATCTCCCCGTACGCGTTCAGCGCGCCGTAGCCGTTGAGGACCCTGTACTGCGCAAGGCAGGTGAGCTGGTAGCCGACCATCTGCGTTATCGGCGATCCCGGGCCGCTCACGGCGTTCTTGAAAAGGGAGCCTTGCCCCGCCACCAGCGGCAGGGCGCAGGTGGCGTCGGTCTCGAAATCGACGGCGGTGGAAGCGGTCCCCGACGCGAAGGCGTAACGGGCGGTGAATGATCCGGATCCCACCAGGTACGACGGCATGCAGCCGTCGACGAGGCCGCTGTCCGACAGCTTCAGGGGCTGGGCGGTCAGCTCGGTCTCGAACGATTCGAGGTGCACGGTGACGCCGCAGTCGGACAGCGGGAACTGGAAGTCCATCCATGCCCTCGCACGTTCGGCGTACTTGTCGGCACGCTGTTCGAGGGTGCCCTCGGAAGCCGAGGAGCTGAGTCCGAAGATGATCTCCCCCAATCCTCTCTCGACGAAACCGCCGGTCCTCTCGATGACGTCGTCGACAGTCCCCATCTCCTCGGTCATCCGCTCGGCGTTGTCGGCGGAGCGGTCCATATGTGCGGCCGTGATGCCGTATGCGGAGCCCAGCATCAGCAGGATGACGGCGACCATCGCGAACGGCATGTTGCCGCGACGGGAGCGTCCGCGGATGTGGCGGTTATCGATTCTCATGCATACGCATTCGCTTTCATACGGTGTTATAAACCGGACCGTACAGTTAGCATATACGCCCGTCCCGGACGTCCTCAGACGCTGGTATTCAGATAAGTATTATAATGCGTCACCCGTTTCACACCGTCATTACCATGTCTGCTACAATAAGGAATTACGCGGTCGAACCCGGGCTTCCGAAGAAAACGGAATCCATCTGCCCCGAATGCGGGAAGATCCTGGAGGCATCGATCTTCGAGGAGAACGGAAAGGTGCTCATGCAGAAAGAATGCCCGCAGCATGGCCTGTTCCGGGACGTCTACTGGTCCGACGTGGGCCTCTATCTCAAGGCCGAGAAGTACGCGCACGACGGGATCGGGCTGACCAATCCCGCCGACAGCAAGCTGAAGGAGGGCGAGAACGCCAACTTCATCATCGACGGCAAGAGGATCGACATGCTCAGCAGCACCGGGCTGGCGAACGTGGACCTCACCAACCGCTGCAACATGAACTGCCCGATCTGCTTCGCGGTCGCGAACCAGGCGGGTTACGTCTACGAGCCCGACTTCGCCACGATCGTCAAGATGCTCGAGACGCTCCGGACGGAGGCGCCGATCAGATGCACTGCGGTGCAGTTCTCGGGCGGCGAGCCCACCATCTACCCGATGTTCCTCGAGGCGATCGCGAAGGCCAAGGAGCTCAATTTCGCCCAGGTGCAGGTAGCGACCAACGGCATCAAATTCGCCAAGGACTACGAATTCCTCAAGAAGGCCTCGCAGGCAGGCATGAACACCATCTACCTCTCCTTCGACGGCGTCTCCGACGACGTCTACCTGCAGGCCAGGGACCGGAGGATGTTCCAGATAAAACTGGACGTCATCGCCAACTGCAAGCGGCTGCGGGAGGACATCGGCAAGAGCCCGTCGATCGTGCTGGTGCCGACCGTCGTCAAAGGCATGAACGACCATCAGATCGGCGCCATCGTCGATTTCGCGCTCGAACACGCCGACGTGGTCAGAGGGATCAACTTCCAGCCGGTGGCGTTCACCGGGAGGATCGAGCGCGAGGAGTTGGAGGCGGGCAGGTTCACGCTCCCCGACCTCGCCAGGGAGATGGGCGAGCAGACCGGGTACACCGACATGGATGACTGGTACCCGGTGCCCGTGGTCGCGCCCATATCCAATTTCGCCTCGATCATACTCGACGAGAACAAGGTGACCTTCACGGCGCACCCCCACTGCGGGATCGCCACCTACCTCTTCGTCGGCGACGACGGCAAGGTGACGCCGTTCCCCAGGTTCGTCGACCTCGACAGGTTCTCGACGGGCATGGCCGAACTGGCGGAGAAGGCGGAGAAGGCGAGGTTCAAGAAGTTCACGGCGATCAAGATCATCAAGCTGATGAACAGCTGCATCATCGACGAGAAGCTCCCCGAGGGCCTGGACAAGAAGAAGTTCATCATGATCATGAAGGACATCATGAGCAACAAATCCAAGAAGACGCTCGCGAAGTTCTCCTGGAAGATGATGTTGATCAGCGGCATGCATTTCCAGGATGCCCACAACTACGACGTCGAGAGGGTGAAGCGCTGCTGCATCCATTATGTGACCCCCGACTGCGAGGTCATACCCTTCTGCGCGTACAACGGCGGACCCGAGTACCGCAAAGCCGTGGAGTCGAGGCACTCGGTCCCGTTGGACGAGTGGAAGGCGGCGAACAAGAAAGAGGCGCTGGAGCTGGAACAGGCTCTGATAGTGCCGGAAGATCAGAAAGCATGAGGTGTATCAATGATAGTGAATTATGATAAGTGTCTCCATTGCGGAGGTTGTGCGGGGTCCTGCCCCAAGAATGCGATATTCCTCAACGATTACATACTGGTGTTCAACGACGACTGCAACAGATGCGGCCGTTGCGTCAGGCTCTGCCCCGTGCAGGCGCTCGCGCTGGAGGCGAGGGCATGAAGACCTACGAATGCGACGTCGTCGTCGTCGGTGCGGGCCCGGGCGGCAGCATGGCCGCCAAGTTCTGCGCCGAAGGCGGACTCGACACCATATTGATTGAGAAGAAGGCCGAGGTCGGCGCGCCTCTGAGATGCGCCGAAGGCGTCTCCAAGAAATGGCTCGAGGAGGTCGGCATCGCGCTCGACCCCCTGTGGATACGCGCGGATATGATCGGCGCGGTCATCAAGTCACCGGACGGCACCCAGTTCAAATTGGACGAGAGCAAGGCGGGCACCGAGGTCGGCTATGTGCTGGAGAGGCACCTCTTCGACAAAGCCCTGGCCAGGGACGCGGTCGCGGCCGGTTCCAAGCTGATGATGCGCACCTCCTGCACCGGGGTGATCCGCGAAGGCGGCAGAGTCGTCGGCATCAAAGTCAAGAGCATGGGCGAGGAGGCGGAGATCCGCGCCAAGGCGATCGTGGCCGCCGACGGATACGAATCGCAGGTCGGCAGGTGGGCGGGCATCGACACCAACGTTAAGCTCAACGACCTGAACTCCTGCATCCAGTACCGGATGGTCAACTGCGATGCCGACATGGAGTACTGCGAGTTCATCATCGGCCGTTCCATCGCCCCCGGCGGCTACCTCTGGATCTTCCCCAAGGGGAACGGGGTGGCCAACGTGGGCATCGGCGTCATGGGGCCGCTCTGCAAGGGCGGCGAGCCCAAGGAGTACCTCGACAGGTTCCTCGCGATCGATCCGCGCTTCAAGGACAGTCAGGCGGTCGAGGTCGCCGCGGGCTTCGTCTCCACCTGCCCCGGGCTGGATTGCGCCGTGGATGACAACATCATCCTCGTGGGCGATGCGGCGAGGATCATCGATCCCCTGACCGGCGGCGGCATCTGCCACGCCTGCAGGACCGGCATGTACGCCGGCAAGGTGCTGGTCGAGGCTGCGGCCAAAGGCGACTTCTCCAAGGCGTCGCTGATGCCGTACGAGAAGATGTGGCGCGACCGGATGGAGGACAAGCTCTACCGCAACTGGATGGCCAAGGAGAGGCTGGCCGAGCTCGACGACGAGACCATCAACGAGCTCGTGAGGCTCATCTCGACCTCCGACATCGAGGAGGTCAACGTCTACAACCTCCTCAAGACGGTCAAGGAGAAGTTCCCCAAGGTGGTCGAGGGCTTCGAGCACCTGATCTGAGACGTACAACACGGCCTGCGGGCCGTTCTTCCCTTCCTTTCTTTTTATTTCCGACTCTGCCCGGTCAGCGGCCGACGGTCAGGCCTTCGACGCGCGTGCTGACGGTGTACGGCATCCCGCCCCGCGAGCGGATCGCCTCGGCGACCCTGTCCGGTGCGTCGGTGAGCGCGATCATGCATCCGCCGCCGCCCGAGCCGGTGAGCTTGGCGCCGTACGCATGCGGCAGCGACGCATCCACCAGTTTATTGAGTTCTTTGCAGGAGACGCCCAGGATCGAGAGCAGCTTGTGGTCGTAGGTCATGAGTTCACCCAGGCGCACGCGGTCGTCCGTCCTCAGCGCGGTCATGCCCTCGAGGGTGACGTCGCCGATCTCGTCGACGATGTCGGACGCGAAGCGGTTGCGCTCCCGGAACTTCCTCACCTTCTCCACCAGCGGGCCGGTCGCGGCCCGGATGCCGGTGTGGCCGATCACGAAGGTCATCGCGGGGACATCGATGTCGTGGACGTCCCAGCGGTTGCCGCCCTTCTCGAGGGACCAGAGCGGCCGGTCGCAGCCCCGCATGTTCAACGCGACGCCGTAGCCGTGGGTGCAGGCCGAGGTGTCCATCGGGCTGCCCCGGCCCTGGGCGGCGTATTCCGCGTCGAAAGCCTCGGCGGCCACCGACTCCGGTTCGACGGCGAGCCCGTGGAGCCGGCGCATCGCCCCGGAGAAGGCGACCGACAGGGCCGCCGACGAACCCAGTCCCGCTCCCGGAGGGATCCTGCTCTCGGTATGCAGGGACACCGGGCGCATATCGTACAGCGAGGAGACGTGCTTGATGTGGGGGTTGGCGTTGATGTCGGCGGGCTCCCCGTTGATCCTGAACTCCGGGCCGGGGGAGACCCTGACGGTGAAGCGCCTGTCGATCGCCAATGCGATCGCGGGCTTGCCGTAGACTACCGCATGCTCCCCCAGTATGACGAACTTACCGGGGGCGGAGGCCGTGACTTGCGTCATCAGTCCGACAATCCGTATTCGGAGAGGATCTCCTTGATGGCGTCGTTGGGGGTGCGTTTGCCGAGCTGCGGCTGCGGCAGGTCCCACCATCTCTCCTCGAACTCCTCGAGCGCCAGCCGGTACAGCTCGTCGGTCTCGAAGTTCGACGGCTTCATGTCGGCGAGGGCCTTCTCGTGCTCTTTGAACAGGTTGGCGCCGTATCTCCGGTTGGTCAGCGCCACGCCCAGCAGCATGTCGAAGGAGAACGAGATCTCCATGCCGATGTCGGGGGTGACGGCGTCCATGACCATGTCCAACACGCTGTTGGCGGTCATCTTGAAGAGCATCTGCCTTCCGGCCTCCGCATCGAGTCCTTCCATGCCGTCGATGATCGTGCAGACCTCCTCGTAGACCAAGTCTCCGAGGGCGTCGACGCGCACGGGGTTCTTGTCGTAGAGCTGTTTGCAGATCAGCTCCTCGTCGGTGCATTGCTCCTCTTCCCGGTCGAAGAGGTGGGCGTTGGGATCGTTGTTGTCCATTTCATTCACTTCCTGAATCTTCCGATGACTTCGGAGAGGATGTCCATGCCCGCATTAATCTTATCCTCTCCCGCGGCGTAGGAGAACCTCAGATGCCCCTCCCCGTATCTGCCGAAGGCCGATCCCGGCGTGCAGATCAGGCCGCTGCGGGCCGCTTCCGTCGCGATCTCGGCCGAGGTGACGTCCATGTCGTACGACGGGAATGCGTAGAAGGCGCCTCTGGGCGGGCTCATATGCAACCCGTCGATGCCGTTGATGCGCTCGGTGATCAGATCCCGTCTCGCCTTGTAGATCGCACGCGACCTCTCCAGGTACGGCTCGATGACCGACATGGCCTCGAGCACCCCGTACTGGGATGGCATGTGGGGGTTGGCGCAGACATGGTACTGCATCTTGGTCAGAGCCTCGATGTTCTCCGCGGCGGCGCAGATGTAGCCCAGCCTCCAGCCGGTCACGGCCATCATCTTCGAGAACCCGCCCACCACGGTCGCCCGGTCGAGGCGGTCGAGGAAGGAGACGTGCTCCCCCTCGTAGACGAAGGGCTCGTAGACCTCGTCGGAGACGATGTGCAGGTCGCGGTCCTCGGCGATCTCCAGCAGGGCGCGTTTCGTCTCCCTGCCGATGAGGCCGCCGGTGGGGTTGGAGGGCGAGTTGACGACGATCATCCGGGTCTTCGCGGTCAACAGCTCGAGTATGTCGCCGATGTCCGGTTGGAAATCCCCTTCGGTGAGCCGGTATTCCTTGGACACGCCTCCCGCCAGGGCCGTATGCGGCCCGTAGACGACGAAACCCGGGCTGGGCACCAGGACCTCGTCCCCCGGCTCGATGAACGACTGCGCGATCTCGAACAGCGCGGTGGAGCCGCTGGGGGTGATCATCACGTTCCCGCCGCCGACCTCGCCGTACGCGGACGACCTCGCCGCCACCGCCTCCCGCAGCTCGGGGATCCCGGCCGTGGGACCGTACTTGTTCTTGTGCGCCAGCGCTGCCTGGTGCATCCCCTCGATCGCCTCGGGCGGAGGATCGAGATCGGGTTCGCCCAGGCCGAGGTGGACGGAATCCGGGCCAGCGAGGTCGAACATCTTCCTGATGCCGGACATCGGGATGCTGTCCAGGCGTTTGGATATCTTCATGCCCGGTAATCGGCTAACGATGTTATATTCATTGGGTACGGCGCGATGCGCCACCTTATTTATCACGACATGATATGCTCTTGACATGGTTCGGATAAACAGGAAGGCATGGCTGCTGTTCGACCTCATCGGCCTGGCTTTCATCGTGACGGGGACGGTCATCTACCTGGAGCTGCTGGTGAGCATGGATCCGTGGATCGGCACGGCCCTCTTCCTGATGGGTGTGTTCTTCGCCGTGCAGGGCATGGCGTTCGGATACCTCGAGGGCATCAGCGTCAGGGAGGAACTGGCCGAGAGGCTCAGGGACCGCGGCACCGAGGAGGCGCTGGCGGCGGCGGACGACACCGCGGGGTACATCATCGACCTGACCGAGATCGAGAGGGAGTCCGAAGCCGACTACAGGCGGATCGAAGAGGAGCTCATCGACATCGTGAGCCGCGAGAAGTGATGCGGATGGAGGAGAGGAAGGCGCTCAACGCCGATGTACTGCATTACATCTTCGGCGCGGCCAGCATGCACAGGTGGAACGACCATCTGCGGACGATCGACCTGACCGAACTGGACAAGCAGGCGCACAAGGCGGCCATCTCCTGGATCCTGGGCAAGGCCGAGGAGGATGCCGGCCGCGTCATCGACTGGGACCGGGTCATCTCCGGCAACCTGTACTCATTCATCGCGCGTCTGGCGCTCACCGACCTCAAGCCGCAGCTGTATCACCGCATCAGCACCGAGAAGACCGAGCAGGTCAACGAGTACGTGCTCGAGGATTTCATCAGCAACGTGCCCGGAGCCCCCGAGCGGTTCATGAGAGGGCTCGAGGACTACCTGCGCTCCGACAAGACCTCGGCGGAGGACGGGATCTCGCGCGCCGCCCATTACCTGGCGACGCGGTGGGAGTTCAGGACGATCTACCCTGCCAACCGCGAGATGTACGGCATCGAGCAGACGCGCGAGGAGATCGACCAGCAGATAAACCAGCACATGGGCCTCGCCGGCGTCGGGATGCTGACGGAGGGCGGGGACATCGCCGACATGGCCGACCTCATCGGCCAGCTGCGCTTCCAGAAACGTTGGGCGAGGACGCCCAGGGTCCCGCAGACGACGGTGCTCGGCCATTCCCTGCTGGTGGCGGTCATGATGTACCTGAGCGATACGGATATCGGGGCCGGCACGCGCCAGAAGTACCTGGATTACCACACGGCCCTGTTCCACGACCTGCCCGAGGTGCTGACCAAGGACGTGATCACCCCGGTCAAAGCAAACGTCGACGGCCTGCCGGCCCTCCTGGAGAGCTACGAGCGCGAGTCGGTGGAATCGAGGATCATGCCCCTGATCCCGGAAGGCTGGAGGGACGAGCTCAGGTCGATGGTCTACGAGCCCTTCTCGGACCTGCCGGGCCGGCCGGAGTCCGGACGCAGAGGCGGGGACATCAAAGCCTGCGACCGCCTGGCGGCGTTCATGGAGGCGCACATCTCGACCCGTTACGGGATCTCCTCGAAGACGCTGAGGGACGGGGAGCGGGAGATCAGGTCCGTGCTCGAAAACGGCTCGGACGGCATCGGCGCCGAAGCGCTGCTGCGGAGCTTCGACCGGATGGACATCTGAGTCAGCGCCGGCTGGCGATGACTTCCTGCCCTTTCATGTACGGCCTGAGCACTTCGGGCACCGTCACCGATCCGTCGCGGTTCTGATAGTTCTCGAGCACGGCCACCATCGTCCGCGGCAGGGCCAGGCCGGATCCGTTGAGTGTGTGGATGAACTCGCTCCTCATGTGCGGCTCGGGCCTGTATTTTATCCTGGCCCGGCGCGCCTGGAAATCGGTGAAGTTGGAGCATGACGAGGCTTCGAGCCAAGCATCCTTGCCGGGGGCGTAGAGCTCGAGGTCATAGCACTTGGCGCACGAGAAGCTCATGTCGCCGGTGCAGAGCAGGAGCACCCGGTACGGGAGGCCCAGGCCCCTGATCAGCGATTCGGCGTCGTTCCTCAGCTCCTCCAGCGCCGCCCAGGAGGTCTCCGGGAGCACGAACCTGACCATCTCCACCTTGTTGAACTCGTGGACGCGGATGATGCCCCTGGTGTCGGCATGCCTGCCGGCCTCCCTCCGGAACGAAGGCAGGTACGCCGTGTATTTGATCGGGAGCGCCTCCTTCTCGAGGATCTCGTCGCGGAAGAGGTTGGTCACCGGCACCTCGGCGGTGGGGTTGAGGAAGAGGTCGTCCCGTTCCAGATGGTACATGTCGTCCTTCAGGTTGGGGTACTGACCGGTGCCGATGAGGGCCTCCTTGTTGACGATCACCGGCGGGAACACCTCGGTGTAGCCCCGGTCGTGGTGGCTGTCGAGGAAGTAGGAGATCAACGCGCGCTCCAGGCGCGCGCCGTCGCCTTTGAGGCAGTAGAACCCGCTGCCGGCGACCTTCACCGCCCGGTCGAAGTCGATGATGTCCAGATCCTCGGCGATCTCGGGGTGCTCCTTCGGCGCGAAGCCGAACTCCCTGCGCTCGCCCCATTCGCAGACGACGACGTTGTCGCCGCTGTCCCTGCCGACCGGCACGGACGCATGGGGGATGTTGGGGATGTTGAGGACGCAATCCTCGCGGATGCCGTCGAGCACGGACATCCGTTCCTCGTTGCCTTTGATCCGGTCGCCGATCTCGCGCATGGAGGCGATGACCCCGTCCTTCTCGGCACCGGCCGGGAGCTTGGGGATCCGCAGGGACTCGGCGTTCCTGACCTTGCGCAGCTCGTTGCTGCTCTGGGTCAGCATCCTCCACTCAGCATCCGCCTCCAAGAACCTGTCGAGCACATCGGTCGGCTTGTTCCTGTCGACCAGCATCGTCCTGATGGCGTCGGGGTCCGCTCTGATCACATTCACGTCGAGCATGGGACCGCCTCAGAATTTCTTTTGGGAAAGGGAGTTCCAGGTCCGTTTGTCGGTGATGACCATCACGTTGCCGCGGACATCCACCACCACGGCGTCGTTCTCCTCGGCGATGCTCCTCGACAGCGTCTCCACGTCGCCGCCGGAATTGTCCAGCACCTTGATCTTCAGGATACGGCGGTTCTTCAGCTGTGACGAGATCTCGTCCCTGAGTCCCTGGTCCATCCCGCCCTTGCCGATCTGCACGGTGGCTTTCAGTTCCGTCGCACGCCTCATTATCTCCTTCCTCGCATCCTTCTCTGTCATTTCCTGTTCTCCCTCAAATACGGCACGCGCCTCACCGCTCCGCACGATCCGCATGTCGATACCACTTTCCGCCCGGTCAGCCTGACGCTGCAGTTCGATCCCGGGATCATCGGCAGCATGCATTCCCTGCAGTACCGGAATCCGGGAGGCAGGGTCGTCCGGGTCTTCATGCCGATGCGCCGGGCGAGCGTCACGTATCTGATCGCCCGGTCGTCCCGGCCGTCCCTGACCGCCTGCTCCGCCAGCTCCAGGAGGATGGCGATCCTCTCGTTGCCGATGCGGGCGGCTGCATTCCGCGGAAGGCGTCTCTTCGACATATCTGCACCTGTTCGACCTACAGACAGCCAGGATATAAATCTTTATCAACATCCTCCCGTATATGCTGTCGTGTCGTCATCGTCGCACGGGGGCCTAGGCCGGCCGGCGGCGACGTGGAAACGCTTATATTGCAGGGACTGTTCGCAGAGGACGGTCGCAGATAGGATCCATGTATGACAGTCTTTAAATACGAATTTGAGATTGTCGCATTCATAAAGATATATACAAGGTGTTATAAATGGCAAAAAAGCCCGCATCGATGTACAGAAGGATAACAGGACAGGCGAATACCCGCCGTGAATATATGAGAGGGGTTCCCGGAAGGAGGATCAACCAGTTCGATATGGGCAACCTTAAGGCAGACTTCCCCGTGATCCTCACGCTCAGAGTCAAGAACCGCGTCCAGGTCAGGCACACCGCGCTCGAGGCAGGCCGTATCGCCGCCAACAGGCTGATGTCGTCCGAGGTCGGCGTCCAGAACTACAACCTGAAGATCAGGGCTTTCCCGCATATCGTCCTCAGAGAGAACAAGCTCGCGACCGGTGCGGGTGCGGACCGTGTCTCGAGCGGTATGCGCCGCGCGTTCGGCAAGAATGTCGGCACGGCGGCCAGGCTCGAGCGCGATCAGGCGATCATCACGATAAGGACCTCCGCAGACAAGGAGAGGATCAACACCGCCAAACAGGCTCTCTGGAGAGCCTCGATGAAATTCCCGACCCCCTGCTACATCGATGTGGAGCAGGGTCTGGAGTACGTGAACTGATCCAAGTCATGTTCGATTTGGACCCGGACCGGATCACGGCGTGGATACGCGACGGCGGTTATACGTCGGTCGCATTGCAGCTACCCGAGGGTCTGAAGACCTCCGCCAAGGCCCTGTCCGACACCATCATGCGCGACACCGGGGCCGAGGTGCTGATCCTCGGCCGCCCGTGTTACGGCGCGTGCGACCTTTTCACCGGATACAAGGATCACGCCGAGGCGCTGATCCATCTCGGCCATGCGCCGATCCCCGACATGGGGTACGACCCCGACGTCCTCTATGTGGAGGTCGGCGTGCGTGCCGGCCTGCCCCCCGGCCTGCCGGGGATGATCGCGGACCTCCCGCCCAGGATCGGCCTGCTGGCCACGGTGCAGCACATCGGCCTGCTGCCCGCGCTGAAGGAGGCGGTCGAGGCCACGGGCCGGACGGCGTCGATCGGCATCGGGGACGGGAGGGTATACCATCCCGGACAGGTCCTCGGCTGCAACTGCAGCGTGGCGACGGCGGTCGAGGAGGCGGTGGACATGTTCATCCTCGTCGCCGAAGGCGACTTCCATCCTCTGGCCGCGTCCTTCGGCGCCCGCAAGCCGGTCAGGGTGCTCAATCCGCTGACCGGCGAGCTCAGGGATGTGGACGACGTGCGCGACCGCATCCTCCGCAAGCGCTTCGCGGCGATCGAGAGCGCACGCTCCGCCAGGGATTTCCTGGTGATCGTCTGCGGCAAAGCGGGCCAGAACCGCATGGAGGCGGCCAAGGGCATCTGCGCCAGGCTCAGGGAGGACGGGCGGAACGCGTACCTGGCGCTGATGGACGAGATCACCCCGGACGCGTTGCTCCCGTACGCCGTCGACGCGTACGTGTGCACCGGCTGCCCGCGCGTGGCCATGGACGATTCCTCGCGCTACCGCCATCCGATGCTCACCGTCACCGAGGTCGACCACGTGCTGGGTCTGCGCGAGTGGGACGGATACGAATTCGACTGCATCTGAGCCCCCGTGCAAATACTTAATACGCACGAGAGGTTAATGCGGTGCATGTTCACATCGCAGAAGCTCTTCGATGACGACCTGCCGGATGTCCGCGTGGGCATCGGACGCGGCACCGGCAGAGGTGTCGTGGAAGAGAGCATACGCGCGACCGCGACGGGCAACGTGACCGTCTACGACGATCCGCAACGGCTCGTCGACGACCTCGTCGGCGGCCGGATCGATGCCGCCGTGCGCGGAGACATGTCATCCTCGAAGGTGCTGCCCCTGCTCAAGAAGGCGACCGGCGTCTCCAGCCTCGAGCGGCTGGTGCTGTTGGAACCCAGGCGGAACAAGCTGATCTTCATGGCCCCCGTCGGCATCGACGAAGGCTGGACCGTGGAGCAGAAGCACGACATGGTGCGCCGGGCCCTGGCGCTGATGGGGCGGCTGGGAGCGGGCAGCAGGGTGGCGATCATGTCGGGAGGCAGAGCCGAGGACAAGGGCAGGTGCCCGCCCGTGGACAGGTCGATAGACGACGCGGACGAGCTGGTGGGGATCCTGAGGAGCGAAGGTGTCGACGCCTACAACTCCCAGATCCTGATCGAGGAGGCCATGGCGGAGGCGGACCTCGTCATCGCCCCCGACGGCATCACCGGCAACATCGTCTTCAGGGCTCTGCACTTCATCGGCGACACCAGGGCCCTGGGCGCGCCGATCCTCAACATCGACAAGGTGTTCGTCGACACCTCGCGGGAGAAGCTGGATTATTCCGACTCGGTGCATCTGGCGATGCGGCTGTGCGGGGTGGGGAGATGATCCTGGAGATCGACGGAGGCTACTCCGGACTCAGGTTCTCCTCCTGCCATTTCATACCGCGCCACGAGAAGTGCTCGAGGTTGCACGGCCACAGCTACATCATGCGCCTCCGGCTCGAAGGCGAGGTCGGGGCGGACGGCATGATCATGGATTTCGTCATCCTCAAACGCAAGCTCAGGGAGTTCATCGAGCAGCTGGACCACATGGTGCTGCTGCCGGGCAGGTCCCCGGATGTGGGGATCGTCACGGCGGACGGCTCGGTCGAGGTCTCCGTCTGCGGCAAGAGGTACGTCTTCCCCGAGGAGGACGTGGTCATCCTCGACGTGCCGGCCACCACCGCCGAGGAGATGGCGAGGATGATGACCGAGACGATGGCGGCAGGGACGGACATCCCGGAGAACGTCGACAGCATCTCGGTCGGATTGGACGAGGAACGCGGTCAGACCGCATGGTTCACCAAGGTGCTCAGATGAAGGCCGTCGTCCTCCTCTCCGGCGGGCTGGACTCGACCACGGTCCTGGCTCAGGCGCTGGAGGACGGCTGCGAGGTCATGGCGCTCGGTTTCAGCTACGGGCAGAGGCACACCCGCGAACTGGATTCCGCCCGCAGGATCTGTGAGCACTACGGGATCAGGCAGGTGGTCGTCGACCTCGACCTGAGTTCGTTCCGCTCCTCGTTGATCGGCGGGGACGGGGACGTGCCCGAGGACCGCGGCGGCTGCCTGGCGGACGAGATACCGTCGACCTACGTGCCCGCCCGCAACATCATCTTCCTGAGCGTGGCCGCCGGACTGTGCGAGTCGATCGGCGCCGACAGGATCTACATCGGCGTCAACGCCGTCGACTACTCGGGATACCCGGACTGCCGTCCGGAGTTCATCGGAGCCTTCGAGAGGATGCTGGAAGCCGGGACCAAGGCCGGGGTCGAAGGCGACCCGATCCGCATCGTCGCCCCCATCCTCCATGCCTCCAAAGCCGACATCGTCCGGCTCGGCATCCGGCTGGGGGCGCCGCTGGCGCTCACCTGGTCCTGCTACAAAGGCGGCGACCGGGCCTGCAGGCGCTGCGATTCCTGCCGGCTCAGGCTCAGGGGCTTCGAGGAAGCAGGGTTTAAGGACGAGATAGAGTATGAGTGAACCATCATGAGGATATGCGAGCATTTCCGATCCCTGCAGGGAGAAGGTCTGACGATCGGCGTCCCCACCTACTTCGTGAGGACCGCCGGCTGCAACCTCGACTGCGAATGGTGCGACACGAAGTACGCGCGGGAGGATCCCGGCATCGAAGTCACCGTCGATCAGGTGATGGAGATGATCGGATCGTCGGCCAACGTCTGCGTGACCGGCGGCGAACCGCTCCTGCAGAGCGATATGCCCGAGCTGCTGAACCGGCTCCTGAACGGAGGCAAGAAAGTGGTGCTGGAGACCAACGGCTCGGTCGACCTCTCGGGGGTGCCGGATCATCCCGGTCTGATCATCAGCATGGATATCAAGTGCCCGACCTCCGGCATGGACGCCGAGATGCGCCTCGCCAACCTGACGATGCTGACGTCGAAGGACCAGCTGAAGTTCGTAATCGCCGACAAGAAGGACCTCTATTACGCCATCAGGTTCATGGAGGACCATCCGACGGATGCGAACGTCATCTTCACGCCCGTGGGCGGCATCGACCTCGAGGCGATCGCCGACGAGGTCGTAATGAGGGGGTTGGACGTCAGGGTCCTGCCCCAGCTGCACAAGATCATCTGGGGCGACCGCAGGTCGGTCTGATCCTCAGCCCTTGTCCTCGAAGGACTTCATCCTCTCGTATCTTCTGACGAAGTCCCTGACCGCGTCCTCGACGAGGCCCTCCTCGTCGTAGGACACCTGTATGCCTCCGCGCTCGAGGATAGCCAGCCCGTGGTGCCCGATGCCGCCGGTGATGACGGCGTCGACCCCCAGTCCGACGATGGCGTCCGCCACCAGCATGCCGGCGCCCTCCAGGGCGTCGGCGTGCTCGTTGACCACGACCTCGTAGTCCAGGGTCTCGGAGTCGACGATCAGGAAATAGGGGGCGTGGCCGAAGTCGTCGGCCACGTAGGAGTCCAGGGAATCGCCTTCGGCGATGACGCCGATCCTCATTTGCGCTCCACCGTTCTGACGATCCGGTCGACGATCTCCATGAACGCCTGCGCCGATTTGGATTCAGGGTCGGAGATCACCACGGGCATCCCCTCGTCCCCGGCCCGCACCACGGCGGGCTCCAGCGGGACGCGTCCGAGGAACTGTATGCCCATCTCGGCCGCGGCGGCCTCTCCGCCGCCGGACTTGAAGATCTCCGTGGTCTCCCCGCAGTGGGGGCAGACGAATCCGCTCATGTTCTCCACGATGCCGATCACGGGTATCTTGGTCTGCGTCGCGAAGGTGACGCTCTTCCTGCTGTCGAGCAGAGCCACGTCCTGGGGCGTGGTGACGATGACCGCGCCGTCCGCCTTGGGTATGAGCTGCACGATCGACAGCGCCTCGTCGCCGGTCCCCGGCGGCATGTCGACGATCAGGTAGTCGAGGTCCCCCCAGTTGACGTCCTCGATGAACTGCTTCACCGCCGTCATCTTGATGGGTCCCCTCCACATGATGGCCGAATCCCTGTCGGGGAGCAGGAACGCCATCGACATCAGCTTCAGGGAAGGGGGCACGATCACCGGCTTCAGCAGGTCGCCGTCCGCGGTGAGCTTCTCGTCCTCGACGTGGAACATCTTGGGGATGTTCGGACCGGTGATGTCGATGTCCATCAACCCGGTCTGATGCCCTGCCATCGACAACGCGATCGCGAGGTTGGACGAGACCGTGCTCTTACCGACACCGCCTTTGCCGCTCATGATGATGATGACGTGTTTGATCCGGGCAAGACTGTCGCTGAGTCTCGTCTGCTCCTCTATATCCTTCTCGCTCAACATGGGTTTAGACATCTGTGGTCCTCCTGGAATGGACACAAATGTTGGACTACACTTATAAATCTATCAAAACAGATTTATCCGCCCGCCGCCATCACTGCCGTATGCCGTTGGGCGATCCGGGCGGAGGGGAGTTCACATACACGACCGAAGGTCTGCCCCGGAACCTCTTCGTCGCGGTCATACCGGTGAGCGATCCCGGGGCCAGCCTGGTTTTCTACGAAGAGGTCCTGGGCATGCGCGAGGCGTACCGTTCCGACGGCGAGATCGGCGTGATGCGCGAGGCCGCGCGGTTCATCCTGCGCCGGGCGGACGCCGTCGGCGTCGACACCGGCATCTACGTCGGCGTCGACAGCGCCTACGACCTCCACCGCCGCCTGGTCGACGAGGGCATCGACTTCGTGCAGTACCCCAAGCGGGAGCCGTGGGGGGTCAGCACGGCCTTCCTCGATCCCGACCGCAACATCATCCGGGCGATCGAGCTGTCCGACGGGCCGCCTGCATAAGTGTTTTATCGGCATCCGCCTTAGCCGTCGGCATGAAAGTCATCGCCCTCAACGGCAGCCCGCGTCTGATCGGCAACACCGGCAACGCCCTCAACGACGTCCTCGACGAGATCGAGAAGGAAGGCATCGAAGTGGAGCAGATACAGCTGTACGCCCATCACCTGGAGCGGTGCAACGACTGCAGATCGTGCATGATCCGCGGCGACGGCCGCTGCATCATCGAGGAGGACGACCTCAACGACATCCTCGACAAGCTCAGGCAGGCCGACGGCATCATCCTCGCCTCGCCCTGCTATTACGGCTCCTGCTCGAGCCAGATGCAGACCTTCCTCGAACGCGCCGGCCTGCCGCTGGAGACCGGCGACATGGGTCTGAAGCGGAAGGTGGGCGCGGCCATGGTCGTCAACGCGCACGACGGCGGTTCGCTCGTCCATGCGCAGCTGGTCGGCTGGATGCTCCGCAACGAGATGGTCGTCGTCGGCGGCAACCCCGCTCCGATACTGAACGCCCTCAACTCCCCCCAGTACCTGGAGGACAAGCAGGGCATGCGGGCGGTCACCCGCATGGCCCGCGAGATGGCCTGGGCGGTGCTCAGGCTCAACGGGCTCGACTGCTGACGGGCCTCAGAAGAAGTGGAACCCGCAGCCTTCCTCGGACGAGATCCTGCCGACGGCGCCGAGCCGCTCCAGCGGACCGGAGTAGCGTCTGACCATCATCTTGCCCTCGCTCGGGAGCACCTCGGTCAGCCTCTCCACCTCCTCCAGGAGGGTCAGGGCGTCCTCGGGCGTGAAGATCCTGCCGGCCGCGGCGGCTTCCGGCACCGATGCGACGAACGGGCAGCCGTGCCTGCCGGCGATCTCCGGCAGCAGGCTGTTGTCGGGGCCGAACGTGCCGATGCAGCCCCTGCCCTTGTCCCATGACAGCCTGCAGCGCCCGCAGATGTCCTTCATCTCGTCGAACCCGATCAGATCCCATCCCGTGAGGCGGTTCTCGGGCGCGGAGGCCGACAGCACCGCCTCCCGGCGTTCCGGGGACAGGCCCTCCAGCGGCACCCAGCCCGTGTGACGCAGCCCGCTGAACGGCGCGAGCAGGGCGATGTCGCCCGCATCCCTGATCTTCTCGAGATAGACGGCGTCGGCATCCGCGCCGATGCGGTTCCTGTCGGTGAACTGCTCCCAGTCGGGGAACAGCTCCCTCGCCTTCTCCAGGGTCACGATCCGGTCGGATTCGGAGATGTCCTCGAATCCCCGGACGTCGTCCACCCTCGCCTTGCGGATGTCCAGCCTCATCTCCCTGCACAGGGCGTTCTCCGCCTCTATCTCGATTATGCCTATGTTTATGCCCATGTCCGATCGCCTCCGACATGAGTCTCCGGGATTATAAGCAACCCTGTCGGGGCGGATATCGGCGCAATCATGATTAATCCGGAGATTGATGGGCATGCGATGGCAGACATAATGATCCGCAAGCGGAAGAGGATGAAGGTCAAGGAGATCAGGGTGTACTCCAAGGGGCTGGAGGAGATCTTCGGCGTCCCGGTCTTCACCGAGGACGAGCCGGTGGATTTCGCCGAGAGCTCCGAGTTCGACCTGCTCTTCGCCGGCAACGACATCGTCGGATTGGTTCATGAAGGACGGCCGTTCCTCACCGTCAGGGGGCTGATCAGGTACCGGCCGGAGCGGAGGGCGGTCACCGTCGACATGGGCGCGGTGCCGTTCATCTCCAAGGGCGCGGACTGCATGGGCCCGGGCATCGTCGACGCCGATCCCGGCATCGAGGCGGGGGACCTCGTCTGGATCAGGGACGTGCGCAACAGGGTGCCGCTGGCGGTCGGCATCTCGGAGCGCTCGGGCGCGGAGCTGACGGAGAAGGGGCCGGGCAAGGCGATCCTCTCGCTGCACCATGTCGGCGACAAGCTCTGGAAGACGGGGGAGTGAGCGATGGGAGGAGATGCCGCGGGCAGGAAGGTGTTCGTCGACCTGAGCACGTACCCGACGCGGACCAGGACGCCGTCCGGCGCCCGCGTCAAGATGGTGGACGTCATCACCCGGCGGGACCTGAAGGCGCTGACCGATATGGCGTACGGAGGCGGCGTCATCGTCATGGACTTCTCCCGGTTCGCCGACGGGGACCTGCAGAAACGGAGCATGGCGGACGAGCTGATGAGGACGGCCGCCGATGTCAACGGCGCGTTCATGGAGGTCTCCGACCGCATCATGATACTGAGTTGCAACGGCATGCCGATCGACAGGGTCAGGCAACCATCCGGGGGCTGAGACGATGACCAAGGGCGGCAAGACCGTGTTCGATCCCGTGCACGGGAGCGTGAAGGTCTCCGGCCTCCAGTTGGAGCTGCTGGACCGCCACGAGATGCAGAGGCTGCGCTACGTCAGGCAGCTGGACATGGGTTATCTGGTCTTCCCGGGCGCGAACCACACGCGGTTCGAGCATTGCCTGGGCACCTTCCACCTCGCCGGACGCATGGCGGACGCGCTGGAACTGACCGGGACGGAGAAGGCGGAGGTGGTCACGGCGGGGCTGCTGCACGACATCTCGCACGCACCCCTGTCGCACACGCTGGAGGAGTTGATCGTCGAACGCACCGGCAAGGACCACATGAGCATGGCCAGGGAGATCGTCATGGGCCGGACGCAGACCTTCCGCGAGCGTGACGCGGACCTCTTCGGCGGGACCTGCTCCATCGCCGAGGCGATCGCCGACGCGGGACTCGATCCCGGGCGCGTCTGCGACATCATCGAGCATCCGCGCTCGCGCTCGCCGTCCGCCGGATGGAGGTCGCATTTCTCGCCCGAGGACCTCCTCCATCAGATCATCCACGGGCCGATCGACGCCGACCAGATGGATTATCTCCTGAGGGATGCCCACTACACCGGGGTGAAGTGGGGGGCGATCGACGTGGAGCGCATCCTCGACACGATCGGGGTCTGCAACAACCGCCTGGTCATCGACCGGGGCGGCACGGTCGCCGCCGAGGGCCTGATGATGGCGCGGTCGATGATGTACTCAGCGGTCTACTACCACCTCACGGTGAGGATCTTCAAGATGATGCTGGTCAAGGCGGTGGAGTGCTCGGCCGTCGACCTCGGCGCGGTGCACACCTGGAACGATGCCGACCTCTTCGACGCGCTCGTCGCCGAAGGCGGACGGCCGTCCCTGCTGGCCCGCTCGGTGATGTCGCGCCGCCCTTACAAGACGGCGCTGACCCTCCGCAGCGAGGAGACGGACGAGGAGACGGCGGCGATGCTGGCCCGGTACACCCCGTACGGGTCGCGACGGGCGCTGGAGGAGGAGCTGGCCGGCAAGCTGGGCCTGGACGTGTCCGAGGTGATCGTCGACATGCCCTCCGAAGCGGCGATGCTCTCCAAGGCCAGGATCGGCAAGACCGACGTGGCGGTGCTCGACGGCAACGGCAGGGTCAGGCCGCTGACGCGCCTGTCGTCGGTGGCCAAGGGCCTGCAGTCCCGCGATCCGTTCGGATGGAAGCTCTCGATCGCGGTGCCGGCAGGGCACGAGGAGAGGGCGGCCGCGGCCGCCCGTCGGATCCTCAGCCTTTGACGACGCCGATCGGCCTCAGCCGCACGACCCTGTCGGCGATCCCGGCGTCGCAGACGACCCTGATGACCTCGTCGACGTCCTTGTACGCCAGGGGAGCCTCCTCCCTCAGCCCTTCGTCGGTGCCGCTGCGGAGGCAGATGCCGCTCTCGGCCATGCCCTCCTTGATCGCCTTGGCGCTGGTGCTGCCGATGGCGGCCTTGCGCGACAGCCGGCGGCCGGCGCCGTGGCAGGCCGAGCCGAACGTCTCGTCCATCGCGCCCTGCCGGCCGGCGAGCACGTAGGTGCCGGCCATCATGTCGCCCGGGACGATGACCGGCTGCCCGAGCTCGCGGTACTCCGGGGCGATCTCCCGTCTGCCGGGGGCGAAGGCGCGGGTCGCGCCCTTCCTGTGCACCAGGACGTCCATGTCGCGGCCGTCCACTCTGTGGCGCTCCTTCTTGGCGATGTTGTGGGCGACATCGTAGACCATCCGCATGCCCATGTCCTCGGCCGATCCGCCGAGGGCGTTCTCGAACGACTCCCTGATCCAATGGGTGATCATCTGCCGGTTGGCCCAGGCGTAGTTGGCCCCGCAGCACATCGCCTTGTAGTAATCGTCGCCCTGCCGCGAGGACAGCGGGGCGCAGGCCAGCTGCCGGTCCGGCAGCTCCACCGAGTTCTCCCTGATGTAGCGTTCCATGACCTGGAGGTGATCGGTGGCGATCTGGTGCCCGCACCCTCTGGAGCCGCAATGCACGGTGACGGTGACCGTGCCCTCGCGGAGCCCGAATCCCGTGGCGGTGCGTTCGTCGTAGACGGTGTCGACGACGTCCAGCTCCAGGAAGTGGTTGCCGGAGCCCAGCGACCCCAGCTGGGGGATGCCCCGTTTGAGGGCCTTGTCGCTGACCTTCGCGGGGTCGGCGTCCTCCATGCACCCGCCTTCCTCGGTGACCGCGAGGTCGCTCTCCCATCCGTAGCCGTTCTCGACCGCCCAGGCCGATCCGCGCCTGAGGATGTCGTCGAGGTCCTTGCCGGTGAGCTTGGTCAGGCCCTTGGAGCCGAGGCCCGAGGGGACGTTCCGGTACAGCTCGTCCATCAAGCCGCCGAGCCTGCCCCCGATGTCCTCCGGCGTCAGGTCGGACGCGATCAGGCGCACCCCGCAGTTGATGTCGAAGCCGATGCCGCCGGGGGAGATGGAGCCGGTGTCGGCATCGACCGCGGCCACGCCGCCGATGGGGAACCCGTACCCCCAGTGTATGTCGGGCATCGCCAGCGAGCTCCCGACGATCCCCGGCAGGCAGGCGACGTTGGCCGCCTGCTGCGGCGCGTTGTCGCTTCTGATCTGCTCGATCATGGACTCGCTGGCGTATATCACGGCATTGGTCCTCATGCCCGGCATGTAGTCTTGGGGTATCTCCCATCTGTTCTCGTCGATCCTGTTAAGCGTGCCGTTCCATGCCATGGTTGATGGACCCTCCTGCGGGTATTAAAAATCAAAGGTGGGGCCCGAGCCGAGATTTGAACACGAGTCGGGGGATCCACAATCCCCTAGGATAACCAGGCTACCCTACTCGGGCCATATGATACGGCGCTGATTATGTCGCCGTTAATAAATGTTTCTGATTCGCGGGATCCCGGCGGCATCCGGCCGGTCCCGGGCTCCGGAACGGGCGCATGAGTATATTTAGTCCTGCGGACATAGGTGTGCACATGGCAAAGAAGAATCTGATATCCGTCCTGGATATGAAGGATGAGTGGCCGGATCTGGTGGAGCTCTCGGTCAAGCTGAAGGCCGAGCGCGGCAACCACGGCGCGCCGCTCAAGGGCAAGACCCTGGCGATGATGTTCGAGAAACCCAGCACCCGGACGCGCATCTCCTTCGACGTGGCGATGACCGAGCTGGGCGGGCATGCGCTCTACATCGACATCCCCAGCATGCAGATGGGCCACGGGGAGACGGTCGAGGACACGGCCAAGGTGATGAGCCGGTTCGTGCACGCGATCATGTACCGCGCCTTCGACTACAAGATCATGGACAAGGTGGGGGACAGCGCCACCATACCGGTGATCAGCGGGCTCGACAACCTCGAGCATCCCTGCCAGGCCCTGGCCGACATGCTCACGGTCAAGGAGAAGAAGGGCTCGTTCCGCGGCAGGAAGCTGGTCTACCTCGGCGACGGCAACAACGTCTGCAACTCGCTGCTGTACGCGTCGGCCATCGTCGGTCTGGACATGGTCGCCTGCTGCCCCGCGACGCGGATGCCCAACGCGGAGATCATGCTCAACGCTTCGCGCATCGCCGATGCCAACGGCAGCAGCATCAGCGCCTCGCACAACCCCCTCGAGGCCTGCAAGGACGCCGACATACTGTACACGGACACCTGGGTGTCGATGGGCGACGAGACCCCGGTCGAGAAGGCGGTCAAGATCTTCCAGATGTATCAGATAAACGATGACCTGCTCGCGTTGGCGAAGCCGGACTGCATCGTCATGCACTGCCTGCCCGCCCACAGGGGGCAGGAGATCACCGCCGAGGTCATGGACGGGCCTCAGAGCGTCGTCTTCGACCAGGCGGAGAACCGGCTGCACGCGCAGAAGGCGGTGCTCTACACCCTGCTCAGATGAATTGAATCGAGACCAGGTCCTCGACGATCTCCAGGAAATCCTCTTCCATGCCGAGGGGTATGGTGGCGCCGGCGGCCACGCGGTGGCCGCCTCCGTAACCCCCGACCAGCTCGGCCGCCTTCTTCATGACGAAGGAGAGGTCGAGCCCGCGGTCGGCGAGCGCGTACGTGGCCCTGGCGGAGACCTTGATCCCCTCGTCGGATTCGGCGAAGGCGATCAGCGGCAGTTCGCGCCGGGCGTTCCCGGAGTTGACCAGCATGCCGGCGACGATGCCGACGATGGTCTCGCGGATCTCGGGCCCGGAATCGAAGTACTGGATGAACCGGCGTTCGCGGATGAGCCGGTTGTCCCTGACGTAGGCGAGCGCGGCCGAGATGTTGCGCCGATGGTTCTCGCGATTCCGTTCGGCGTCCTCCAGGGCGGTGAGGTCGCCTTTGCAGATCCTCAGGCCGGTGGCGGCATCGTCGTACCTGCCGCACGAGTTGAGGATGGTGGAATACTCCTTGGCGTCCCTGAGCCCGCTGCCGCGCCCGTACCTGGGTATGGTGTAGACCTCGCCGAACATGGCGGGGCCGGCCGCCGTCTCCTCGGCCCGGTAGAGCAACTCAGCGGTCGCTCTGGATTTCTCGTCGACCTCGAGGTCGTTCCACACCCGCCATGCTTTGCCGTCCCTCAGGGGTATGTCCAGGTCCCCGAAGAACCTGACGCAGCCCTCGCGGTCGCCGGAGAGCCCCGGCATCGACGGGTCGCCGCAGTACTGGAGCAGCTGCACCAGCGGGCGCGTCTCCCGGCCGAACAGCCGGATGTCGTCCTCGATGATCACATCGCCGGCGGCGACCGCATCCCCGAGCACGAGGCGGTTGCACCCGCTCAGGCCGGTGCCCCGGCTGTCCTGGAAATCGCCCACCGCGCCGATCACGCCCAGGTAGGCGAGGTCGCGGTTGGCGGGGTCGATCGTCTTCGACAGCAGGTACGCCATGCCGGCGCCGCAGATCTCGCTGGTGCCGTCGATCCCGTAATTATGCGGGTTCAGATGGTGGATGGCGGTGAAATCGTCGATGCGGGTCTGATTGACCCGGAAGCCGGTGTCGGGGACGTGATGGTCGGTGATTATGATGCCGGGCCGCTCGAACCGGGAGAGGTAGCCGCTGCCCAGGTCGGTCAGCCAGACGAGGTCGGCGGTCCCGTTGTTGATGCGCTCCACGGCCGCGTCGGTGATCTGCTTCTCGAAAGTCACGGTGTGCGGGATGCCGAGCCTCTCCAGCGTCGTCGATGCCACCGCGCCCGCGGTGATGCCGTCGGCGTCTATGTGGGTTATCACCTCCGCGTCGCCCGCCGAACGCACGGCCGCCGCAGCCTTCGCCAGGTCGGCTTCGAACCTCCTCTCGGCCTCGGCCGACATCATCGTCCCTCCGTTCACGGCCTCCGGTATGCGGCAGGGGGCAAAATACTTTCCCGGAACCGGCCGTTCATACCGCTCCGCCGCGCATCCACTCCGGCATGCCGCCGTCCGGCGACGATCCCGCCCGGCCGTCGATCCGCGGGACGACCACCGGCAG
>JAAYAP010000044.1 GCA_012719315.1 Methanobacteriota archaeon
GAGGACCTCTGCGGGAAGGTCGACATCATGGTCGACTGCACCCCCGGGGACTTCGGCGAGTTCTACAAGGCGATGTACGCCGCCGCCGGCATCAAGGGCATCTTCCAGGGCGGGGAGGATCACGGACTGACCGGGATCTCCTTCAACTCGACCGCCAACTACGGCGAGTCATGGGGGGCGCAGTTCTCGCGCGTCGTCTCCTGCAACACCACCGGCCTGCTGAGGACGCTGCACCCGCTCGACCGCGCATTCAAGATCAAGAACGCCTACGTGACCCTGATCAGGAGAGGGGCGGATCCGGGTGACAGCTCGACGGGCCCCATCAACGGCCTCGAGCCCTCGGTGAAGCTGCCGACCCACCACGGCCCCGACGTGCAGAGCATCATGCCGTGGCTCAGCATCAACACCATGGCGGTCAAGGCCTCCACCACGCTCATGCACATGCACACGGTGTCGCTGGAACTCGCGAAGGATGTCACCACCGAGGAGGCGTTGGAGGTGCTCCGCGGAGCGCCGCGCGTCCGGCTCGTGAGGAGCCGGGACGGCATCAGGACCACCGCCGAGGTCATGGAGATGGCCAGGGACATCGGCCGGGACCGGTCCGACATGTACGAGGTCGTCATCTGGGAGGACGGGGTGAAAGCGGTCGGCAACAGGCTCTACTTCTACCAGGGCGTCCACCAGGAGTCCGACGTGATCCCGGAGAACATCGACTGCATCAGATCGATGTGCAAGACGGAGGAGGACCCCGCCGCCTCGGTCGGCAGGACCGACCTCTCCCTCGGCATTCCGCGCAAAGGGTGATGGACACGGACCGAGACTTCTACACCCTGGACGACTTCGACTTCAAGGAGAAGACGGTCCTCCTGAGGGTCGACATGAACTGCCCGCTGTCCAAGGAGACGCTGGAGATAACCAACGACGTCCGCATCAGGGCGGTCGTGCCCACCGTCCGCGAGCTAGTCGGCAACCGGGCGAAGCTGGTGGTCATGACGCACCAGTCGCGGAAGGACAGATGGGATTTCATCGGCCTCGAGCAGCATGCCCGAAGGCTGTCGCGCAACCTCAACATGCCCGTGGCCTACGTCGACGACGTGATCGGGGACGAGGCCAAGGCCGCCATCGGGGCGTTGGAGCCGGGGCAGGTCCTGCTGCTGGGCAACGTGAGGGAGATCGACTCCGAGAGCGAGGAGTCGGACATGCATGTGCATGCCGACGGCGAGATCGTCCGCGAGCTGGCCCCGCTCTTCGACCATTACGTGTGCGACGCGTTCGGCGCCGCCCACCGCTCCCAGTGCTCGCTGGTCGGGTTCCAGCTCAGGATCCCGTCGGCCTCGGGGCGGCTGATGGCGCGGGAACTGTACGCGCTGCAATCGATCTTCGAGAATCCGCGCAGGCCCTCGGTGTTCATCCTGGGCGGCGCCAAGTTCACGGACATCCCGCACATGATCGACGTGGTCATGGAGCACGGGATGGCCGACACGGTGATCATCGTCGGTCTGGCCGGCAACGCCTTCCTGCATGCCAGGGGCGTCGACATCGGGGATGCCAGCAGATCCGCCCTCCGGGAGGATCTGACCGAGGACAACGTGCGCCTCGCCGGCGAGGTCATGGCGAAGTACGGGTCCCGCATCCTGCTGCCGATCGACGTCGCCGTCGAGAGGGACGGCAGACGCGTATCGGTGAACATCGGCGACATGTCGGCCGAGGGGCCCGCGTTGGACATCGGCGACTTGTCGATCGGCAAGTTCCAGAAGGTCATCGAGGCCGCCAGCACCTCGTTCATGTCCGGCCCGGCCGGCATGTTCGAGAAACCCGGGTTCGAGAACGGCACCAAGGGCCTGATGGAGGCGATGGTCGCCGGCAAAGGGCTCTCCGTCCTCGGCGGCGGCCATACCGCCGGGGCGGCCGAACGGTTCGATTACGCCGACCGGATGTCGTACATCAGCACCGGCGGGGGGGCTTTGGAGACGTACCTGCTCAAGGACCCCATGCCGGTCATCGAGGCACTCAAGGAATCCAAGCGGCTGTTCGCGGCATCGCCGCCGGAACCCGACGCCAGAACGTGCTGACCGCCGCGGATCGGCATCGGAGGCGGGATGCTCGCCGAGGGAGGGGGCGGACCCCCTCGGATTCAGCGGTAACTGCCCCGTTCCATCCGGGCCAGGGCCTCGCGGATGCGCTCGACCGGCTCGGTCACGGTCATCCTGATGTACCCGTCGGCGGATTCGCCGAACCCGGAGCCGGGCGTGACGACGATGCCGAGCTCGACCATCTTGGCGGTGAACTCGAAAGAGGGCATGCCGCAGTCGAACCAGACGTAGAAGGTGCCGTTGGGCATGGCCACGTCGTATCCCAGTCCGCGGAGGCCGTCCACCAGGATGCGCCGCCTGCGGGCGTACTCATCCATGTTCTCCCGCACGGCATCCGGGATCTCCCCCTCGGGACCGTACATGCTCAGCGCCTTGATGCCCGCCTTCTGGATGAAGATGGGCGCGCCGGAGTCGACCTGCCCCTTGCATTTCTTGAGGCCGGCGATGAGGTCCGGATGCCCCACGGCGTATCCGAGCCGCCAGCCGGTCATGTTGAACGTCTTGGAGAACGACCCGAACTCGATGGCGTCGGGTCCCGCTTCCAGCACGGACGGCGCCAGGTACCCGTCGTAGCACATCTCCGAGTAGGCGTTGTCGTAGCAGAGGATCGTCCCGTTGGCGCGGCACCAGTCCTGCACCTTCACCAGGTACTCCAGGTCGCAGGTGGCCCCGGTCGGGTTGTTGGGGTAGTTGAGATAGAGCATCCGCGCGCCCGCGGGGCACTCGTCGACATCCAGCAGCCAGCCGTTCTCCGCCCGGAGGGGCACGAGCACGCACTCCGCCTCATTGAAGAGGGCGGATGCGCCGGAGTAGACGGGGTATCCCGGGCTGGGCGCGACGATCGTCTCGCCGACGTTGACGAACGCCTGCGCGATGTTGAAGATCGCCTCCTTGGAGCCGATGGTGATGCAGACCTGCGTGTCGGGGTCGATGTCCAACCCGTACCTCCTGCCGTACCACTCGGCGACGGCGACCCGCAGGTCGCGCTCCCCCTGGGACGAGGAGTACTTCTGATAGTCGTTGACCCCGGCCGCCTCCCTGAGCGCCTCGACGATGGGCTCCGGGGTCGGCAGGTCGGGATCCCCGATGCCGAAATCGATGAGGTCCCAGCCCTCCTTCTTCTTGATCGCGGTCAATTCCTCCAGCCTCACGAAGAGGTAGGGGGGCAGGCTCTGTAGTCGCTTTGATTGCTCGAATCCGGTCATCATGCTCACCAATCGATATTCCCATCGTAAACGAGTTCTGCGGGGCCTTCCATCAGCACGTGCTCCAGGTCCCCGCCGACGGTTATCCTCAACCATCCTCCCGGCAGGCGCACCTCGACGGGCGTGTCCATGGGCACCAGCCCGATCATGGCCGCCGCGACGGCGGCGGCGCAGGCGCCCGTGCCGCAGGCCAGCGTCCATGCCGCCCCCCGTTCATAAACCTTGACCGAGATCGTCCCGTCGACCACCCTGCAGAACTCCACGTTGGTCCGTTTCGGGAAGAAGGGGTGGCTCTCCAGGATCGGCCCGAGCCTCTGCACCTGGTCGTCCGAGAGGTTCGAGAAGGTGATGAAATGCGGATTGCCCATGGATACGGCGCTGGCCCTGAAGGCGATGCCGTTGGCCTCGAACGGCCGGTCGATGAAGCGCCCGTCGGCGTCGACCGGCACCTCGCGGGCCTCGAGCACCGGCGCGCCCATGTCGACCTGCACCGCGGACACTTTGCCGTCCGGGCCGGTCGCGACCCGGACGTCCAGGTCGCCGGCGCCGGTGCGCACGGTGAAGCGGTCGCTGCCGACGATGCCGAAGTCGTAGGCGTGCTTGGCGATGCATCTGATGCCGTTGCCGCACATCTCGGCCTCGGTCCCGTCGGCGTTGATGATGCGCATGGAGATGTCGGTGCCGTCCCCGGGCAAGAGGTAGAGGACGCCGTCGGCGCCGATGCCGTAGTTGCGGTCGCAGTGCTTCCTGCATCCCGCCGTATCGACCTCCAGGTCCCCGGCCGAGCCGTCGAGGACGATGAAGTCGTTGCCGATCCCGTGGTACTTCCAGAATCTCATCGTCTGAGCCTCTCGGGCACGATCTGGTTCCGCCACAGGTCCTCCGGAGCCTCATGCTCGCGGATGAGCTCGGCCTCGCCGTCGTTCACCAGCACTTCCGCGCACAGCGGCCTGGAGTTGTAGTTGCTCGACATGCTGAACCCGTAGGCTCCGGCATCGTAGACGACCACCACGTCCCCCTCCTCGGGTTTGGGCAGCGCCCGGTCGCGGGCGAGGATGTCGCCGGACTCGCAGATCGGCCCGGCGACGTCGTACTTCGCCGTCGCCGCCTTGCCGAAACGGTTGCCGATGGCCACATAATGATACGCATCGTACATCGCCGGACGCGCCAGGGTGTTGAAGCCTGCGTCCACGCCGATGTACCGCTTCGTGCCGGCGTCCTTGACGTCGACGCATCTGGTCAGCAGCACGGTCGAGTCGCAGACGATGTACCGGCCCGGTTCGACGATCAGCTTCCTGACGTCGGTCTCTTCGAGGATGATCTCGGTGACGTCAAAGGCCAGCTCCTCCAGGTCCATCTCCTCCTCGTTCATCCTGTACGGCACGCCGATGCCGCCGCCGATGTCGATGAAATCCAGGTCGATGCCTTTGTCCTGCAGCCGGTTGACGGTGTCGGCCATGATCCCGGCCATATCCGTGAAGGGCTCGACCGCCTGGCCTCCGGAGCCGATGTGGGCGTGGATGCCGCGGATGTCGAAGCCGAGGTCCCTGGCTCTGAGGTAGGTCTTGACGACCCGGTCCATGGGGATGCCGAACTTGGATCCCCTCCGGCCGGTGACGACCTTGTCGCTGTGGCCGGAGCCGACGTCGGGCGTGATACGGAACGACACCGGCAGATCGCGGTTGATCGCCGCCAGCCGCTCCAACCCGGATTCGGAGTCGATGTTGATCATCACCTCCATGTCGGTGACCGCCTTCAGCTCGGCGTCGCTGACGTTGACCCCCGTGTACATGATCCGCTCCGGGGGGATGCCCGCCCGGATGCAGGCCGCGACCTCGCCCGCCGAGACGGCGTCGATGCCGCTGCCCTCCTGATTCAGTATGCTCAGGATCGCGAGGTTGGTGTTGGCCTTGCAGGCGTAATGGACCGCGGTCTCCATGTGCGCGGAGAACGCGTCGCGTATCCTGCGGTAGTTCTCCCTGATGCGTTGCTCGTCGGTCACGTAGACCGGTGTGCCGAAGGCGTCGGCCAGGTCGGTGACCGGCACGCCGGCGAACAGCATCACCCCGTTCTCCGATTCGAAGTCCCTCATGCGCTCCGCTCCTTGGTGACGAACCTGCTGTGCAGCGATCTGACGACCTCGGTGACCTTGTACATGGGCACGACGAAGTTGAGCGAGACGTCGGACGCGCCTTCGGAGATCATCTCCACGTTCGCCCGGGCGTCCTTGACCGCCGAGAAGATGTCCCCCGACACGCCGCACTTGGCCAGCAGGTTGTCCCCCACCGCGCACACCAGGGCGACGTCGCTCTTGACCTCGATCCGCTCGATGTCGCCGGCGTCGAGCGTGTTCAGCCGCATCATCGTGGCCTTGACGTCGTTGTTGTGCACCAGCAGCGCCACCGTCGACAGCGAGGTCGACAGCGAGTAGATGATGACATCGTTCTCGGCGATCTTCTCGATGATCCTCGCGACCATGTTGGGCCGGTAGGCGATCTCGGCCGAGCTGATCGAGATGATCGAGAGGTCGGTCTTGACCGCCACGCTCTTCAGCATCTCGTCGGTCTGCTTGCGCAGATGATGCACCGAGGTGCCGGCGTCCTCCGGCTTGAACGAGTTCCTGATCCTGAGCGGGATGTGCTTCATCCGCACCGGTTCGATGGTGCGCGGATGCAGCACCTTGGCGCCGAAGTAGGCGAGCTCGGCCGCCTCGGCGTAGTTCATCTCGTCGATGAGCACGGCATCGGGGATCATCCGGGGGTCGGCCGACATGAAGCCGTCGACATCCGTCCAGATCTCCAGGACATCGGCGTCCAGCCCGTTGGCCACGACCGCGGCCGAGTAATCCGAGCCGCCTCTGCCGAAGGTCAGGACCTTGCCGTCGTCGTTGATGCCGTAGAACCCGGTGATCACCGGGATGATGCCCTGCTCCAGCACGGGCTTGAGCCGCATGGTCATCTGGCTCTCGGTGCGGTTGAGCGCGGCGCTGCCGTTGAGCGGCCTGCCCTCGGCGGAGATGCCGCATTCCTCCGCGGTCATCGCCACGGCCCTCGCCCCCTTCAGCCTGAGGACGTGCGCCAGCAGCAGGGTGGAGAACCTCTCCCCCTGGGACGACACCGTGTCCATGTAGAACGGGTCGGCCGCCGCCGCCTCGTCGGTCATCAGCGCCTTGAACTCCTCGAACCTGGGGCGGTACTCGTCCATGAAGGCCTCCATGGCCACGCCCTCGAAGAGCTTGGCCGCCGCCGCCAGGTGCATCTCGTCCAGACCCTCCACGGCGCGTTCCCTGTCCTTGCGGTTGTCGGACTCGGCGGCGCTCACCAGGAAGTTGGTCACCCCCGACATCGCCGAGGCCACCACGACCTTCTGCCCTTCTGTGCCCAGCACTATGTCCGCGACCCTTCCCAATGCCTCGGGAGACCCGACGCTGGAGCCTCCGAATTTCATGACTGTTATCATAATCCCAAACCCTCGTCCATGTTATGAACTCTCAAGATACCGGATGCCGACGGCACCGTCTCCGACCCCGGCCGTCATCGGCGCCCTCATAACCCCAGGCTCGCCAACACGGGTCCGATCTCCTCCGCGGCCTCGGCGGAGAGCGGCAGCAGCGGCAGGCGCGGAGCGCCGTTCCCGTAGCCGATCCTCCGCATCACGTGTTTGATCGGGATCGGGTTGGACTCGACGAACAGGGCCGTGAACAGCGGCTGCAGCTCTTTGCAGATCGCCTCGCCCTCCGCCGTCCTGCCCTCCAGGAACGCGCGCACCATCCCAGATACCCTGTCCGGGAGGCAGTTCGACGCCACCGAGATGACGCCGTCGCCGCCCAGGGCGATCACGTCGCAGGTCAGCGAGTCGTCGCCGCTGAGCACCTCGAACCCCTTCGGCCTCCCGGCGATGATCCGCCTGATCTGCTCCATGTTGCCGCTCGCCTCCTTGACGGCGACGATGTTGTCGATCTCCGCCAGCCTCAGGATGGTCTCCGCCTCCACGTTGGAGCCGGTCCTCCCGGGCACGTTGTACGGCACGATCGGGATCCCGACCGACTCGGCGATGGCCTTGTAGTGCCTGTAGATGCCCTCCTGCGTGGGCTTGACGTAGTACGGCGAGATCGAGAGCACCCCGTCGGCACCGAGGTCCTCGGCGTTCCTGCTGAGCACGATCGCCTCGGCGGTGTTGTTGCTGCCGCCGCCGGCCAGGACCTTCGCCCGTTTGGCCTGGTCGATCACGATCCTCACGACCTCGATATGCTCCTCGTGCGAGAGGGTGGCGGCCTCCCCCGTGGATCCGCAGGGGACGATGGTGTCGACCCCGTTCTCCTCCTGGAAGTCCACCAGCCTCCTCAATGCCTCCTCATCAACCGACCCGTCATCCGAGAACGGTGTGATGATCGCCGTCGACGTACCTCTGAACATCTTAATTATCTCCGAAGTGCTCCTTCAATATCAGACGCGTGCGTGTACTTAATATGTTGTCGTATTTGCGCACCCGCTCGATGATCTCGTTGAGCTTCTGCGAGGACTCGACATCCACGATGGCGATGATGTCCTGGTCGCCGGTGACCTCGAAGACCTCGGCCACGCCCTCGTATCCCGCGAACTCCCTGGCGATCTCCTCGGTATCCGTGTTCACGTCGATCCTGATCTCGACCAGCGCCTTGACGTTCTTCGAGCTGGTCTTGATCGTGAATCCGCGGATCACCCCTTCCTCGGTCATCCTGTGCACCCTGCTGCGGATGGTCCCTTCGGAGACCCCGAGTTGGTTGGCCATCTCCACGAACGGGCATCTGGAATCCTTCTTCATGACCTCCAGGATGCGTTTGTCAAGGTTGTCTATCATCTTTCCACCGTCCCCTTCAGATTCTCGCAATTCGTAAACCTGTTGCGGATAACACAAATCGTACTATTTAAATCCTTATTTGATGCCAACGCCTCTTCGAAATCCGACAGATGCCGTGGGATCGGAGCCGCCGCGGTCAGGTCGGGCCCTTCCCGCGGTCGGCATCGGGGTCCAGTATGTGCACGTCGGTGCGCGGGTGCATGACCCCGACGCTGTCGGCCATGAACCGTTCGTAGAGCCGGACGCCGAGTTCGGAGGAGATCCGGCTGCGGTTGTTGACGTCGGTGACGTAGGCGATCAGCCTGACCTGCACCGAGGCGTCGTTGAATCCCGTCGCGATCGTGTACGGCATGGACGATGTCCCGTCGGTGACCACCTCCGGATGCGCGGAGGCCGTCTCCTCCATGATCCGCCTGACGCCGCCGATGTCGGTGCCGTATGCGAAGGACATGCTGACCTGGATCCGGTGGGCGAGCGTCTTGCCGGTGAGGTTGGAGATCGAGGCCGAGGCCACGGCGTCGTTGGGCATGATCACGACATCGTTGTTGAACCAGTTGTCGAAGACGGTGTTCATGACGCTGACCTTCCTGACCTTGTAGACATCGGTTCCGGCGCCGATCTGCACGAGATCGCCCTTCTTGAAGGGGCGGGTGATGAGCAGCACCACGCCGTTGAAGAACTGGTTGAGGACGTTCTGCGCCCCGTAGGTGATCCCCAGCGTGACGAGCCCGGCGCTGGTGACGATGGCGGCGAGGCTCATGCCGAAGCCGGCCACGACCGCGGCCGCGGCGAACGTCGCGACGGTCACCTTGCCGACCAGCCTCAGGAGCGGCTCCAGGTCGGCGGGCCCTCCCGCGTCGTCCGGGGCGTCTTCCTGCAGCCGCGACAGGGTGTATCCGACGAACGCCTCGTAGACCTTCCAGACGACGACGGCGCCGAGCAGGATGTAGAGCACGCGGCTCCAGGTCGCGAACGCGACGACGATGCCGACGGGAGCTCCATAGACTTCCAAAGCCCGGCCGAAGGCGTAGACGGCCACGATCATCAGCAGGAACTTGACCACCGGGACCCGGTACCGGTCCCGTTGCTCCGGGGGCCGGTTGTGGAAGACGATCCGCATCAGCACCGGGCCGGCGACCATGATGACGGCCAGCCCGATGAACGAGACGAGGACGAAGGTCAGCACCGCCGTGCCCAGCGGTCCGTTGAAAGGCGCCGGGAGGCGGTTCTCGAAGACGCCGAGGACCCTGTTGAAGGAATCGCCGCCGTCCAGCGCCGAGACGAGATCGACCTCCAGCGCGTATGACGATACGACGACCGATGCGTCGGCGGGATCCGCCGACCTGACCGTGAGGCCGACGTCGAGCACATAGGTGCCGGAGTCGATGTACCTGTCGGACGCGATCGTCAGCCGCACCTCCTCCAGCCCTTGGCCGTCCAGCACGAAGAAGGTGTTGTCCACCTGCGCTTTCAGCCGGCTGTCCGGGGATCCGACCGAGACCTCGACCACACGCTGGTCGGCTAGGCCCGTGCCGCCGGGCAGGGTGTTCACGACCACGAGGCGGATCGTCGCCGAGGATCCCGCGCTCAGGTCCACCGCGCCGTGGTCGACGATCTTGACGTCGTCCCCGTCGGCGGCGTCGGACAGGGCGAGCGCGGGCATGGCCGTCACCAGGACGAGCACGGCCGCCGCGGAGATCATCAACATGATGCGGGGGTTCCTCATATGGCCCGGGGACAGTGGTAAAGGCATATATATTATATGTTCAATCGTAAGGTTGTAAGGGGGGTCGAGGTCTGGAATTCGATTACGTCCATATCGTCCTCTTCGTCCTGATGGTCACTGTTCTTTCATCAGCGAGCATCAGCGATTGGAGGACGCGCGAAGTCTCCGATGCACACTGGATCGTCCTCAGCGTCGTGGGCGTGGCCGCGTTCACGGCCTATTCTATCCTCGAGAACGGCTTCAAATGGGAGTATGTCGCCCTGACGGCGGGATCCTGTCTGATCGTCATCGACCTCTTCGCGAACACGAACCGTTTCCTGATCATCTACCCTGCCATGGCCGTGCTCTTCGCTGTCCCCATCTACCTGCTGTATATACAGGGGGACCCGTTCACGGCAGCCTGGACGGCGATACCGGCGAGCTACACCATCTTCCTGCTGATGTACATCTTCGGGGCGATACCCGGAGGGGCCGACATCAAGTGCCTCATGTCGCTGGCATTCCTGTTCCCGGTGTACCCGACGATGTTCGCGCTGCCGCTGATCGGGATGATCGGCAACCCTCTCGCCGAGATCTTCACCTTCGCCGTCTCCGCCCTCTTCCTGGGGGCGATCCTCACCATGATGGTCGCGTTGCCGTGGATCGCCAACAACCTCATCAGGGGCGAGCAGGGCCGCGAGCTGATCCTCGGACGCACCATGGAGCTCGCCGAAGCCAGGACCTCCCATGTCTGGCCGATGCACGATCTGGAGGACGGCCGGCTGGTCCGGGTGCATTACATCGACGATCCGGCGCTGATCTACGACCGGTTAGAGGCCGCGGGACACGAGAGGATCTGGGTGACGCCCATGGTGCCGTTCGTCGTGCCGCTCTCGATGGCGGCCGTGATCCTGGCGGTCATCGGCAATCCGCTGTTCCTGTTCATCTGACGATCGGCAGCACGGTCCTGCAGCAGGCGCATCTCCTGCCTTCCAGGGCCTCGATCTCCACCAGATACCCGGTGCGCCTGATCACGACCGTCCCGCATTCGGGGCAGTAGGTGTCGGAGGCATCGTCGGTGATGATGTTGCCGACGTAGGCGTAGTTCAACCCGCACGCCTCGGCGATGTCCCGGCACTCCAGCACCGTCTCCACCGGCGTCATCGGCACGTCCATCATGTCGAAGTCCGGATGGAAACGCGAGAAGTGGACGGGCACATCGGGAGAGAGCGTGTCCCTGATCCAGACGCAGAACCGCTCGATCTCTTCGCGGGAGTCGTTCAGGCCGGGGATCACCAGGTAGGTCAGCTCCAGGTGCACCTTCTCCTCGAAGATGATCCTCGCCGACCGCAGGACGTCCTCCAGGTGCGCTCCGCAGATCTTCATGTAGAATCCGTCGGTGAACCCCTTGATGTCGATGTTGACGGCGTCCATGACCTTGCACAGGTCCCGGAGCGGCCGCTCGTTGACCAGGCCGTTGCTGATCAGCACGCATCCGAGGTCGGGTGCGCACTTCATGATGTCCATGATGTACTCGTACCAGATCATCGGCTCGTTGTAGGTGAAGGCGATGGCGTCCGAGCCCTCGCGCCTGCACATCGCGACGATCTCCTCCGGCGATTCGTAGGTGGTGCGCTTCCTCCCGGTCACCGTCTGGGATATGGCGTAGTTCTGGCAATGCCGGCAGGACATGTTGCAGCCGACGCTGCCGATCGAGAAGATCGAGGTCCCGGGATGGTAGTGGTACAGCGGCTTCTTCTCGATCGGGTCCACGCAGATGGACGAGACCTTCCCGTAGCTGTAGGCGGAGAGGATGTCCTCCTCCCCCCGCCGCGAATTGCAGCGGCCGACGCCCCCCACGGGTATCCTGCACCCGTGCGGGCAGAGCTCGCAGACGTAGACGTCCCCTTCCTTGCGGTAGTACCGCGATTCTGTGACCGGTTCAATATTCGCCACGATCCATCACCTTCCTGCCGTCGCCGTCGGATATGCACGGGGCATCCCCCTCGATCACCGTGCCGACGATCGAGAAATCGAGCCCTTCGCCATGGAGGCGCGCCAATCCGCGTTTATCGAATGTGAATAGGAGTTCATAATCCCCTCCCCAATACATGACGAGTCCGTCCCGGTCGAGGCCCAACCTGTCCGCGATCGCGTCGACGTGCGGCTCCACGGGCAGGAACTCCTTCCGGATGTCCATGCCGACGCCGCTCGCGGCGCAGATCGCATGGGCCGCCTCGGCGAGGCCGTCCGAGAGGTCCATGCACGAGGTGACCGCTCCCGAGCGCAGGAGGATCGAACCCTCCTCGACCCGCGGGACGGGGACCAGCAGCGACATCGTCGCGTCCTCCTCGTCGATCCCGTTCATGAGGGCGTGGTACCCGGCCGCGGCGGAGCCCAGGCGGCCGGTGACGCCGACGAGGTCGCCGGGCGACGCCCCCGACCGCCTCAGCGGCGGGCGGCCGTCGGTGGACCCGATCACGGTGGCCGTGACCGAGCCGTGCCCCGGCTTCGTGTCCCCGCCGACCAGGTACGTGCCGCAGAACTCGGCGCACTGGTCCATGCCGCTCATCAGGTCGTAGGCGTCCCGCTCGTCCATGTCCCCGTCGAGCTGCAGCGCGACGAGGACCCCGACCGGCCGGGCGCCCATGCTCGCGATGTCGCTGAGGCTGACCGCCGCCGCCGTCCAGCCGAACTGCTCCCATGTCATGCCGGCCGGCTTGTGCCGCTCGACGCTGACGGTGTCGGTGCAGACCACCGCCGTCCCCTGCAGGTCGAGGACCGCCGCATCGTCCCAGACGCCCGCGCCCGGCATCGGCCGCACGATCCCGTGCAGGTTCTCGATCAACGCGCGCTCACCCAACTCTCTCAGCGAGGCCATCGGTCTTTCCATCGTCCCGCCCGTTAAAATACTATTTCTCGCGGCGTCTCACGATTATGCTTTAATACGGCAGTGCGATTCAGTGATTCGGTCTAAAATGAACATCGACGTAAAATACGGTAAGGAAGGTGTCCAGAAGATATCGCTTCCGGACAGCTCCTATATAGGCACATTCTACCCGCTGGACGTTGAATGCGGCGATCCCGACGACGTCATCAATGCATCCATCGACAACCCCCTGGGCTATGATTCCCTCGCGAGTTTCCTGGAAGGAGGCGAGGATGTGGTGTTCATCGTCAACGACGGCACGCGCCCCACTCCGACCGCCAAGGTCCTGGCGGCGCTGTCGAAGCGGATGGACCTGCGCCAGGCCAGGTTCCTGGTCGCCACGGGCGCGCATCGGGAGATGACTCCTGAGGAGTACGACTTCGTCTTCGGCCCCCTGTACCCCGAACTGAAGGACCGCATCATCTCGCATGACGCCAAGGAATCCGAGTGCGTGCACCTGGGCGTGTCCAAGAACGGCACCCCGATGAACGTGAACCGGATCGCGGTCGACGCCGACCGCCTGGTGATCATCACCAGCGTCGAACCCCATTACTTCGCGGGATTCACCGGCGGGAGGAAGTCCTTCCTGCCGGGCGTCGCCTCGTACGAGACGATCGAGACCAACCACAAGCTCGCGATGAACAAGGAGGCCCAGTCGCTGGTCCTCGAGGACAACCCCGTCCACGAGGACATGATGGACGCGCTCGAGGTGGTCAAGGGCAAGGAGATCTTCTCCATCCAGATGGTCCTCGACCGGCATCAGGAGATATACAAGGTGGCCTCCGGGGCGCTGAACCCCGCCTTCGAACAGGCGGTGGACTGGGCGATGGACGTGTTCTGCGTCCCCATCCCCGAGCTGGCCGACGTGGTGATCTCGGTCGCGCCCTATCCCATGGACGTCGACCTCTACCAATCGCAGAAGGCCCTCGACAACGGCAAATGGGCGCTGAAGGAGGGCGGCAAGATCATCATGGTCTCCAAATGCAGGGAGGGCATCGGCCATGCCACCTTCCTCAACCAGCTGTCGTCGTCGCGCGATCCCGAACGGGTCCTGGAGAACCTCCGGACCGAGTACAAGCTGGGATACCACAAGGCGGCGAAGATGGCGGAGATCGCCACCTGGGCGGACATCTGGGCGGTGACCGACCTGGATCCGCGCATCCTCGAGGAGGCGAACATCACGCCTTACCCCTCGGTCGCCGCGGCGGTCGAGGCGGCCCTCGCCTGGAAGGCCGACGCAAGGTTCATCATCCTCATGGACGGCAGCGTGACCATCCCCCGGCTGGAATACGCCCCCGGTTTCAAGGCCGACAGCCTCAAACGGGTGTCGGAAGCGCTCAACACCTGCACCATGTGCGGGTTCTGCAAGAGCGTGTGCCCCACGTTCAAGGCGATCAACTGGGATTCGGCGCTCTCCAGAGGGCGCATCGTCCTCTCGTACGGCCTGCTCCACGGCGAGATCCCCGCCGACGAGTCGGTCATCGAGAACATGTACACCTGCACCACCTGCGCCGACTGCGTGAGGCGGTGCCCTTCCAAAGTCGACATCGTCGACATCATCGAGACCTGCCGCGCCGACCTGGTCAGGAGCGGCCATATGCTGCCGAAGCACAAGGCGATCGTCGACAGCGTGCTCACCAAGGACAACCCCTTCAACGAGGACGTGTCGGTGCGGGAGACCATCGGCCTCGAGCCCCGTCCGGCCAAGTACGCCTACTACTCCGGCTGCACCGCGGCCTACAGGACCAAGAGGACCTCGGAGGCCTCGATCTCCATCCTCAACAAGCTGGGCGTCGACTTCACCACTTTGGATGAGGTCTGCTGCGGCTCGGTCCTCCAGAGGATCGGCGTCGACCAGGCCGAGGTCACCAAGCTGATGCAGAGGAACGTGGACGCGATCAAGTCCCTGGGCGTCGAGACGCTGCTCCTCTCCTGCGCCGGATGCTACCGGATGTTCAAGCACGAGTTCCCCAAGTACGTGGACGTGCCCTTCGAGGTGCTGCACATGACCGAGTTCCTCGCCAAGCAGGACCTCAAGCTCAGGCCGCTGCCGAAGAAGGTCACCTACCACGACCCCTGCCATCTGGGCAGGCACTGCGGTGTCTACGAGCCGCCCCGGGAGGTCATCAGGATGTTCCCGGAGATCGATTTCAAGGAGATGCCCTACAACCGCTCCACCAGCCACTGCTGCGGCGGCGGAGGGGGCGTGAGGTCGGCCTACCCCGAGGTCGCCGCCACCATCGCCGACCAGCGGATGGACGAGACCGGTGCGGCGGAGATCCTCATCACCACCTGCCCGTTCTGCGTCACCAACCTGCTCGCGGGCAAGGGCGATCGCGACATCGAGGTCGTGGACCTGGTCGAGCTGGTGGACGACCACCTCTGAGGGCGCATGGACCTCGGACGCGGATCGCGCCGCAGGCCCCTGATCATGGGCATCCTGAACGTGACCCCCGATTCGTTCTCGGACGGCGGGAGGCACGGTTCACCGGCCGCGGCCCTGGCCGCCGGGATACGACTGGTCGAGCAGGGGGCGGACATCGTCGACATCGGCGGCGAGTCCACCCGGCCCGGGGCGCAGCCGGTCGATGCCGCCGTCGAGCTGGCGCGGATCCTGCCGGTCGTCAGGGAGCTGTCGGCCTGCGTGGACGTGCCCGTGTCGGTGGACACGACGAAGACGGCGGTCGCCCGCGCCTGCATCGACGCCGGAGCGGCGATCGTCAACGACATCGGCGCGTTCGGGGACGAGGGCATGGCGGAGCTGGTCGCGACGACCGGCGTCCGCGCGGTCATCGCCTACATGCACGGCAGCCCCCGCACCTTCGCCACCGACGTGTTCGAAGGCGACATCATCGCCGAAGCCGGCGGGTTCCTGGCGGCGAGGGCCGCGGCCGCCGAGGCAGCCGGCGTCCGCCGCGATCGCCTGGCCGTCGATCCGGGGATCGGCTTCGGCATGGGCCCGGCCCACTGCATGGAGCTCATCCGCGGATGCCGGCAGGTCGCCCGCGGCCGTCCGGTGCTGATCGGCGCGTCGCGGAAGCGCTTCCTGGCGCATGCGTATCCGGGGGTCGACCGCGAGACCGCGAGCATCCTCGCCGCGGCGGAGGCGGCGGCAGCCGGCGCCGACATCCTCCGCGTGCACGAC
>JAAYAP010000007.1 GCA_012719315.1 Methanobacteriota archaeon
GGGATGAGTGAGCGGGGCCACGGTTCCGGCGACCGTCGCCGACGGAAGAGATAAACGGTTCCGATGCCATGGCCGTGACAGTATGAAATTCGTCGTATTGGTCAAAGAGGTCCCCCTCGCACCGGAGGTGGACACCGACGGGACGGGTCATGTCGTGAGAGAGGATGTTCCTTCGATACCAGACCCGCGTTGCATGCGCGTCCTCGACCGCGTCATCGGGTCCAAGGCCGAAGGGGACAGCGTCATCGCCGTGGCGATGGGACCTCCGCAGGCGGAAGCGACGATGAGGGACTGTCTCGGAAGGGGCGCCGATGCGGCGTACCTCCTCTCCGACCCGGCGTTCGCCGGCGCCGACGCGTATGCCACGGCCAGGGCTCTCGCGGCCTTCGTGACCCGCTTCGTCCCCGATTACGGCCTCATCGTCTGCGGGGACCGGACCGCTGACGGAGGGACCTCGCAGGTCCCCGCCACGCTCTCGCGGATGCTGTGCGCCCCCCAGTTCTACCACGTGACCGACCTGAGGCTCGGCAACGGAGGCCGGGAGGCCGTCCAGGACTACGGGGGCGGGCTCCGCGTCTGCCGGGTGCCCGACGGCGCGGTCGTCTCGATGGTCCCGTCCGGCGGGTGCGGCCGCGACCCGGCCGACCCGGGCATGTCCGCCGAAGTCACGGTGCTCAACCGGGTGGCCCTCGGGCTCGGCGCGTTCTCCGTGGGCGCGAAGGGCTCCAAGACCAGGATCGTGTCGTTCAGCCGGCCGGAGACGGCCGAGGCCGTCGATCCCGCGGAAGCGGCCGGGTACATACTCGGGGTGATACGATGAGCAACTGCAGCACCTGCCCCTCGTCGGGCACCTGCAGCATCGGCGGCAAGGACGATGACGGCCTGCCCCCGGGCATGCTCCAATGCTACAACCTCAACCAATCGACGGCGGAGGGCAACCTGGTCTGGATCGAGACCGTGCCGACCGCCGACGGATACGCGATCGCCGACGCCTCGGCAGAGGTGCTGGGGAAGCTGAGAGGGTACGACACGCGGCTGTTCGGGGTGCTCATCGGAGGGAACGGGCTCAAGGGACTGTACGATGCGGCGTTCTCGTTCGGCGTCAACACGCTGTACCATGTCAAGGAGGCCGCGCTGTCCGAATACCATCCCGAAGCCTACTGCGACGCTCTGGCCGACGTGGTCAACCGCGTCAACCCGGCCGGAGTGGTCTTGGGCGGGACCGCGCGCGGCGTGGAGATCGCTCCGCGCCTCGCGGCGGCGCTGGCGGCGGGACTGGTGTCCGACTGCGTCGATCTGAGCATGGACGGGCGGGAGATGACGTTCGTCAAATCCTCCTTCGGCGGCCGATCGGTCGCCGAGGCCGTATGCACCACGTTCCCGCAGATGGCCACGATGCGGCCGGGGGCGCTCCCCGTGCCCGAACCGGAGGCCGGGCGCAAAGGCACCGTGATCTACCGGTCGATGAAGGATGCGGATCTGAAGGGGATCGTCCGATCCGACGAGGCCGGTATCGAACGTCCGGCGAAGCGGGCGACGTTCATCCTGGGCTCTGAAATCGGAGAAGGGTCGATCGCCGTCGCCGAGCGCATCGCTGCGGCGACCGGCGCGATCGTCATGTGCACGCCCGCACTCGCCGAGGCGGGATCGATGCCGTCCGACCGCGTGTTCGACGGGATCGCCGACACCGGCGTCCTCTTCGGCATCTCCGGCGCAGACGCGGATTTCGTCCGGAGCTGCGTGATGAACCGGATGGTCGTCGTGAGCGCGGATCCCGAGACCAACGTCGGCCAGTCGGCCGATCGGCTCATCATCGGCGACACCGGGCGGATCCTCGCCGAGATCGACCGCAAGCTCGGAAGCTGATTCAACAGCCCTTGTAGAGGGAGACGGCCATCTCCAGGACCTTGTCGGCATGGCCGTCGACCTTCACCTTCTTCCAGGCGGCCTCGACCCTGCCGTCCTTGCCGACGATGAACGTGGTGCGGATGATGCCCTCGGTCGTCTTGCCGTACATGTTCTTGGTCCCCCAGGCTCCGACCGCGTCGATCAGCTCGCGGTCGGGATCGCTGAGCAGCTTGATTTTGAGTTGGTTCTTCTCTTTGAATCGCTTGTGCGTCTCGGGCTTGTCCCTGCTGACGCCGAAGACGGGGATGTTCCTGAACATGAACTTGGCGTGATTGGCGGTGAAGTCAGACGCCTCCTTCGTGCAGCCGGGCGTGCCGTCACGCGGATAGAAGTAGATGACGTAACGCACGCCTTCCAACATGCCGCTGTCCAGCATCTCCCCCTCTTCATCCGGGAGGGCGAAGCGCGGGAACAGCTCTCCGACCTCCATCAGAACACGCTCCCCGACCGTCTCGCCGTCATCGGACCGAGGTCGATCTCGAACACGGTCACGGGGTGGGTGATGCCGAAAGCGGTGACCGTCTGCGGGGACACCTCCCCGAAGAAACCGATCCGCTCGCCGTCGACATTGATGAAAGCCCCCCTCCCGGGGATGAAGACCGGATGATCGCAGGGGGACACGGTGTATCCGGCCGACATCTCCCTCATCACCGATTCCGCCAGGGACTTGCTCTCGGTGAACGATGTCTTCGAAGCGGTGGCCAGTGCGCACAGGCGCAACTCGTTGCGCCCGTCCCTGACGACATATCCGACCTCGAAGATCCGCTGGGGCAGGTCGCGATGGCGGTTGTGCCGCAGGATCCGCATCAGGCTCGGCATCAGGTACGGCCTCAGGCAGGTGTGCTCCTCGGTGATCGGGTTCAGGATCCTCACCGTGTCGACCTCGGGCAGCCCCGAGATGCCGAACTCTTCCTCCTCGTTGCTCAGGGTCAGGGTCGTCACCTCGGTGAACCCCGAGCCGATCATCACGTCCTTGAGGCTCTCGGCGAACACCGTGTCGGCGCTCAGGCGCCCCGGGGTCTGCACCACCGAGTAATCGCCGCCGAACCTCTCGAAGCCGTGGCCGATGGCCACGTCCTCGTAGATGTCGACATCGTGCATGATGTCCAGCCGGTATGCGCCGTATCTCGCGACGACGGCGTCGGGATCGTCCGGATCGGCTTCCGCATCCATGCCCATCCGTTCCAGGGCGTCCGTCACCGTCCTCCTGTCCCCGGAGCGGATGCCCGTGAACTCCAGGCACGCCGCCGCGGAGATGCGCCGTTCGACCGGCGACAGGTCGGGGGACATGCACTCCTCGGCGCCGGTCATGCGGACCGCGCCGATCGTGCCGCCGCGTTCGGCCAGCGCCGTGGTCACGATGTCCAGCGCGCCCTTGACGGCCTTGCGGTCGGTGCCGGTCACGTCGATGAACAGGTCGCGGGTGCCGGTGGTGACCGCGGTCAATGCTCCGTTGATCACCGGCGGGAAGGACAGCACCTCCCCGTCCGCATCCAGGATCACCGGGTACTCTTCGAAGGATCCGAGGAGCCCGGCATAGGCCACGCCCTTCTCGTGCCGCACGAGGATCTCCGCGAGATCCATCGCCTCGGTCTTCGCCAACGGGACGAAACGGGTGCCGTGCGGTTCGGACAGGGTGTATCTGAACGGGGCCCGGACCTTGGCCAGATCATGGATGCCGATGGCGAGTTTGCTTCTCTTCCTGCCGATGGTGATATGCAGTTTCTCCTGGAGCTCCATCATCGATTTCAACAGCTCCTCGGTCATCTCGATGCCGCGGACGACGGCGCACAGGCAGTACGGCCTGACCGAGGCGGTGCGGGGATCGAGGTCCACGACGATGCCCGTGTCCTCGACCGCGTACGGCGGGAGGCCGGGGCTGACATCCAGGAACGCCCGCATCGCCCGGGCGACGCCTTCCACGCTGAAGAGGTCGGGGCGGTCGGGGAAGAACTCCACCGACATCGCGTCGACGCCGTCCTCGACATCGTGCATATCGGCGCCGATCATCGGCAGCCGGTCCGCCAGGACGTCCTGGGGGATGCTCCTGCCGATGAGCCCGCACAGGTCCCCGTATCCGAAGTTGATCACCGGCATCGGATCAACGCCCCAACGCGTTATGGGACTTGCCGAGGTGCCTGGCAGCCTGAGCGGCCAGGGTCGAGAGCTCGCCGGCCAGGACGGTCGCCGCCACGATCTCGGAGAGCTTCTTGGATTTGCCGTCCCCGGCGCATCCAATCATGTTCAGCGCCTCGGACTGGCAGGGCAGCGAGGTGCCGCCGCCGACGGTGCCGACCTCCACGGTCGGCATCCTGACGCTTATGTAGAGGTCGCCGTCGATATCCTCGCACGAGGTGACCGCCATGCTGCCGCCGACGACCTGGGCGGGGTCCTGCCCTGTCGCGATGTACAATGCGGCCACCATGTTGGCCGCGTGGGCGTTGGCGCCCATCGTGCCCGCGAGCACGCTTCCGACCAGGTTCTTGCGGTAATTGGTCTCGGCGATCTGCGCCGAGGTCGTATGCAGCCGCGCCTCGACCACGGCCCCGGGGATCCTGGCCTCGGCGACCACGGTCTTGCCGCGGCCCTTGATGAAATTGACGGCGGCCGGCTTCTTATCGGTGCACATGTTGCCGGAGACAGATACGAGCTGCGCCCCCGTGTGCTCCTCGATCAGCTCGCATGCCGCCTCGGTGGCGATGGTGACCATGTTCATGCCCATGGCATCGCCGGTCGTGTACGAGAACCGCAGGTACAGGCCCCTGCCGCTGATGAAGGGCTCGATGCCCTGGAGCTTGCCGTGGCTGGTGGTGGATGCCGCCGCCGCTTCGACGAGTGCGAAGTTATCCTCGATCCATCCGATGGTCCGTTTGGCATGATCCAAGCCGTCGACGCGGAAGACCGGTGCGCGGGTCATGGTGTCGCTGAGGACCGAGGCAGTCGCCCCGCCGCCTTCGTTGATCACCGACATGCCCCTCGCGATCGATGCCACCAGCGCGCCTTCGGTGGTGGCCAACGGGATCAGGAACTCCCCCTGCGCGAAGTCGCCGGCGATCCTGACCGGCCCCGCGTACCCCAGAGGGATCTGCACGGCTCCGATCATGTTCTCGATGTTCTTCGAAGCCTTCTCGGAGCTGAAACAGTATTTGGAGATGTTCTCCAACTCCGCGCCGGTGAACTCCTCGGCGGCCCGGCGCCTCTCGTTCACGTCGGTGCGGAGGTATCCTCTGTTCTTCAGACCCTTCATCTCTACCATGTATGTGAATAAACTCAACGATATTATAACTATCTGGGACGCGGGATGCGCCCGCAAGGTATTATGTGTGTACGGCATACGCGTCACGCGGAGGTTGACGGCCCGATGACGACGAGCGATGCGGACGTAGGGGACCGGTCAGGCGGTTCCTCGGGTATCTGCCAGGTCGGCGGACCCGCGACCGACCGCAGACGCTTGGATGCTTTCGTGATCAAGGGCTTCCCCTGGTTCCTGGCGCTGTGCCTGCTCTTCATACTGCTGATGTTCGTGCTGATGCGCCCGCGTACATTCGCCGAGACGCTTTACTGCGTCTGCCTGGGCTTCGTCTTCGGGTTCTGCATCCTGGGCTTCATCTGCCTCTTCATGATGGACAAAGGCAGGATATCGCCCGTTTTCAACATCGCGATCATGGTCTCCGTCCCGCTGATCATCGGATTGTTCCTATTCGAGATGGGCGACAACTTCTACCCCAGCCTCTTCATGATCAGGTTCTTCAACATCTTCGGGGACACGGTGACGCGCCTGAGCGTGGTCATCGCCATCTACTCCCTGTTCATCGCCGTCTACTTGGTGAGCATCGGGGTCATCGCCGTGGTGGTCGGGTACTTCAGGAGCCATATCCACCGCATCTTCAGATACATCGCCA
>JAAYAP010000045.1 GCA_012719315.1 Methanobacteriota archaeon
GGCGACGTGAAGTACTCGGCGGAATTCGAGACGGCGGTCCTGAGCACGCCGCGCGGGAGGGCCAAGGTGTTCGGCGGCGGCCAGATCTCGGTGACGGCCGGGAGCCGCGACGATGCGGCGGGATTGTTCGAGAGGACGGTCAAAGGCCTGCTCAGGGCGCAGCTGTGCACCCGGTGCGGCATCTGCGCCAAGAGCTGCCCGCGCAAAGCGATCGTCATCGACGGCGGCATGCGCGTGGATCCGCGCCGGTGCGATCACTGCGGCATCTGCGAACGGTCCTGCATGGTCGTCCACTACTACGATAAAATGGCCGTGACGGGCCCGGGGGCTCCGCCGGGCGGTGCGGAAGCGTCCGCCAAGGCCTCGAGAAAGGTTTAATAACGGCCCGTCCGATGGCGACGCCATGGACGCGTTGCTGGCCGCCGCCGCACTCATGGCATTCCTGCCGACGTTGCTGCTGATGTACTCCGTGTTGAGGAAATACACCTACCCTGCGGTGAGCCAGCCGTTCTTCAGCGATCCGTCGTTCTTCTTCCTGTTCTCCATAGGCCTGCTGGCGGGCACGGCGCTGCTCGCGGTGTACACCTATCTCTGGCTGTCGCTGGTCTACGTGATGCTGTTCGCCCTGGTGGAGGTCCTGGCCTTCACGGCCCTGTTCAACCTGAAGCGGTTCCGCGGCGGCTCGGACACGGTGTTCTACGGCTACGGATTCGGACTGGGGGTCGGCTGCACCTTCGCCCTGGGGTTCATCTACTTCATCGCCAGGACCTCGCTGCAGATCGGCGTGGATGTCGACATCCCCGGCTACGTGCAGTTGGCGATCTACGGCCTGGTGCACATACTCGCCTTCTCCGCCATCGGCACCACGGTCGCCGAGGGCATGGCCAGGCACAGGGTGTTGGAATTCGCGCTCCAGGCGCTGCTGTTGAACGTGGCCCTGGCGCTGGTGCTGAAGGCGTCGTTCCTCGCGTCGAGCGCGACGGTGATGTGGTTGTGCGCGATCGCCGCACTGGCGATCGCCGCCGGATACTTCTACCGCAACGTGGTCCGCAACCTCTCCAGGGTGGTCAGGGACGTGCTGAAGGCGGACGGCAAGAAGCGGGACGACATCCCGCGCTGAGGGTACGCGCGGGGCTCAGCCCTTGTACCTGCCGAATCCGACTTCGGCGATCAGGCATCTTTCATGCATGCTTTCAAGCAGCTTCTCGGCATTGACCGGATCGATCTCGGAGACCTCTTCGATGGTGAAGGTGCCGTGGATCGCGGTCAAGCCTTCGGCGAGCATCTCCAATCTGTCTTCCACCGAGCCGCAATGCTCGTAACGGTAGGTCAGGGTCGATACGGGATCGGCGTTGCCGATCCGCTCGTTCTTCTCATCGGCTTCGGGCTCGAATCCGTACAGATGGCCGATGGCGTCCCTGCAGACGGCTTGCGACTTGTCGCTGAACACACGGCGGCAGCGGCGGTGCTCGCAGCCCTTCCCGCAATAGGGGCAATCGGAAGCGAGCGTGCCGTCGTCGATGATCCTCAGACGCGAGCATGCCGGACAGGAGATGACGGAGTAGATGCGATCACCTGTACTCGGTGAAGACGAGAGCGACCACGCAGCATCCGAACCGGCCCTCGGGCACACGGAGCTCTTCGGTCAACGTGCTCACTTCGTTCAGCTCGACGCCCCTGATCCGGGCCATCTCGCGCATCTTGTCGCGCAGCTCCCGGTCCAGGTCGGTCGCGGAACCGTGCAGGTGGCCTTCCGCCACGTAGCCGCCTCGGCCGTCCTTGCGGTAGGCGTAGGCGATGCCGGCCGCGATGACCTCCCCGTCCCTGCCCCGCATCTGCGACATCACGCAATGGGTGACCGCACCCATCTCCATCTCCGTCAGCTCCTGCCTCTCGGCACCGATCGGTATCACCGACGAGACCGCCAGGAGGTTCTGCTCGGCGATGCCCGCTTCGATGAGGGCCACGTCGAAGGCGTTGAGCTCGGAGATCCCGCTCGCGGCTTTGCCCGCGGTTATGAAGAAACGCGTAGGTACCAATCCCATCAGATCACCCGTAGAGCTGGCGGATCACGTCGTTGCATTCGCCATATGATTCGTCGCGCAGTCTGCTCTCCATCTCCTCCGCCTCCCTGATCAGCGGTTCCAGGTCGATCTCCAGGCTCGGCACGAGCTTGGAGAGCGAGGCGATCAGCGCCGCCGAGGCCCGCGGATCGGGCATGCCCGGATCGGCGGGGCACAGGAGGGCGAGCATGTCCTTGCCTTTGTCCGCGCATTCGTAGAGCATCACCCCGGTGATGCCGTGGACCAGCCCCTCGGTGAGGATGCCGAGCCCGGCCGTCCTGGCGCGGTCCAACGCGGCATCGGTGGTGCCGCAGGCGACGATATCCGCGTCCGCCGATCCCGGTGCGGCGCAACGTCCGACGCCCTCGATGGCGATCACCTCGGCGACTCCGAGCATGTCGAGCACCTTGAGGACCTGGACGGCGATCCCGTGGCACGTCTCGGGCCGCGGGGTGACTTCTGACGTGACCACGATCAGGTCCCGCTCCTCTTCCGTCTTGAGGCCGTACACTCTGACGGGAGGGTAGGGCTTGCCGTTCTGGATGAGGGTGTAGGGCGGTAGGCCGGCGGAGGCGATCCCGGCCACGAACTCCATGTTCTTCGTCTTCGACACGTAACTGGCCAGTATCGATCCGACCAGTCCGACGGTCGGGAATCCTATTATCGCCACCGGGGAATTGAAATCAACCTCCCGCAGGCCCAACACCTCGAATTCTGACATCACTCCTCGGTATCCTCACTAAAACTATTAATTTAACGCATCGTTGTGACGCCCGGTTGAAATGAGCGCGGACAGGATTTCATCATCAAGGACCGGCGGCGGCATCCCGGTCGCGGTCGATCGCATCGCCGATTGCCGGAGCGCGGGGTACATGGTCGCGGTGGACACGGGGTCGAGGGACGAGTCCGAGGATGTCCTCGGGATCTCGCATCTGCTCGAGCACGTGGTCTTCAGGGAGACCAGGAACCGCACGTCCTATCAGATGGCGAAGGAGATCGAGGGCGCCGGCGGAGAGCTCAACGCCTTCACCGGCCGGGAGATCACCGCATTCTACGCGGTGACGATCAAGGAGACCAAGGATGTCGCCAAGGAGATGGTCGCCGATATCGTGGCGCATCCCCTGATCAAGGAGGAGGACGTCGAACTCGAGAAGAGGATCGTCCTCCAGGAGCTCAGCATGGTGCGCAACGAACCCGAGTCGTACATACGCGACCTGTTCTCGGAGAACATGTGGAGGGGACACCCTCTCTCCCAGGACGAGGGCGGGCCGGTCGAGATCGTCGAGAGCCTGAGCGCCGATGACCTGGCAGAGTACTATGCCGAGAGGTACGGGATCCCGAACCTGGCGGTCTTCGCCGCCGGGGATGCGGATGCCGACGAGGTCGCGGAGTGGGCGGGCGGGGCCTTCGACGGCATGTCCGGCAAGAAGGCGTCGAAGCGCAGGGAGCCGAAGCGCCCGGAGGCGGCGTACAACTTCGTCGGCAACGACTCCGACCATCTCCATGTGGGCATGGGGGTCCCGGCCTTCCGTCCCGACGACGACCGCAGGATACCGGCGCTCGTCCTGAGCGCGATGCTCGGCTCGGGCACCAGCTCGCGGCTCTTCCAGGAGGTGCGCGAGAAGAAGGCGCTGGTCTACTCGGTCCACACCGTCGTCGAGCAGCATTCCGACGCGGCGGCCCTGGTGGCGTACATGTCGTGCACGGAGGACAACGTGATCGAGGCGATCGAGACGGTGGCCGGGATCTACGCGCATTTCAAGGCCGAAGGGGTGCAGGAGGGCGAGCTGGAGCGGACCAAGAGGCTGCTCAAGGGCGCTTATGTGCGTTCGATGGAGTCCACCGAGCGCAGGATGTACAGGCTCGGCCGGGAGTACATGCTGACCGGCAGATGCGAATCGACGGAGGAGCGGCTGGAGGCGATCGAGGCGGTGACCGAGGAGGACATCATGGAGGCGGCCGGGGAGCTGCTTCGGTCGAGGCACCTCAACACGACCGTGCTGGGCAAAGGCAACGGGAGCATCAGGCGGTTCGACCAGTCCCATCTGGACATCTGAGGTTGTCCATCAGGTACATGATCGCGTTGGTCGCGGGACCGACCGCCGCTTCGACCTCGGCGGTCATCGTCTCGCCCATCGTGATGATGTCGGCGACCTCGACCGCCACGAACATGACCTTCTCGGGCATCGTGGCGGCGTCCATCTGCTTGCCGATCTTCAAGGCGGTTGCGAGGTTGATATCGTGGGCGAAGGTGTTGCCGACGGTGTCCTCGAAGTCGTCGGGATCATAGATCAGCACGGTCCCGGGCGGATGCTCCCGTGTCTGGATGGCATCGGCGACGATGACGAACCTGTATCCTCTGATCAACGGGATGATCTCCAGGCCGCCGATTGCCTCCTGCATCGTGTCGACGTCGTCCAATCCGAGATCCTCTACCTTCTGGGCGATCTTCAGACCGACTGCGTCATCGGTCATGATCGGGCTCCCCAGCCCGATCACCGCGAATCTGTCTCTGAGTTTGCAATCCATGGCGGTCACCTCGCGAGGCACGGCCGGACGGACCGTCGCCGCACGCACACGCCCTTTGTGAACGCGGTCCTGATATTATTGATATGCTATAACGGATGCGGGGATGCACATGCCGTCGCGTGCACGGAACCAATTTATTTGAATGCGTGACACGATGACGCCGTGTGGAGATCAGCGTCAGGACCGAGCAGTTGGTCAACGGGAAGGTGGTCACCAACCGCCAGTTGGAGACTTTGAAGGCGGTATCCGCCACGGGCAGCATGACCGCCGCGGCCAAGCGGCTGGGCATATCCGTGCCGGTGGTGCACAGGTACATAGGCTCGATCGGCGAGTCGGCGGGCGCGCCGGTCACCAAGTCGACCCCGGCGGGCACGGTCCTCACCGAAGAGGGCGAGAGGATACTGCAGATCTTCGAGACCACCGAGCTCCGGTGCTCGGACGACCACGGATTCACCGTCTGCTGCAGCCCGGTCACCGGCGACCTGATGATGTCGGTGCTCTCTTCGCTGAAGATGACCGACGTCGAGCTGGTGATCTCCGACGATCGGCACAACCTGAGGATGATGAAGGAGGACCTGGCGGACTTCGCGGTCATCGACGACCCCCTGTATCTGTTCGATGCGGAGGAGTTCGAGGCGATGGAGATCGGATACATGGGCATGACGTTCGTCGACAACGGCGATTCCTTCATCAGATACAGATACGGGGCCCAGAGGGTGGCGTTCATGTTCCTCGACACCATGGGCCGCAAGTACACGGTCGATTCCGAGACCTTCTCCCTGTCCGAGCTGCTCGGCTCGAACAAGAGCTTCTTCGTCGACGAGTTCCTCCTGTTGAGGAAAGGGATGCGGTTGAAGAGCGCCGTCGACCCCAAGATCCTCCGCCATTCGATAACGGCGATATACCGCAAGGAGACCAGGGAGGTGGCGCGTCTGATGAAGGCCCTGCTCTCCAAGGATATAAAGTGAGTGTTATCCGAAAGGCTAACACCGGCCCCGTCGTAAGTTCAGTTTTTATATATGATGACCTCGATGAGTGCCTCCAGGTGATTCTTACGGAAATCAAAGCTAATCCGGAATTCGAGGCACAGCTCGCCAAGATGGGCGGTGCCGACGTCAAGATGTGCTTCCAGTGCGGAACCTGCACTGCCGACTGCCCCTCGGGCAGGCGCACATCGTACAGGGTGAGGAAGCTCATGAGGATGGCGCAGCTCGGTCTCAAAGACGAGATCGTCGATTGCGAGGAACTCTGGGAGTGCACCACTTGCTACACTTGCGTGGAGAGGTGCCCCCGTCAGGTGCCGATCGTCGACATCGTCATCGCGCTCAGGAACATCGCGGTCGCCGAAGGGCACATGCTCGCCAACCACAAGCCCACGGCCACCAACCTCTACACCATCGGCCACGCGGTCACGGTCACCGACAAGGTCAAGGAGCAGAGGAAAGCGATCGGACTGCCCGAGATCCCGCCCACGGTGCTCATGAACAGCAATGCGATGGCGGACCTCACCAAGATACTGAAGGCCACAGGCTTCGACAAGATAGTGGAGTGATATCAGATGGCAAAATACGCATTCTTCCTAGGTTGCATCGCACCTCTGAGATACCCCGGAGTGGAGAAATCCACGAGGGTGGTCTGCGAGAAGCTCGGGATCGAGCTCGTCGAGCTCGACGATGCCAGCTGCTGCCCCGCACCCGGTGTGATCAGGGCATTCAGCAGGACGACGTGGCTCGCGGCCGCGGCAAGGAACCTCGCGCTCGCGGAGGCCAAGGGCCTGCCGATCGTGACGATCTGCAACGGTTGCTACGGGTCTCTCTTTGACGCGGCGCACGAGCTCAACAACGATGCCGAGGAGCTCGCGAAGGTCAACAAGGTCCTCGCCGAGATCAACATGGAGTACAAAGGCACGACGCAGGTCTACCACTTCGCCGAGGTCCTCTACAAAGAGGTCGGCGTCGAGAAGATCAAGGCAGCGGTCACCAACCCCTTCGAGCACAACGTGGCGGCATTCTACGGATGCCACTTCCTCAAGCCCAGCAAGATCAAGGATCTTGAGGACCCCGAGGATGCGCACATGCTCGAGGCACTGATCGAGGCCACCGGCGCCAAGTGCATGCCCAGGAAGCAGCCGATGCTCTGCTGCGGAGCGGGCGGCGGTGTCAGGGCAGGGTTCTCGGACGTTGCGAAGGAGTTCACCAAGACCAACCTCGAGAACATACAGGCGTCCTCGGCCAACTACATCGTGGACATCTGCCCGTTCTGCCACATGCAGTTCGACTCCGTGCAGAAGGACCTCGGGTTCAGCATACCCGTGCTCCACCTCTGCCAGGTCTACGGTATCGCGATGGGCATGTCCGAGGAGGAACTCGGATTCTCCGCCCACGTGGTGCCGGTCAAACTCTGAATCCAAACAGAGGGCTCACGCCCTCTTCTTCTTTTTTCCAATATCCTCCACTCGGGCAAGGCGCTCGCGGCCGATGTCTGTGTGCATGGACGCGGACGGGATCCCCGTGATTCCGATCATCACAGCAAGATTGATATACAAGCGGTACTACCCTTTCTAGGATAAAAACATATCATTGTGATAGATTCAACCTATCTGGATAGCTGATTGTTTAAAAATGATACACAAACAAATCTTTTAATAGAATCAGCAGATGTACACTTCATTCCTATCAAGGAGGATCACAATGGCAGGAGCTAAATCAGCATCAAGGAAATCCAAGAGCGGCACGGGCCGCAAGGTCAAGGACAAGTGGAAGGCGAAAGAGTGGTACACGATCCACGCGCCGCAGATGTTCAACGAAGCGGTCATCGGCGAGACACCCTCGTCGGATCCCGAGAACCTCATCGGCAGGACCTCGGAAGTCACGGTCCAGGATCTGACCGGGGATTTCTCCAAGATGCACATCAAGCTCAAGTTCAAGATCAAGTCGGTCGACGGACACGAGCTCAAGACCAGCTTCATGGGGCACGAGTACACCAGCGACTATGTCAGGAGGCTCACCCGCCGCAAGAAGACGAAGACCGACCACGTCGTCGACGTGACGACATCCGACGGTTTCAAAGTCAGGGTCAAGACCATGTCCATCGCGGACAAGCGGATCCAATCCTCTCAGGAAGTCGGTATGAGGCAGGTCCTCGAGACCGCGCTTCTGACGATGGCGAAGGAGATGACCGTTGCCGAACTCATCAAGTCGATCATATCCGGGGATCTCGGCAAGGATCTCGCCAGGGCATGTCGCGTGGTCATCCCCATCAGGAGGATCGAGATCAGAAGGACGGAGATCCTCGAAGTCGGCGAGAACGAACCCGAATCGATCATCCAGGAAGAAGCGCCTGCGGCGGAAGAGGCCGAACCCGAAGAGGAACCCGTATCCGAGGACGAGTCCGAGACGGATGACGAGGAACCCGAAGAGGAACCCGTATCCGAGGACGAGTCCGAGACGGATGACGAGGAACCCGAGGCGGAAGACTCCTCGGACGAATCCGACACGGAGTGATCCTGCCA
>JAAYAP010000046.1 GCA_012719315.1 Methanobacteriota archaeon
AGAAGGGTGACACGTACGTGCTCACGGAGGCGTGAACGGAGATGGAAGGAACGGAAGCCGATGCGGTCAAGACCATGGACGACATCCGCGTCGAGGATTACTCCGATATAACACACGGGTATCTGCGGAGGGCGTCGATGAAGACGTACTTCATCCTGGCCATGGCGGCATCCGTCCTCCTGCTGGCGCTGATCTCGATCAGGCTGGGGGCGACCGACCTGACCTACATGGACATCCTGCACACCCTGGTGCACAGGGACGATCCCGTCATGACCTGGACGGTCTTCGAATGGAGGCTGCCCACCATCGTCGGGGCGATACTGTGCGGTTCCGCCCTCGGGGTCGCGGGATCGGTCATGCAGGGGACTCTCAGGAACCCGATGGCGTCGCCGTCGACGCTGGGCATCTCCGGCGCGGCGGCGTTCGGCGCCGGGCTCGGCATCATGATCCTCGGCGGCGGCGTGATGGCCTCGCAGACCGTCGTCAACCCTTACCTCGTGACCGCGTCCTCGTTCCTGTTCGCCATGGTGTCGGTCGGCGTCATCCTCCTGCTGATCAGGATCATCGACGCGTCCCCCGAGACGATCATACTGACGGGGGTCGCGATCGGCGCCATCTTCGGCTCCGGCCTCAGCTTCCTCCAGTACTTCGCCTCCGAGGCCACGCTCGCGACCATCGTCTTCTGGCAGTTCGGCAGCCTCGCCAAGGCGTCATGGTCCAACATCCCGATCATCCTGTGCGCGCTCCTGGCGGCGTTCGCGTACTTCTACTACAAGCGGTGGGATTACAACGCCATGGAGGCAGGCGACGACATGGCCGGCAGCCTGGGGGTCGATATCGATTCCACGAGGATCCTGAGCCTGGTGATGTCCTCGCTGATCACGGCCATCGTGGTCACGTTCATGGGCGTCATCGGCTTCGTAGGGCTGATCGCGCCGCATATCGTCAAGAAGCTCATCGGCAACGATTACAGGTACCTGCTCATCGGCTCGGTGCTGATGGGATCGGCGGTGATGCTCATCTCCAACATCTTCGCGGCGCATGTGCTTCCCGCCGCGATCGGCACGGCCGTGCCCGTGGGGATAATCACCTCGCTGATCGGAGGCCCGATGTTCATCGCGATACTCATCGGCAGGAGGGTGAAGGCATGATCGAAGTGGATGACCTGTCGTTCTCGTTCGGCTGCAAGAGGATCCTCGACGGATTCTCCTTCAGCGCGGAAAGGGGGCAGGTGATGTCCGTGCTCGGACCGAACGGCGTCGGCAAGACGACCATGCTGAGATGCATGTGCGGGATCCTGAAGCCGGAACGCGGCACCGTCACCATCGACGGGAGGAACGTGACCGAGCTCACAAGGAAGGAGATGGCCAAGAACGTCGCGTCCGTCCCGCAGAGCGTCCCCCGGACGCACACCACCGTCTACGACTCCGTGCTGCTCGGAAGGAAGCCGTATGTGGAGCTGGGCGTCACCGCGGAGGACCTGGAGATCACCAGCAGGGCCATCGGGGGGATCGGGCTCAGGGATCTGGCGCTCGAGTACACGGACCGCATCAGCGGAGGGGAGTTCCAGAAGGTCCAGATCGCCAGGGCGATCGCGCAGGAGCCGAAGGTCATGGTGCTGGACGAGCCGACGAACAACCTGGACCTCGCCAACCAGCACCGAACCATGGGCATGGTCGCCGAGATGGCCTCCCGGCTCGGTATCTGCGCCGTGATGACCATGCACGACATCAACCTCTCCGCATACTACTCCGACCTGCTGGTCTTCATGAAGGACGGGCGCGCGGTCGCCTGCGGAGGGAAGGATATCATCACGCCCAAGCTGGTGAAGGAAGTCTACGACATGGACGTGGACGTCATCCTCCACGGTTCGACGCCCGTCATCGTCCCCTGCCGCGGCCGCAGCGGAGAGGCGGCGAGGGCGCATCTGCGGAGTCATTCGCACCCGCACGATGCGGCCGATCATATTTTTTTGCATACCACCGGAGAGAGACCGACATGAACGACAGCAGATACGACCCGGGGGACCTTGCCAAGGTCCCGGAACCGGAATGGAAGGAGTACAGGAGCAGGATCGACGGGTATCTGGACGGATACAGGGCCTTCAAGGCGCTGGAGGCCTCGCTGAGGCTGGGGCTGTTCGAGGCCCTGGCCGTCCCGGCCGATCCCGAGACGGTCGCCGCGAGGATCGACGCCGATCCTGCGATGACCGGCCTCCTGTGCGCCTCCCTGGCGGAAACGGGCTTCATCGAGGAGCACGACGGCGTCTGCTCCCTGACGCCCGGCACGGAGACCTACCTCACCGAGGATTCCCCGCACTGCCAGAAGGACGCCGTCCTCAGATCCGCCGAACGGGCCTCTCGCTGGGAGAAGCTCGACAGGCTCGTCCTCGGCGGCCCGGAGGTGGTCAGTCAGGAAGAGCACTTCAACGCCGACTGGATCAAGGCGATAGCCACCGAATCCAAGGGCGGGTCAATAGGGAGGGTCGTCGGATACATCGAGGAGCATGCGGAGATACCCGAGACCGGGACGATCACCGACGTGGGCGGCGGGCACGGGCTGTACATGATCGCCCTGTGCGCCCGCCATCCGGGCCTCCGCGGCAGGGTGTTCGACCGCCGCCGCATCCTGGATGTGGCGGAACGCCACTGCGAGGAGTACGGGGTGCCGCTCGAGCTAGTGCCGGGGGACCTCTACGAGGATCCGATCCCCGGCGGCAACGACTTGATGTACATCGCGTTCAATCCCGGCGACTCCGACCCGGAGCTCGCGCCCGGCATAAGCGGCGCCCTGTCTCCCGGCGGGACGCTGATCGTCCGCAGGCACACGCGTGCGGCGACGCAGGGGGCATTGCGCAACCTGGAGTGGAACCTCAGGATCTGGGAGGGTTTCAAGCCCGGCGGCAAGAGGCATTCCGCGGCCGCGACCGACAACGGTGAGAAGTACATCGAAAGGCTCGCCACGGCAGGCGTGGAGCTGGTCTCGAGGGAGGATTTCGACCGGGAGTCCGAGATGCTCGTGTTCAGGAAAACCGCCTGACGGCTGCCGCCCGCGACAAGTCTCGCGGGACGATGCCTAGACGATACGCGGAGGCATCCGCGCCGGGGAGAGCGGGTCCGGCATGCCCGTCGATACCGCCCTCCCGCGTACGGACGCCGTCATAGAGCACAAGTTCGCCGTCACGACAGGAGAGTCCGTCACAGGACGGCGAGCGGATCGGGAAGGCATCCACACGGCACAGTCCTCGAAGAGGTCGAGGCGATCCCGCCGACTGCCTCGGAGGACCTTCCTCACCGTACTTTCTGCGGATCAACCGCGTCTCTCGGAGATGCATATGTAGAACTCGTCATCGTCCCTTGTGAACACGGCATCCAAGCCGACATCGTGCATCATCAGGGTGAGTTCGCTCATACGCGGCAATATGTCCAGGGAGATCTCCTCTCCTCTCTCCCTGTGTACGTTATTTATACAATCGGCCGAGCTTGAATGGGCGATGACCACACGTCCGCCTGCCCTCACACACGAGCGCAGCTTCCTCAGAGCCCCCTCTTTGTCCACGAAATGAGGGAAACACGAATAGCATACGGCCAGGTCGTACTCCCCGTCGTACTCCAGGTCATACAGATCCGACACGACGTATTCCACCGCGGGGCATCCGTTCTCCGGATGCTTCGAACGTGCGATCTCGATCATCTTGGACGAGTAATCCACCGCCGTTATCTTCCCGGAAGACAACCTTGCCCTGTAAAAAGGGATCATCCTGAGCTCGACAGGACCTGATGTAAATTAGGTATCGATACTGAACACTGGACGTAAGATAGAAATGCCCTGAGCGAATCAGTTCAGTTGTGACGCAAAAACATTTTCGGCTCAGGACATTTGTCCTAGAGCCGAACAACAATAAATCAGTACCGATTGGAACCATCGCCTGC
>JAAYAP010000047.1 GCA_012719315.1 Methanobacteriota archaeon
CAGCTGCTGCTGCATGATGTTACGCGTCTGCGCATCCAACGCGCCGAAGGGCTCGTCCATGAGCGTGACGTTGGGGCGGTTGACGAACGCCCTGGCGATGCCGACGCGTTGCTTCATGCCGCCGGACAGTTCGTGCACACGGGCATCGGCGAATTACTCCAGGCCGACGATCTTCAGATACCGCTCGACCTTGTCGAAGCGTTCCGCCTTGGGCATGCCGGACAACTCCAGTCCGAACTCCACGTTCCTGCGCACCGATCTCCAGGGGAAGAGCGCGAAATCCTGGAACACCATGCCGCGGTCCGGCCCCGGCTTGTGGCACACGGTCCCGCCGATGGAGATCGTGCCCGCGGTCGGCTCCTGCAACCCGGCTATGGAGCGGAGGATGGTCGTCTTGCCGCACCCCGAAGGGCCGACGATCGCCACCAGCTCTCCTTTCTTCACGTCGAGCGAGAAATCCTCGATCGCCACCGTCTCCTTCTGATCGGTCTTGAAAACCACCCTGAGGTTCCTGATGCTCAGCAACGTCTCCCCCTCGGGGATCGTGTCGTAGTACTCCTTGGAACGGCAGACGCCCTTCTCGGCCGGCTTGATGCCCGTCATGTCTCCACCCCCATCTGCTTGGAGACGAACCGGTGCACGTAATCGGCCACGCCGGTTGTCAGCAGCCCGAGTGCCGCGATCACGATGATCGCCGCATAGGCTCCCGGCCAATACCCGGCGGTCGCCTGCTCGGCCAGCAGGAACCCTATGCCCCCGAGCGGGGTCGCGTAGAGTTCGGCGGCCACGATGCACATCCAGCCGATCCCCAGCCCGACCTTGATGCCGTTCATTATGTACGGCACGGTCGAGGGGAGCAGGACCTTGGTGAAGATCTGGGCATCGGATGCGCCCAGCGTCTTGGCGGCATCGATGAGCGACGGCTCTATCTTCTTGACTCCGAAGACCACATTGGTCAGCAACGGGAAGAATATACCCACGAACACCACCAGGACCGGCCCGGTCTTGTAGTCGATCGCCAGCATGAAGATCGGAGCCCAGGCGATCGGAGCGATCGGCCTGAGGATCTCGATGACCGGCGTGGCCAGCTCGTTGAGGGTCTTGAACGTGCCCAGCAACAGCCCCAGCGGCACCGTCACCGCCAGCGCCAGGAGGAATCCCTTGAGGAAGGTGGACATGCTCGCTGTCACGTACGTGCCCAACGAGACCCCTGTCATCGTATCCCCGTGGCGGATCAGGTTGATGAGCGCGTCGAAGGTCATCTTCGGAGTCGGTATGGCGGGAGTGCCGGCGATGGTCGCCACCCCCCACCAGACCAACATGAATATCGACAGGGAGATGATGAACAGCAGCACCATCCTCGCGAACCGGTGGTACTTGTTGTGCTTGTCGTACATTGGCTGCATCATCCCCCGTCAAACCTTCATGCCTTAATAAGTTGGCTGTTTATCGTGGCGATCGTCGCCGGCGGAGCGCCCAGCAAACCGAAGCTCGCCGTGCCGTTCTGGATCGACACCGCCACACCCGCGCCGTTCGCCGCGGAGGACAGGCTGACGTTTATGCCGTGATCGGCAAAGAACCCCTTGTACATCGCGGCGTGCAGGGCGATCTGATGGATGTCCCCGGCGATGACCGCGACGGTGACCGTGGTCCTCGGACCGGTGACGTCGGCGTCTTCCAAGGCGTCGGACAGGTAACTGCCGTCGATGAACCTTTCCACGAACGCCTCCGAATCGGCGAAGCCGAGATCCTTCACGCTCTTCTGCAGCTGATTCAACGCATCCAAGGTGTCGATCAGGTCCGAGACGCTCGCCTTCAGATCCGCCAGCGGATCGTCTGTTCCGGAACCGTAGGTGTAAGTGATGGTCTCCAATGCGGCCTTGACCGTGTCCTCCGTGAACGCCATGCCGGTCTTGTCGATGGCCAGATTCACCAGTTCCTGGTAATAGTCGGAATCCGGATGTTCGAGTGCGTGATTCACCCAATCGACTCCGTCGATATAGCCTGCGAGGAACCTGACGGTCGCATCCTCGTTCGATCCCAGGAAGGAATTGGAACCTGCCAGTATGCAGCAGGGGTGACCGGGGAAGATATCGTTGGTGAGCGCCAGCGACGTGAAGCGGCCGCCCGCGTCATCGACGATCGCCTGGTACTGCGGCTGCCACAGGATGCCTCCGTTGATGATCGAATCCTCGAGCGCCCCGACCGCGTTGGTCACATTCGAAACGTAATAGACCGTATCGGACTTCAGAGCGCTGCCGACCTGGTACAATCTGAATTTGAGCCCCAGCTGCTCCTCGACGATCGTCTGCAGCTGCACATGCTGGATGGAGGTCGTGCCCGGCGTCCCCATGATCAGCTTGCTCCACGCGGGCGCATTGCTTTCATCGATCGTGATCGCACCGAGCTCGTCGGCGGAATAGAATTCCGACAGACCGCCCCTATCACTCAGAACGCTCTCTTTGATGTACAGCCCCGAACCCTCGGTGTTGACCTGGGCGATGACCGAGAACGAGCTGTCCCTGTCTTTGTCCATGACGACATACACTGCAACGGCGGCGACGGCGAGCAACGCCACCGCGGCCACTGCGACCACCTTCTTATTCATATGGATATACCTCTATTGGGAGAAAGGTGATTCGGGATTATATTATCCTATTGGATGTTATTATCCTGATTAGGAGAATACATGCGCCGTCATCAACTTTTGTCAGATAAGGAAGCGCCGACCGTCCGCGCGGCGTCACTCGCCGCGGCATCCGGAGCGGCACGGGATCCCGGAGCACACGGCGGTGAGGATGGTGCAGGGGAGGGGATTCGAACCCCCGGAACACTAAGTACAGGATCCTAAGTCCTGCGCCTTTACCAGACTCGGCAACCCCTGCCCGGGGCTCTGTAGCTGATTCGGATTATTATTGTTTACTCTCGAAAGATAATATAAACGTCCAGCGGATACACCGTCAATCAAAGTGATGCATATGGCTGTAGTTCCTAAAGAGGGAAGCCGGCAACTGCTTCTGGGCAACGAGGCGATCGTCCGCGGCCTGGTCGAGGCGGGCGTCGGATTCGCATCGACATACCCTGGCACGCCGTCTTCGGAGATCGGCAACATCCTCGAGGTCATCGCCCCCGATTCGGGTATGTATTTCGAGTTCTCGTCCAATGAGAAGATCGCTCTGGAGACCGCCGCGGCCGCCGCGGTCTCGGGAGTGCGGTCGTTCGCATTCATGAAGCATGTGGGCGTCAACGTGGCCGCCGATGCGCTGATGACCCTGGCCTACTCGGGGATCAGAAGCGGCATGCTGATCATGTCGGCGGACGATCCGTCGGCGCACAGTTCGCAGAACGAGCAGGACAACCGGTACTACGCCACCCTGTCGATGCTCCCGATGGTCGAACCCTCGACTCCGCAGGAGGCCAAGGACATGGTCGCCGAAGCCTACCGGATCTCCGAGGAACTGGCCGTGCCGGTCATCTACAGGACCACGACCAGGGTCAACCACGCCCGTTCGATCGTGGAGTACGGCTCCGTCGGAGAGACGAAGGCCAAAGGGCATTTCGAGAAGGACGACCGCAGGTTCGTCAGCATACCCGCCCACGCCCGCATGAACAGGGTCAGGCTCCTCGAGGCCGAACGCAGAGCGGCGGAGCTGTCGGAGGCCTCGCCTCTCAACTTCGTCGACGGGGAAGGCGGTGTCGGGATCATCACCGCCGGCGTCACGTACACGTACGTCAAGGAGTTCACCTCGGGCGCTTCGATACTGAAATTGGGATTCACCAATCCGCTTCCCGAGAGGATGATCGCGGATTTCATCAGGGGGAAGAAGCACATCATCGTCGTGGAGGAGCTGGAGCCCTTCCTGGAGGATCAGGTCCTCAGGATCTGCGCGCAGAACGGGCTCGCCGTCCCGGTGTACGGCAAACGGTCCGGGCACCTGCCCCGGCAGTGGGAGTTCTCCCCCGACACGCTCAAAGGCGTATCGACGTTGACCGAGGTGCGGGAGACCCCCGCGCCTCTGACCGGATGCGACGTCAAGCTGCCGGGCAGACCGCCCACCCTCTGCGCCGGCTGTCCGCACCGGGGCATCTTCGCCGCGACCAAGAAGGCCGTGGGCGACCGACCCCATGTGTACTGCTCCGACATCGGCTGCTACACCCTCGGCGTCCAGGATCCGTTCAACACGGCGGACGTCGTCATCTGCATGGGCGGGGGGCTGGGCACGGCCGGGGGCTTCTCGGAGGCGACCGATCAGAAGGCGATCGCGTTCATCGGCGACTCCACCTTCTTCCATTCAGGTATAACGCCGTTGACCTCGGCGCTGTTCAACGGGCACGAGATGGTGGCGGTCATCCTCGACAACAGGACGACCGCGATGACCGGCCATCAGCCCAACCCGGGCACCGGCCGGTCGTTCGGCAACGTGAACACCGCGGGCCTGGACATCGAGACCGTCGTCAGAGGACTCGGCGTCGGGTTCGTCAGGACCGTGGATCCGTATAACGTGAAGGACACGATCAAGACGATGAAGGAGGCCGTCGACCACAAGGGGCTCGCCGTGGTCATCTCCAAGAGGGAATGCCCTCTGGACCTCAAGCGCCGGAAGACGCTCTCGTGCAAGCCCTACGCGGTCGACGCGGACAAATGCATCAGATGCTACACCTGCCTGAAGATGATCGCCTGCCCGGCGCTCATCAAGGGCAGGGACGGCACACTCACCATCGATGTGACGCAATGCATCGGCTGCGGCATGTGCGCCGATGTCTGCCCCAAGGACGCGATCGGGGAGGTGTGGACATGAAGTACACGGTGCAGATCGTCGGCGTCGGAGGACAGGGGGTGCTGATGGCATCCATGGTGCTCGGCAACGCGGCCATGGCGGCGGGACACGATGTGTCGATGAGTGAGGTGCACGGCATGGCCCAGAGAGGCGGCACGGTGCTCTCCACCCTGCGTTTCGGCGACGGCACGATCAGCCCGCTGGAGCCGCGCGGAGGCGCCGACCTGATCATCGGCTTCGAACCCGTGGAGACCTGCAGGGCCGTGGACCTCGGCAACGAGGAGACGACGTTCCTGATGAACCTCGACCCGATCTACCCCTCGATGGTGGCGGCGGGTTTCGAGGAGTACCCGCTGACCGAGGAGCTTGTCGGATCCATCAGGAAGGTCAGCGGCAAGGTACTCACGATCGAGGCTGGGGTGCTGGCCATCGAAGCGGGCAGGGCCGTGACCGCCAACGCGGTGATGATCGGCGCAGCCGCCGCGATTGACGGATTCCCCCTGCCCGCGGAACTGCTGAAGAAGACGCTCCTGGAGACCGTTCCCGAGAAATCCAAGGAACTCAACAACAAGGCGTTCGACCTCGGCTATGCGACGATGGCCGGCAGGAAGTGAATCCCCGGCCAAAGGAGAACGTCCGACGGGAACCGTCAGATTCGCCTTCATGATCATGTACGGACCGGTCGTCCGGGAAGAATGGATCGGAGTATGCGCGCCCGGCGGCATCAGCGGAACGGGATGAACGGCCCAGGCATCAGAACTGCGGGATCGCCATGGGCCGGATCTCGAATGCACTGTCGGCTCCGATGGAGCCTCCGTGCCCGGGATCGTCCGTCTTCGCGCCCAGCATCTCCTCCAGCACCTGGGGGATCCGGTCCGCCAGCTCGGAGATGTGCCTGCATACCGAAGCGTTGATCCCGGCCAGGACCTCGTCCATGGTGGAATCCGGCATGCATTCGATCCCGAGGTCGTTGCTCACCGTGGATACGTGGCTGCACACCGACCTCAAGACCTTCATGCCTTCGGCGGCGAGTCCGCACCTGCTCCCTTCGAACGAGAACGGCTCGACCGCGATCGCGAAAGTCAGGATGTCGAGCCGGTCGCAGAGTCCCGCGATGACGGAGACGGCGCCTGTCCCGGTTCCGCCGCCGAGTCCGGCGACGATGAAGACCACGTCGTTGCCCTCGAGGGAACGCATGATGCTGTCCTCGTGGGCCTGTGCGCAGAGCACGCCGGCGACGGCATCCCCGCGGACCCCTCCGCAGACATCCCCGTCGCGGATGCATACCTTGCGATCGGCGTGGACGGAACGGAGCGCGACCTCATCGGTGTTGATGGCGATGGTATTCACCGGCATCGCGGATTCATAGACTCCGCTGACAATGTTGCATCCGGCACCGCCTACACCCACAACCGCCATACGCGACCTAGGCAAGGCCATCGTACGCAATCCGATCATCGCTTCCGTCATCTGTGCATCCCCATGCTGATCCGTGTGTCGTCTGACAGGACAGCGCTTGCGCGTTCCCATCCGTCCTGCCAGACGAGCTGATTCCCATCCCTTCACTTGAACTGAGAGACCATCTGCGCCGCCTTGACGGCGCGGAGGATCACCTCGTCTCTGACTTCCTTCGGGACGATCACATCCAGGATACATCTCCTGGCGAACTCCTCTGCGGATATCGAACAAGTCCCATCCTTTTCGATACCCCTGAGGATCCCGAGCTGCATGTCGCTGAGACGGACGAAGATCCCTTCGTCGGATCCCGTTCCATCTGCACCGGCCTCCTTGGAGGCGATGTAGTGGACGATAGCCTCACGGACGAAGTCCGACCGATTGCCAATACCGCTATCCGCCATGAAGTCCTCCATACGTTGGACGTCCTCGGCTCCCATCCTGATAGTGATCTTGGTGCTTTCTTCGGCCATATCCATCACGGTTTATGTTCGCAAGCCCATCCTTCTTGCAATCGATATGTACGACGTACCGTATATTTAAAATTGTCTGACAAATGTAAGACATTGTCTTACAGGAATCCGGCGTCATCGCGCCGTTCGAGGCCAGTACCGTCGATTCTTATCAATATGGATGTGGACTATAATAAACATGACGCATGTCCCGAAGACGGACCGACGCGGTTCTTGGACATGGATCCCTTGACAGAACGATGATCGCCCCGATCTGTCTTACAGACGTCGGGCAGATTCCGCCCGACCCTCCCCGCGTCCTCTCTGCGAAAATATATATCAAGTATCCATATACACGCGATAACAGGCGGATACGGGGATCCTATGGCACACGATTACAGCGAGATGGAGAGCAAGTGGCAATCGGAATGGATGGAACGCGGGCTCAATCTCGCGGAAAGGGATGAGGAGAAGCCGAAGTTCATGATGATCTTCGCCTACCCCGGCGTCACCGGCTACCTCCATGTCGGACATCTGCGCGGATACGCCTGCGCCGACGCGATCTGCAGATTCAAACGCATGACCGGCCACAACGTGCTCTTCCCCGTGGGCACGCATGCCACCGGCAACGGCGCCATCAGCCTCGCCGCCAAGGTCCGCGACGGGGATCCCGACTTCATCGACTACCTGCTGAGGAACGGGTGCCCCGAGGAGAGGATCGGACAGCTGGCCGATCCGATGGGCGCGGTGGAGTTCTTCAACGAGGTCTATGTCGAGGATTATTGGAAGCGGTTCGGATTCCTCGCCGACTGGAGACGGTTCACCTGCAGCCTCTACGAGGATTACGGCAGATTCATCCAATGGCAGTTCCGGAAACTCAAGGACCTGGGGCTGCTGATGCAGAAACCGTATTTCGCGCCCGCATGCCCCGGCTGCGGGCCGGTGGCCGTCGATGCCTCCGAGACGGATATCTCGAAAGGAGGCGACGCCGAGACCCAGGAATACACGCTTTTGAAATTCAGATCCGACGACGTCCACCTGATCGCCGCGACCCTCAGGCCCGAGACCGTCTACGGGCAGGTATGCTTCTGGGTCAACCCGGATGTGGAGTACAGGATGATCTCCAAGGACGGGGAGACGTGGATCGTGTCCCCGCAGGCCGCCGAGAAGCTGATGCTGCAGAAGGACGGCATCGCGGAGGTCGGGACCATCATGGGGAGGGAGATGGTCGGATGGATGTGCGAAGCCCCGATGATCGGCCGCAGGATACCGGTGTTCCCCGCGTCGTTCTGCGATCCCTCCGTGGGCACCGGGCTGGTCACGTCGGTGCCTTCGGATGCGCCGGACGATTGGATCTCCCTCGAGAACGTCAGGAGGGACCCCGAGATGAGGTCCGTGTACGGGCTCTCGGAAGAGCTGATCGCCTCCGTGACGCCCGTGTCGATCATCGACATCGAAGGCTACGGGGACTTCCCGGCCGAGGATGCCGTCAAACGGATGGGCATCACCGAGCCCGGCGACCCCCGGCTCGAGGAAGCCAAGAAGCAGGTGTACAAGGACGGATACCACATGGGCCGCATGAAGGACGTCTGCGGACCGTTCGCCGGCATGCGGGTGGAGGAGGCCAAGGACCGGATGCGCCAGGCGATGATCGATGCCGGCGAGGCCGAGCTCTTCTACGATCTGACCGAGGAGGTCGTCTGCAGATGCGGGCAGCCGGTGCGGATCAGACGGATCGACGACCAGTGGTTCATACGCTACGGTGACGAGGAGCTCACCGAACGCACCTCCGAGCACTGCCGGGAGATGACCATCCTCCCGCCGGAGTACCACGAGAACGTCCACGGCGTGCTCGACTGGTTCCGGGAGCGGGCCTGCGCCAGACAGGGCAACTGGCTGGGGACCAGGTTCCCGTTCGACGAGAAATGGATCATCGAGGCGATCTCGGACTCGACGCTCTATCCGCTCTACTACCTGATCTCGCTCTACGCCAACCGCGGGGACATCCGCCCGGAGAACATGACCGAGGCCTTCTTCGACTACGTGGTGCTGGGGATCGGCGACGTCGGCGCGGTCTCGGAGGAGACCGGCGTCGGCACGGAGCTCCTCGGGGAGATCAGGGCCGACATCGGGTACTGGTATCCTCTGGATGTCAACCTCGGCGGCAAGGAGCACATGACCGTGCATTTCCCGGTCTTCCTGATGAACCACCGGGCGATCCTGCCGGACAGCATGCAGCCGCGCGGCATCCTCGTCAACTGGTACATCACCGGCAAGAAGAACAAGATCTCCAAATCCAAAGGCGGGGCGCAGCCGATACCGGGGGCCGCCGCCAGATTCGGGGTCGACGCGATGCGGCTCTACTATGCGCACGTGGCCTCCATGTTCGTCGATGTGGAATGGGACGAGGACCTCGTCATGAACTACCGTCAGCGGCTCGAACGGATAACCGGGGCCGCGACCGAGATGATGGGCTCCGGGACCGTCGGGGAGGCCGACGGCATCGACCTCTGGCTGAGGTCGAGGATGAACACCCACCTCGCCGACATGCGCGAGGCGATGGACCGGTTCGACCTCAGGGGCCTGGCCACCATCGCGTATTACGAGATCCTCAACGACCTGAGATGGTACTCGCGGAGAGGCGGGTGCAACCGGGACGTGACGACCGAAGCGCTCAGGACCTGGATCCTCGGCATGATGCCGGTGACCCCGCATACCGCCGAGGAGCTCTGGCATTCGGCCGGGTTCGAGGGGCTCGCGGCGGAGGCGTCGCTCCCGGAGGCGGGACCTGTCTCGGCGGCGGCGGAGTACGGGGAGAAGTTCATCAGGGACATCCTGTCGGACATCAACCAGATCAAGAAGGTCTCCGGCATGACTCCCGCGAGGATCGTGGTCTACACGTCCCCGTCATGGAAGAACCGGGTCGTCGGCATCGCCAGGGAGATGGCGGAAGGAGGCGTCCCGGACATCCCCTCGCTGACCAAGAGATGCATGGCCGACGAGACCCTGCGCAAGCACGGGAAAGCGGTGCCGGAGTTCGTGAAGAAGACCGTCGCCGACCTGCAGCGGACCGCTTCCGACCGCAGATGGTCCGCGGATGACCTCGACGAGACCACCTTCCTGCGTTCCTGCGCGGGATTCCTGTCGGCCGAGACCGGTGCCGAGGTCGTCGTGCACAGTGCCGACGAGGACGGCCTCTACGATCCTCAGGGCAAATCGAGGGCGGCGGTGCCGGGCAGGCCCGCGCTCCTCCTGGAGTGAACGGAGCTCATTCCCATCTTCTGTAAAGGGAGTGCTCCGCGCCGATGCGGTCGAGGCATCTGCCGACGATGAAGTCCACGAGGTCCCCGACGGTCTCGGGGCCGTGGTAGAAGCCGGGGTTCGCATCCATGATCACCGCTCCGGACCTGGCGAGCTTCAGCTCGTTCTCGAGCATGATCATGCTCTTGGGAGTCTCCCTGACCACGAGGACCAGCTTCCGGCCCTCCTTGATGCAGACCGAGGCGGCGCGGGAGACGAGCGTGTCGGCCACGCCGCAGGCGAACTTGGCCACCGAGGACTCGCTGCAGGGAGCGACGAACATGCAGTCGAACCCGTAAGAGCCCGAGGCGATCGCCGCGGACATGTCGTCGTCCTCGAAGACCCTGTCGGCCATGGCGTAGACCTGCTCCAGCGAGTAACCGGTCTCGACGGGTATGATCCCCTTGGCGGTCTTGGACACCACCAGGATCCGTTCCCCCGGCAGCTCCTGCAGCAGTCTGATGCCGTAGATGCTCCCCGAGGCCCCTGTGATCGCCACCACGTACCTGTCCATGGACACGCCTCACTTGAGTCTGATCGTCTCAAGGTTCTGCGGAGCCTTGGTCTCGATGTTGAATTTCTTGTAGATCGTGGAAGCCAGATCGGTGCATTTGCGGTCCTCTCCGTGACCGATGACGATCCGGTCCGGCTTGGGGTCGAGCGACGAGATGTACTTCATCAGCTGCTTCCGGTCCGAGTGGCCCGAGAACCCGTCGACCGTGATCACGTTCATCCTGATCTGCAGGTCGATGCTGCGGCCCTTGGCGCTCAGGGTGATCTCCTTGCGCCCTCTCTGTATGGTGCGCCCCAGGCTGCCGTCGGATTGGTATCCGACGAAGAGCAGCGAATTGTCCTTGTTGTCGCACCATTCCCGGAAGTACTCCATCACCGGCCCGCCCGACATCATGCCGCTGGTCGCGAGCACGATGCAGGGGTCGGGCGAGTGGCAGATCTCCTCGCGCATGGCCGCCGTCTCCACCCGTTTGAAGATGGGCGACATGAACGGGTTCTCGTTCTGCTGGAAGATCTGCGCCCTCAACTGGCTGTTGAGGTACTCCGGATAGGCGGTGTGTATGGCCGTGGCCTCCCAGATCATGCCGTCCAGGTACACAGGTATCGTCGGTATGCGGCCGGTCCGCATCAGCTCCTCGATCACCAGCATCACCTCCTGGGACCTGCCCACCGCGAAGACGGGGATCAGCACCTTGCCGCCGCGCGAGATCGCCTGACCGAGCAGCTCGCGCATCTGCTCGGAAGCATCGTTGCGGGTGGGCTGCATGTCGTTGTGACCGCCGTAGGTGGATTCGATCACCAGCGTCTCCAAGCGGGGGAAGCGATTGTTCGCGGGGTTGAACAGCCAGGTCTTCTCGAACTTGGTATCGCCGCTGAAGGCCACGTTGTGCAGGCCGTCGCCGATGTGGAAGTGGGCGATCGCCGAGCCGAGGATGTGGCCGGCGTTGTGGAAGGTCAGCCTGATGTCCGGGGCGATGTCGGTGGTCTCGTTGTACTTGAGCGTGATCGTGTGCAGGATCTCCTTCCTGACGTGCTGCGCCTCGTAGAGCAGCTTCTTGGCCTCGCCGAAGCCGAGCTTGATGTTGTCCAGCTGCAACAGGGCCATCAGGTCCCTGGTGGGCGGGGTGCAGTACACCGGCCCCTCGTAACCGTACTTGAACAGGGCGGGCAGCGTGCCGCAGTGATCGAGGTGCGCGTGCGTCACGACGACGGCGTCGATGTCGCTCAGCGGCTGCGCCTCGGGGATCGCGAAATACGGAGTGGCGTCGCTGTTGGGATCCAATCCGCAGTCGATTAGCACCTTCGACTCCCGCGTGGTGAGCAGGGCCGCCGACCGGCCGACCTGCCTGAAGCCGCCCATGGTGGTCATCCTGACCCATTGCTCACCGTCGAACCGCGGCCGCGAGAGCCTGCGGGCGACGTTCTTCAGCATCGTCCTCCGCTCGTCCTGCTCGTGGCGCAGGTAGCCTCTGACGTCGGAAACGGTCTTGGACGGTATCGGCGGAGCGCGGATGACCTTGACGTTCCATCCGGACTCCTTCCTCAGGTCCGCCAAGAGCCTGCCTTCCTTGCCGATGACCTCGTTGGGGTACACCGCCTCGATGATCGCCTCGCCGGTCTCGGGCACGAAGTTGATGTCGAACAGCTCGGCGGACGAAGGTATCATCGAGCGGATCCTCTCGTCGGTCTTGTTCACGTCCTCCAGCATGGAGGGGTCGGGCCTGATGTCGACCCTGCGCCTCAGTGCCTGCGCCAAGGTCTTCGCCACATCGTTGTTCTCGGCGTACTTGTCGTACTCCTTGGTGTATATGGCGATAATCGGACCCTCGAACTCGATGTCCGAGATGTTCATGTCCGCAGGGACGTTCTTCTTGACATCCTCCCTGAGGCTGTCGAATAGTCTGTCGGGGTTCATATGAAATCCAGCTTGAAGAATTGTGTTTTAAGGTGTTTCGGGAATGCGCGGACGTCAGTTCGGATAGTTGAATCCGATCTCCGCGCAACGTTCCTTGATCTGATCCTGGGGGATCCACTCGAATCCCTTGGGGCCTATGTACGCTATGATCATGCCGTCGCCGGAGGCGCTGTCCCTCTTCCTCGAGGAGTTCAGAGCCGTTATGGCGATGTCGATGCCTTCTTTCTTCGAAAGGTCGGGTTTGTAGGCCGCCTCGAGCGCGCCGAGCGCGAACAGCGAGCCCGATCCCACGGAGATGTAATCGTCCTCGATGCATCCGCCGGCGCCGTCGATGCTGAACACATGTCCGCCGGTATGGTCGTGGCCGCCGACGATGAGGCCCAGGTAGAAGCCCTGGCGTATCACGGATCCCACAAGGGTAGCGGCGGTCTTGACCGGCATCGGCCCTCCCTTCTTCATCGAGTAGATGGAGATCTCGCTCTGCATGAATCTGACCATGAGCTGAGCATCCCCCACCACACCGGCGATGGTCATGCCGATGTTGTCGGAGAGCGGGTACACCTTCTGGACCGAGCTCGATGCGATGAGGTTCTGCATCGTGGCCCGTTGGTCCGACGCCAGTATGACACCGTCCTTTAATTTTAGCCCGATCGTCGTGGTACCTGTCTTGAGTATGCCCTCTTCAGTCATATCTTTCCCTTCGAAATCGATTAAAATGCACACCGTACGCACGGATGCTGAATCTGCGAACAGTTCATAGGATATAAGGGTTGCTGTCGAAACCTTGCCGGTGCGGGGCGGAAGCGCCGGCAGAAGGCGTCGCGGAGGGCGTCGTGGGGCCGCGGCCCCGCTCGGCCTTGTGTAAATTCGATGAAGCTTATGGAGCCCGTCCCGGCCGCGTCCGGCCGGGCGCCGGTGCCGTCGCCGGCCATGTGTCAGACGGAGGATCGCGCGGGCTCCGCGGGACCCGGCGGGCCGATGCGTCCATGTCCAACCGGGACGGTTCGCGACGGGGAACGCCACCGGCCTCCAACTGCCCAACACTTTTTTATTCGGTAGGCCTTGCAGACGGACAGAGGTGCATGAATGGAGATTGAGCAATGGCTTGGCGAGGAGAATCAACTCG
>JAAYAP010000048.1 GCA_012719315.1 Methanobacteriota archaeon
CAGGCGGTCAAGATCGCCGAAATGAAGCAGGACGATCTCCTCGGGGCGTCCCTCGCGGCGCGTGTCTGCGAAGTCGCCGGCACATGCGTGACCATGGGCGTGACCGTCGACGGCAAGGAGCCTCGCGCGTTCCAGGCCGCGGTCAAGGCAGGGACTTACGAGGCGCAGCTCTCCGAGTGATTGTAAACGGGGGCTCCGCCCCCTTCAAACCCGTTCCCGTTTCTATCCGTCGCCGCGCCCGTCGATCCCGTGCGCGCATGTTCCGCATCGGTCAGGCATCCTGGCCGGCATCGGAATGCGCTTCCAGGTATCTGACGAGGCCCGGGTGCAGATCCAGATCCTCTATGAGCTCGTCCGGATCGCGGTACCTGTAGAACAGACCCGCGTACGCGACAATGATCAATGCGCCGAGGGCATCGCATCCGAAATCCTTCACCGTGTCCCAAGGGCTGTACTGCATGTGTATCGACCAGATGTTGTCGGCCAACAGCTCGAACACCTCCCACACGACACTGAACGTCATCGTGATCAGGATGATGTAGACGTGCATCATCAACGGGCTGGTCCTCATGCCCTTATCGAACCTGTCGATGCAGAGCAAGGCGTAGAAGGCACAGAGGGAGACGACGACCGAAGAGGTCGTATGCGTGAATATGTCCCAGGTGCGGACCAGGTCGTACCTCATCAACAGCACCCCGTAGGCGTGGAAGAAGACCGAGACGATCGAGATCAACACCAGGGTGGCCGGCACGGTCATGATCCTGAGGCGGTTGAGCAGGATGGGCACCAGGCAGAACACGGCACAGAAGATGCCTGTGGCAATCTCGTAATTCAAACGGCTCGTGTGGGTCGCCGAGAGCTCGGTCATGACCATAAGGACCGCCGAGGCGGACAGGCAGATCGTCGTCTGGACGGTGAATCTTGACATCTCAAGCCTCCTTGTGGTACGAGACAAGGGTCTGTTTCGGGATCGATCTCAGCCGGCGTCTCAGCACGAACCCGTAGGCTATGGTGAAGAATAACGTGATGGTCATCTGCGCCATCAGGTACCAGTTGTGCAGGGCGCTGTCGGATACGACGGTGTAATCGTCGTACACGGGTATGCCCAGGCGGATCATCTCGGCGAAGATGTAGAACACGTACAAGGACATCAGGGTGTTGGCCACCAGCATCGAGAACAAGAGCATCCATCTCTTGGAGATGAGGCTCCCGCGATGGTTGTTGACGACGATCAAAGCCGCGTAACCGTAGATCATCAGCGCCCATGCCTGCAGGGCGATCGATACGGGCCACAGGTCTTCGAACAACCCCATCCTCCCGCCCGTCGCAAGGGTGAGGACGATGAACGAGACCAGCACGAAAGGCAACGGCAACAGTATCTCCGAGGCGAATCCGACCGAACGGTCCTTGGTTAATCGGTACGGCATGATCAGGACGGCTATACCGAAAACCGAGCTGAAAACCCATGTGAGATCCCCTGCATACGCTCCGGTCGCAGCGCACACGGCGGTCAATACGAAGCATGTGACCATGAGTCGGTCGGGGGAAGGTCTAGGCATATACTCACGTGAGTGTTCGGATGCACTTACTGTGTATTTGAGGTTTCGTCCCTCCGAATCAATTCGGATTCCGAGGTTCTTCTGCTTAAGGTTTATATACTTCTCATTTTTAACGTATCCTGCTTGTAGGAGAGTCCCACAGACTCGTTCGTACTACGAGGAGGAATTGTATTGGCAGAAAAACCAACCGTAATAGCCGTGCAGAAGGCACTCGAAAGTGCAAAGAAGCGCAATTTTACAGAGACGGTTGAGTTGGCCATCAATCTCAAGGATGTCGACCTCTCGCTTCCCAAGAACCGTATACAGGAGGACATAGTCCTGCCTAGCGGCCGCGGGAAGGAGATCAAGATCTGCGTGATTGGTGGTGGCGAATTAGCCTTGAAAGCCAAGGACGTTGCCGATCTCGTGATCACCCCCGAGGAGTTGGGGGCGATCGCGGATGACAGGAAGCAGGCAAAAGGGATCGCGAACAGCACCGACTACTTCATCGCCGAGGCGCCTTTGATGGCCCAGGTGGGGAAGAGGCTCGGTACCGTCCTCGGTCCCCGCGGGAAGATGCCCAAGCCCATACCGCCCGGAATCGATCCGACGGCGATGGTCGAGGGCCTCCGCAAGTCTGTGACCGTCAGGACTAGAGACAGGAAGACCTTCCATGTGCCCGTGGGAACCGCCGACATGGATGCGGAGGCGATCGCCGATAACATCGAGACGATCATCAAACGTGTGTCGCTCCGCCTTGAGAAAGGCGATGCGAACATACAGTCCGCATACGTTAAGACGTCCATGGGCCCGTCAGAGAGGGTGTTTTGAGGAGGTCTAAGATGGCACACGTCGCAGCTTGGAAGAAGGACATCGTCAATGAGCTGGTTCAGGACATGGTAGGGAGCCCGGTCGTCGCAGTGATCGACCTCCACGGCATCCCCGGACCTCAGATCCAGTCCATGAGGGCAGGACTCCGCGAACACGTCAAGATCATGATGACCAAGAACAATCTGATGCTCTTGGCGCTTGACGAGGCCGCGGAGAAGAAGCCCGGATTGGAGGAGCTGAAGGCCGAGGTCCACGGACAGTGCGCAATCGTTACGACGGATGTGAATCCGTTCAAACTCTTCAAGAGGTTCAAAGCAACGATGACGCCTGCCGCCGCGAAGCCCGGAGAGATCGCACCTAGCGATATCACGGTATTCAAAGGACCCACCCCCTTCGGACCCGGACCGATCATCGGCGAATTCCAGAAGATAGGCCTTCCTGCAGCAATAGAGGCAGGAAAGATAGTGATCAAGAAGAATACCACGCTCGTGAAGGAAGGAGAACCGATCTCCGCACCGATCGCGGCGATGCTCCCCAAACTGGAGATACTTCCCATGGTCGTCGGAATGGACCTCAGGGTCGCTTTCGAGGACGGGGTCGCCTATGACAGGGAGCTGTTGGATATCCCGGAGGATCACTACAAGACAATGTTCGCTACGGCCGTGTATAACGCCCGCGCACTGGCAGTCGAGATCGCATTCCCCACGAAGGAAACGGTACCGATTCTCATCGCGAAGGCGTTCGGGGAGGCAATGGCCCTCTCGATATCGGCCGCGATACCGACCAAAGAGAACATCGAGATCCTTCTTGCGAAGGCAGACGCACAGATGCTTTCAGTCGCATCCGCGTCCGGCTACTCCAACGATTCGATGGCGGCGAGACTCGCGTCCGCAGCCGTCGTGAGCGTGGCAGAACCGGCATCGGCCGCATCCGCGGTCGAGGAAGAGCCCGAAGAGGAGGAAGAGGTCAGCGAGGAAGAAGCCGCAGCTGGCCTGAGTGCGTTGTTCGGATAAATAAAGGAGATGACATAAATGGAGTACATTTACAGCGCAATGGTGCTTTACTCTGCAGGCAAAGAGATCGCAGAGGACTCTGTGACAGCAGTCCTTGCAGCCGCCGGCGTCGATGTAGACGCTGCGAAGGTCAAGGCGTTGATCGCCTCTCTCGACGGCGTCGACATCAAAGAGGCAATAGCCAACGCCTCTGTCGCAGCCGCGCCCGCAGCCGCCGCACCCGCCGCCGCCGCACCCGCAGCAGCCGCTGCAGCTGAGGAAGAGCCCGAGGAAGAGGCCGTCAGCGAGGAAGAGGCAGCAGCAGGTCTCAGCGCACTGTTCGGATGAGCGGATAGTTGGTTCAGACAACACAAACCTCTTAAGCAACATCTTTTTATTCCGACATCCTTGTACAGCCACGAGATGGCATCTGCTGAGAAGGTCATTATCAGGCTGACTTCCGACACGGTCGAGGTTCTCGAGACGTTGATACGATCCGGTGATTTCCCCAACCTGTCCGAGATCATGATGAAGGCCGTTGAGGAATTCATCGACAGCAGGTTCACGGCGGAGGACATCGTCAACGTCCTGGACGGTTCCGAACGCGAGTCCTTCAGTCCCGACCAGTTCACCGATCCGTCCGACGGGGCGGATCTGGATACCGCTGTCCGGACGGCGGTCAGCACATACATCAAGAACAGGATGGACGGCAAGAAATGAACGCTCCGATCCCGGTGATCGGCTGTGGCGGCGGCGGGTGCGGCATCGTCTCCCTTCTGGAAGCGGATGCGGTGCTTTCGCCGGTGACCGTCAATCTTTCTTCCGCCCGCGGGGGCGGTCCGACCGTGTCGATGGATGCCCGCGGCATGACCGGCTGCAAAGGCGATCCCTTCCTCGGTTGGGCCATGGCCGATTCCAATTATGACGACATACTCGCCCACGTGCTCGGGAAACCGGCGGTGATCGTCGTCGCGACACTGGGAGGAGGCACCGGCTCGGGGGTGTTGGAAGCGGTCCTGGACCGCATCGACGGCGATTGCACAAGGGTTCTGGCGGTCGTGGGCATCCCGTTCTCGTTCGAAGGCGGCCGGCGCGAACGGGCATCGAGGGAGCTGCGGCGCATCTCGGCCGCAGCCGACTGCACCATCGTCTTCGACATGGACCGTCTGGCGGAGGTCGTCGGCGACGACGTCGGGCTGTCCGAGGCCTTGGATGCGGTGGGGGAGTTGATGCGCGATGCCGTGCACAGGCTCGCGGACCTCCTGGAGGGGCCGTTCGCCAGCCTGTTCCCGGATCCGTCCTACACCGTGTCTTATGCGGCATCCGCGGATCCGGACGCGGTCCTGGCGGCACTGGACAAGGGGTACTCGTCCGCCGATCCGGCCGACGGGCGGATCGTCATCCACCTGTGCCCCGACATCAGTCCGCGGGAGGCCGACCTGGTCGCGCGCACAGTCTGCGACAGAACGGGGATCTATCCGGAAACGGTCCGCGGCAGCGGCGGAACGGGGATGATGATGTTCATCCCCAGCGCTTGCCGTGCTTTATGATCTTGGCGGCGTCGCCGAAAACGCCCATGATCGTGTTGTACTCGTATTTGGTGGGGATCGACCGCCCCATCATCCGTCTGAACATCACGGCCGTGATCTCCCTGCGGTTCTCCGGATAGTCGATCGCCGTCAGGAGCTCGTTGAAGAAATCGAACATGCGCTCCTTCTCGTCCCGGTCGGCGGGTTCCGGCCGTCTGCTCGCCGAACCCTCTTTGAAGAACTCGTACATCACCAGCGTCGCCGCGTGCGACAGGTTCAGGACGGGGCATTCCTTGCCGGTCGGGATGGTGATCAGGAGGTCGCATCGGTTCAGCTCGCTTTGGTACAATCCGATGTCCTCGCGTCCGAAGAGCAGGGCGACGTTGCCTCGGTATCCGCGGCAATGCTGTGCGAAATCCCCGATCGGCACGGGCATGCGGGTGTAATTGCCGTCACCCATCGCCACGATGCCGCTGGTGCCGGCGACCAGGAAGCAATCCTCCACCGCCTCATCGATGGAGGAGACGGTCACCGCCCTGTCGAGCACGCCGTTGCCGTGCTTGGCCCTGCTGCGCGCCTCATCCCCGATTCCGCAGACGGGATCGACGAGGTAGAGGTCATCGATACCGAAATTCGCCATGGACCTGGCGACGGCACCGACGTTGCCTTCGAACTTCGGACCGACGAGCACAATGCGCAATCTGGGCATCATCGCGTCCGAGAACATTAAATCTATATCAATTGTAGCCTTATGCGTGGATGTGAGCATTCCGGAGAACCATCCCAGATACCGATCCCTGATGACAAGGGAGCGTTTGGTCGCACTGACCGACAGAGGCCTCGTGGACAGGACCGGTCTGATCTCCCATGGCAGGGGGGAGGCGTTCGACTACCTGCTGGGCGAACGGACCACCGCAGCGGCGGCCGCGGCCGCGAAGGCTGCGGCCGCGCACCTCCTGAGAGCGAGGAACCCGGTGATCTGCACCAACGGCAACGCCACGGCCCTGGATCCCGAGAACCTCATCAAGCTGGCGACGATGGTGCCCGCCAAACTGGAGGTGAACCTCTTCCACTATTCGCGGGAGAGGATGGAGGGTCTCATCGGGTACCTTGAGCAGCATGGCGCCGAGGACGTGCGCGGCCGCGATCCGGACGCCCGGATACCGGGGTTGACCTCCGATCGGGCCAGATGCACGCGGGACGGGATCTTCGACAGCGATGTGATCCTCGTGCCGATCGAGGACGGGGACCGCGCCGAAGCGCTGGTCGCCATGGGCAAGACGGTCATCTCCATCGATCTGAACCCTCTGTCCCGCACATCCCGTCTGGCCAGTGTCTCCATCTCCGACGAGATGACCCGGGCGCTGGAGAACATCATGGCCTCCGTCGCGGAGCTCAGAGGCGACGAGGCGGCGATCTCCGAGGCGATCTCGGGGTTCTCGAACAAGGACAATCGCAGAAGGACCGTCGAGCAGATCTGCAGATCGCTGACGGCGGAATTCGATCAAAGGTGAGTTTTTTTGGACGATCTACTGAAGAAGGGGAGCCTCAGGCTCCGTTGGGCATATGAACACATGCCGGTCATGAAAGAGATAAACGCAAGGTTCGTCAAGGAGCAGTCGTTGGCGGGGCTCCGCATCGGCATGGCGTTGCACACCGAAGCCAAGACGGGGATCCTCGCCCTTACGCTGGCGAATGCCGGCGCGAAGGTCTGCCTCGCTAGCTGCAACCCGTTGTCGACCGACGACTCCGTGGTGCTCGCGCTCAGGGAGGAGCACGGTCTGGAGGTCCATGCCAAGAAGGGCGAGACCGACGAGGAGTACTATGCGAACCTCAACCGCGTCCTGGACATCGGGCCCGATTTCGTGATCGACGACGGCGCCGACCTGATCACCATGGCCCACACCTCCCGCAGGGAGGTGCTTCCCAACATCAAAGGGGGCAACGAGGAGACCACCACCGGCGTGGTGCGCCTGAGGTCGATGGCCGCCGACGGCATGCTCGGGTTCCCGGTGCTGTCGGTCAACGATGCGCGGATGAAGTTCCTCTTCGACAACCGCTACGGCACCGGCCA
>JAAYAP010000049.1 GCA_012719315.1 Methanobacteriota archaeon
GAAACTGGCAGGCCCGGGTGACATCATCCGGATGGAGCAGGATGAGAAACAGGGCCGTCTGGTGTTCAAGGTCGGCAACATCACGAGGCGCATGAACCTGGTCGACACATCCGGCATGAGCGATGCCAGGGTCCCGCAGCTGACCCTCTCGGGGAAGGTCGGCATCTCGGTGGACCACCTGCAGAGGGGCATTCGCGCAGCCGAGTCGATATCGGACCACATCTCCATCAGAGCGGATTCCGAGGGTTTCGAACTCTCCTCCGAAGGCGATACCGACTCTGCCAGCCTCAGGGTCGAGAAGGCCGATCTGGCGAGCCTGGATGTGCCTTCGCCGGTCTGCAGCCTGTTCCCGCTGGATTATTTCTCGAACCTGGTCAAGGCGGTGCCTGGCGGCACGGTGATCACGGTCGAGTTGGACAACGATTATCCGGTCAGGATGCTGTTCGGATTGGCCGATGATGCGGTGGACGTATCGTATTTCCTCGCACCTAGGATCGAAAGCGATTGAGTGTGGGATCAGATGGAGTGCGACGTCGACGGGATCAAGGCAAAAGCCGAAATCATGAGGTCGGACATCATCGAGATGACGACCTCGGCGGGGTCCGGACATCCCGGAGGCTCGCTGTCGGCCGCCGATTTCGTGGCGGCACTGTATTTTAATGTGATGAGGCACGACCCGGCCAATCCCGGCTGGGAGGACCGTGACAGGTTCGTGCTGTCCAAGGGCCATGTGGCCCCCGTGCTGTACGCCGCACTCGCCGAATCGGGTTATTTCCCGAAAGAGGAGCTGGCCACCTTGAGGAAACTGGGATCCAGGCTCCAGGGGCATCCGGTCCGGGGCAAGCTGCCGGGCGTGGAGATGTCCACCGGCTCGCTCGGACAGGGTCTGAGCATGGCCTGCGGCATAGCGCTCGCCGGCAAGAAGGACGGCAAGGATTACAAGACCTATTGCATGCTGGGCGACGGCGAGCTCCAAAGCGGGCAGAACTGGGAAGCGGCGATGTTCGCCAGCCAGTTCGAGCTCGGCAACCTGATAGCGGTCGTGGACCGCAACCGCCTGCAGATCACGGGATGCACCGAGGAGACGATGTCGCTCGAGCCGCTGGCCGAGAAATGGAGGTCGTTCGGGTGGAACGTCATCATCATCGACGGCCACAACGTGAAGCAGATCCTGGACGCATGCAGGAAGGCCGGGGAATCCAAGAGGAACCCGGTCGTGATCATCATGAACACCATCAAAGGCAAGGGCGTCTCCTTCATGGAGGGCAACGCCGATTTCCACGGCAAGGTCTGCAACAGGGAAGAATACTCGCGGGCGACCGAAGAGCTCAGGAAGGCGATCCGTTGACCGGCTACAAGAGGATCGCGCAGCGCAACTACTACGGCAAGGCGCTGGTCGACATCGCGGCGGACCGCTCGGACGTCTTCGTCCTCGATGCCGATCTGGCGGGGTCGACCAAGACCTCCGAGTTCCTCAAGGTCGCCCGGGACCGATTCGTGGAATGCGGCATCGCCGAGCAGAACATGATCGGGGTCGCCGCAGGTCTGGCCGCCTCGGGTAAGACGGTCTTCGCCTCGACATTCGCGATCTTCGCCACCGGCCGTTGCTGGGAGCAGATCAGGCTCGCCGTCGCGTATCCCGGATTGAATGTCAAGATCGTCGCCACGCACAGCGGCATCAGCGTGGGCGAGGACGGGGCGTCGCATCAGGCGTTGGAGGACATCGCGCTGATGCGGGCGCTGCCGAACATGACGGTGATCTCCCCCGCCGACGCATACGAGGCGTACAGGGCGGTCGTCGCCGCGGCCGAGTGGGACGGGCCCGTGTACATCCGGATGGGACGTTCCGAGTTCCCCTGCGTGACAGAGGAGGACGATATCTTCGTCATCGGCAAAGCCAAGGTCCTGAGGAAAGGGAGCGATGTCACATTCATAGCCACCGGCCAGATGGTCTCGGGCTGTCTGGAGGCGGCGGCGAAGCTGGAGGCCGAGGGGATCTCGGCCGAGGTGGTGAACATGTCCACGATAAAGCCGTTGGACCGCGACACGGTCCTGCGTTCGGCAGAGAAGACCGGGTGCGTCGTCACCGCGGAGGAGCACAGCATCATCGGCGGCCTCGGTTCGGCGGTGGCGGAGCTCCTCTCGGAGGAGCTGCCTGTCCCCGTCAAGAGGATCGGGACCGGCGACATATTCGGCGAGTCCGGGAGCCCCGACGAGCTGTTCGTCAAATACAATCTCACCGCCGACGATCTGGCGGCGGCGGCCAAAACAGTGATTTCTAGAAAGGAGAGTGAGACGGAATGAAGATCTTCATAGATACGGCAAACCTTGACATGATCAGGGAGATCAACAGCTGGGGGATCCTGGACGGAGTGACCACCAATCCCAGCCTCATCGCCAAAGAAGGGACGGACACGCCTTCGCGCGTCAGGGAGATCGCGAAGATCGTGGACGGACCCATCTCGGCGGAGGCGATGGCTCTGGACGCGGAGAGCATGATCGCGGAGGGCCGCGAGCTCGCGGAGATCCATCCGAACATCAATGTCAAACTGCCGATGTGCATCGAGTCGCTGAAGGCGACCAAGGTGCTGGCGGCCGAAGGGATCGACGTGAACATGACGTTGATCTTCTCCGCACACCAGGCCCTGCTGGCCGCCAAGGCCGGCGCCAGTTACGTCTCCCCGTTCGTGGGGCGCCTGGACGACATCGGGCTCCGCGGCAGCGAGCTGATCGACGAGATCATGCACATCTTCTCCAACTACGGCATCGGGACCGAGGTCATCGCGGCCTCGATCAGGAGTCCGTCGCACGTTCTGGAGGCGGCAGCCGCGGGATGCGACATCGCCACGATACCCTATAACATCCTCAAGCAGATGGTCGCCCACCCGAAGACGGAGGAAGGCATCCGCAAGTTCATCGAGGATTACTGCAAAGACAAGGAGTGAGCCGCACTCATCCGGGATCCGCGTATGAGGCTCGTCAGGATGGCGAGGGTCCCGGTCTCCGAGGCCTCGGAGACGATACCCTTGCTTCTGGAAGGAGGGCTCGTCGACCGCACGGCGAGGATCGGCAAGGCGGAGGGCTCCAGGCTCGTGCCGGTCGCGGCGGGGATGGAAGGGATGGTCGCGGCGATGGGGTACGAGATCGTCGACGGTCCCGCCCATTCTCTGGACCGCCGCCCGCCGATGGAGCGTATACGTGAGAGGCTGCGGGGATTGCCGGAGGATGCCGTCGCGGCGCTTCCCGTGAAATGGGAGTATGTGGGCGACATCGTCATCCTGAGGCTGGATCCGTGTTGCGAGCCTCACGGGAGCAGGATCGGCGAAGCTTACGCCGAGGTCCTGGGCGCGGAGACGGTATGCGTCGACACCGGCGGGATCGCCGGGGATCTGAGGAGGCCGAGCATCGAGGTGATCCATGGCGACAGGACCGAATCGGTCAGGTACGAGAACGGCATCGGTTACCGTTTCGATGTCCGCAAGGTGATGTTCTCCTCGGGCAACAACCACGAGCGCCGCCGCATGGAGGGGTTGGACTGCCGCGGGGAGACGGTCGTCGACATGTTCGCGGGCATCGGCTACTTCACGCTCCCGCTGGCCAGGTTCGCCGGTCCCGACAGGGTGTTCGCCTGCGAGAAGAACCCCGATTCATACGGCTTCCTCTTGGAGAACATCGCGATCAACGGCGTCGCCGACACAGTCATCCCCATCCTGGCGGACAACCGGGACCTGCAGGGTCGGAGGTTCGCCGACCGCATCCTCATGGGTTATGTGCAGAAGACCTCGGAATTCCTCCCCAAAGCGTTGTCGATGATCAAGGACGGGGGGATGATCCACTACCATGACACCTTGTCGGTGCGCACGCACGCCGAGGACATCCGCAGCCTGTTCGAAGGGCTCTGCGGTCCCGACGGTTTCGCGATCGAGGCTCTGCGCGAGGTCAAATCGTTCGCGCCGCACGTCTCCCATTACGTGGCCGACGTGCGCATCCATCACACGGATTCGCCCGAGCCGCATGCGGTGAGCAGCGTGTTCATGGCGTCGCGGTAATCCTCGCCTCCGGCCAGGATGATCCGGTCGACGAAGGGGACCAGGAAGCGCGTGAAATCCAGCTCCTCGGAGGAGATGTTGAACGGAGGCTTGGCGTCTGGGTCGAGGGAGAGGACGAAGGCCGCGCTCAGGCTGCGCTCCTTGGTGTTCTTGAGCGGCTCGGAGTCGACGACCTTCAGGACGTACTCCATGCCGTTGACCTTGGCGGCCTTGGCGAGCAGGTCGGCGAGCCTGGTCATCGGCTTCGGCCTTTTGAAGACGGGCAGACCGGCCAGGACCTCCTCGGAGATGTGCTTGAGATACGCCTCCTCGAGCACGATCTCGTAGGACGATCGCGGACGGTCGGCGTACGACGAGGCCACGGCCTCGGAGGTATGGGAGGCCAGTATGGCGCGCCAGTCATTCTCCCAGAGGGCCGCGAAGATCTCGGCGGCGCGGCCGTTCCTCAGGATCAGCGCCCGGGGGTTGGACTCCAGGAACCTGCGCAGGGTCCTCTTCTCGCGGTCGGTCCCCGTCACCGCCTCCAGGAACCCGTCGAGGTCGGATCCGAAGTTCTTGCTGCCGATCAGGTAGGTGGACGTCTCCGAGCTCTTCAGGGTGCCGACGCGCTCCTTCCTCACGTTGGCGATGAGACCCCTGTCGGTGAGCTCCCCGCGCATGTACTTCTGGAGCAGGTCCTTCTTGATCGGCATCTCCCCCGTCTCCTTCTCGGTGTGGTACTTGTGCAGCACCGCGACCTCGATGTCGTCCAGCGGGTCGACGGCACAGAGCCGCGACACGAGGAACTGGAGGGTGGACACGTCTTTGGCGCAATCCTCGCAGATGCGGATGGCTTTGCCGAGGGACCCGATCCGGATCTCCAGCACGAAGGGGGACTCGTGCCCGCAGTCGATGCCGTCATCCTTGAATTCGTAAGGGGTGTCCCAGAACGAGTCGGACAGGTAGTCCATGGGCATGTTGGGCTTGTTCGAGCACACCAGCCCGCCGTCGAAGGAGTAGAGGTGGAGCTTGTTCTTCCTGATGAACTGGTTGTAGAGCAGGAGCCGGATCTTGGGGTCGTCGTGGTACTGGCAGCCGATCAGCTTGTCGTTGCCGACCGCGCCCCTGATCGCGAAGGGGACCTTCTCGCCGGCCAGGGTCGCCGTCGCCAGCAGCGGTATCTTGCCCGCGGCGGAGAGGGAGACGGTGCCCGCATAGGCCTTGACCAGATCGTCGCTGCCCCTCGATGCGAACTTCAACAGCGCGGCTTCGTCGCCCTTGTATTTGGAGATGGCCGTGATCTCCTTGAAAGGTTTGTCGAACGCGCATCTCTTGCAGTCGCCCGCGCACATCGGCCGCAGCAGGCCGGGATTGTCGGCGATCTCCTTCGACCGGCCGAGGATCTCGTCTTCCAGCCGCTTGGGCGTCTGCTTGATCCCCTTCATCCGGAGTCGTTTCTTGCCGACCATGATCGGAGGTTATGCGATGTTTTGATAAATAAGTACTGAGCGCCCGGGCCGCCCGCCTGCCGACATGCGGGTCCCGTCGCCGTCGAACGGTTCCGGCCGAGCACATTATTTATCCGTTCAGCACCATTACGGAGGCGTGTCAGATAAGCCTATCAAAGAGACTGCATCGGCCATAAAGGACATGCAGATACGCGGTGCGGGCAAGATAGCCTGTGCGGGAGCTTCCGCATTATGCGATTTCTCCGATCGATACGAAGGCGAGTCGGTCGAATGCTTCAGGGACGACCTGGACGCCGCCGTGAAGGAGATCCTCGGATCCCGACCGACGGCGGTATCGCTCTGGAACGGAGTCCACGCATGCATCCGGGACATAGACTCGGCGAAGGGCCTCGAGGAGGCGAGGGCATCGGTCTCCGAGAACGCGAAACGCTTCGTCGAGATGTCCGCCCGTGCGGTGGAGGCCATCGGGAGGATCGGCTCCAAGAGGATCCGTGACGGGGACACGATCATGACCCATTGCAACAGCAGTGCGGCGCTCGAACCGATCAAGCGGGCGCACGACCAGGGCAAGGAGCTGAAGGTGTATGCGACCGAATCCCGTCCCTGGAGGCAGGGGATCCTGACCGTCAACGAGCTGGCCGACGCCGGCATCGATGTCACGCTGATCATCGACAGCTCGGTGCGGACGGTGATGAAGAAGGTCGACAAGGTGTTCGTCGGAGCGGACACGATCACCTCCAACGGCACATTGATCAACAAGATCGGCACATCCCAGCTGGCGGTCTGCGCCGACGAGGCCCGCGTGCCGTTCCATGTGTGCTCCGAGACCTACAAATTCTCGCCGATGACGATGTTCGGGGACCTGGTGACCATCGAAGAACGCGGTTGCGAGGAGGTCGCCAGACGCGAGGAGCTCAGGGATCGGGTGAAGATATTCAATCCCGTGTTCGATTCCACGCCGGCGAAGTACATCGATGCGATCATCACCGAGGTCGGGGTGATCTCGCCCGGTTCGGTGTACGACATCATGGTCAGGCAGCTGGGCGACGGGATATTCAAGGAGATGGAATGAAGATGGAATCGTATTCATATTTGGATCTGGGCGCATCGGTGGATCCCGATGCCTACGTGATATGCAAGTACAGGGTGACCACCGAGCTCCCCATGGAGAAGGCCGCGGAGTCGATCGCGGCGGAGCAGTCGACGGGGACATGGACGGGCATATCGACGCTCAGCCGCGACATCTTCGACAGGTACCGCGCCAAGGTCCTCGGCATCGAAGGCGACATGGTCACCATCGCGTTCCCCGAGGATGATTTCAGCATAGACAACGGCGGCGTGCCGCAGATACTGAGCGTCATCGCCGGGAACCTCTTCGGACTGGAGGCGCTGAAAGGGGTCAGGCTGGAGGACGTCGCGTTCCCCAAGGGGATCGCCGGGATGTACAAAGGGCCCAGATTCGGTGCGGACGGGCTGCGCAAACTGCTCGGCCGTCCGGAGAAGCCGCTCGTCGGCACTATCGTCAAGCCCAAGATTGGGCTCGGTCCGGAGGCGACGGCCGATTACGTGTACGAAGCCGGGAGCGGCGGGCTGACCAACAGCAAGGACGACGAGACGCTGGTCGACCAGGGATTCTGCCCGATCGAGGACCGCACCAAGGCCGTGGCCGAGGCGCTGGACCGCCTGAAGGAGGAAGGGCATCTCATGGTCCACGCGGTCAACGTCAGCACCAACGGGGACCGGATCGTGGAACTGGCCGAGAAAGTGCAGGGATGGGGCGCCAAGCAGATCATGGTGGACGTCATCACCTGCGGGTTCGGAGCGGTCCAGGCGTTGGCGGAGGATCCATCGATTAAGGTGCCCGTGCACGTGCACAGGACCATGCACGGCGCCATGACCAAGGACCCCCGGCACGGCATCTCCATGCTGGCGATCACCAAACTCGTGCGCATGTGCGGCGGCGACGCCCTGCACATCGGCACGCTGGGCGTGGGCAAGATGGTCGGAGACGTCCGCGGCGATCACGACAACCTCGAAGCCTGCCTCGAGGCGTCCGAGCATTACAAGACGGTCATGCCGGTATGCTCCGGCGGAGTCTACCCCGGGATGATCGGGAGGCTCGTGGAGGAATCGGGCACGAACGTGCAGATACAGGCGGGCGGCGGGGTGGCGGGACACCCTGGAGGCGTGCGCAAGGGCGCCATGGGCATGTGTCAGGCAGTGGACGCGGCTTACCTCGGCATACCTGTCGGGGAATACGCCGAATCCCGTCCCGAACTGAAGGCGGCCCTTGAACTGTGGGGAATCAAATGAAACTCAAAGCCAAGACAATGGACATGGACGCCCCGGACATGATGGTCGTCCTCACCAAGGCCGACTCGGCGACCCTGGGCGTCAAAGAGAACGACAGGGTGCGATTGACGCGCGGCATCGATTCCGCGATTGCCGTCGTCATGATATCGGATGCGTGCATAGGAGAGGGAGAGGTCTTCGTCATCGACGAGCTCATGGACAAGCTGCGCCTGAGCGACGGCGACGAGATCGATGTCAAATACTCCGTCAGCCCCGATTCGGTCAGGAGCATACGCAGGAAGATGGACCACGAGAAGCTGTCGCCCGAGGAGATCAGGAGCATCGTCCAGGACATAACCGACAGCAAGCTGTCGAGGATCGAGATCTCGGCTTGGCTGACCTCGCTGTACATCAACGGCATGGACATCGACGAGATCGCGGCCTTCACGCAGGCGATGGTCGATACCGGCGACCGTATCCACTTCGACCGCACCTCGGTCTTCGATTTCCACAGCATGGGGGGCATACCCGGCAACAAGATCACCCCGATCGTCGTGGCGATCGTGGCGGCCGCGGGGATGATGATCCCCAAGACCTCTTCGCGTGCGATAAGCAGCGCCTGCGGGACCTCGGATTTCGTCGAGACCTTCTGCAATGTCGAGCTGTCCGCGTCCGAATTGAAGGAGATCTCGGAGAACGTCGGCGGCGTCCTCGCATGGGGCGGCTCGCAGAACATCGCCCCGGTCGACGACATCGTGATCAAGGTGGAGCATCCCCTGGGGATCAACCCCCGCGCCCAGATGCTGGCTTCGATCCTGAGCAAGAAGGTGGCGATCGGCGCGACGCACCTGGTCATCGACGTGCCGACGGGCAGGGGGACCAAGGTCCCGACGATCGAGGCCGCCCGCGCCTACGCCAGGGACTTCATGGACCTGGGAGAGGCGCTGGGCATGCAGGTGGAATGCGCGATAACCTACGGCGACCAGCCGGTGGGCAGTGCGGTCGGGCCAATCCTCGAGGCCAGGGAGTGCATCCGCGTGCTGGAGGGGTTCAAGCACCCGTCCAGCGTCATCGAGAAGGCCTGCGACATCGCCGGCATGATCCTGGAGATGGGCGGGTACATGAACGGCGCCGCCCGGGCCAGGGAGATCCTGAAGTCGGGCGATGCGCACAAGAAGTTCATGGAGATCGTCGTCGCACAGGGCGGGGACCCCGAGCTGAAGGCCGAGGACCTGGTCCCCGGGGAGCATGTCTTCGATGTGGTGGCGCCCTCGTCCGGTTACGTGCACAACATCAACAACAAGGATGTGGTGTCGATCGCCAAAGCGGCCGGCGCGCCCGCCGACAAGGGGGCCGGGCTACTCCTCTACAAGAAGAAGGGTCAGAGGATCGAGGTCGGGGACCTCCTCTTCCAGATCTACGCGGACAACCCCGCCAAGCTCAACCGCGCCAAGGACATGGCCTACAAGTACATGCCGTACGAGATCGAGGGCATGCTCATCAAGAGGATCGCCCCCACGAGGATGAGGTGAAGGGCAAGGCCGTCTGCCTGACCGTCGATCTCGACCGGGACGCCAATATCCGCCTGGAGGGCAGAGAGGCGGCGGGATCGATCGACCGGGGCGCGGGGACCGCACCGAGGTACGCCTCGACGGAGAAGGGGCTGGAGCTCCTCTCCGGGCTCCTCGACGAGCTCGGCATCAGGATCACCTATTTCGCGGAGGCCGAGACCCTCGGGTCTATCGTCTGCGCCGGTTGTCTCGACGGGCACGAGGTGGGCATGCACGGTTTCGCGCACGAGGACCTGACCGGAGGCGACGGGGCGCCCCTCGACGCGGAGCGGCTGTCCGACATCCTCGGAAGGTCCTCGGACACGGTCGCCGACATCGTCGGCAGGAGGCCCCGCTGCTTCAGGGCCCCGTACATGAAGGCGGATGCCCGCCTCCTCGGCATGCTCCCCTCGTTCGGAGTAAGGTTCGATTCGTCGGAATACGCCGCCGTGGCCCCGGTCTCCCTCCCCTACTCGCTGGGAGGCGGGTTGACCGAGGTCCCGGTCTCCGAGGGCCGGGACGCCTCGGGCCGCAGGATCACGGGATACCTCTGGCCCATGCACGAGGGCAGGCGCGGGCCGCAGGATTTCATCGATCTCTCGGCAGGGGTCTCCGAAGGGGTGTTCACGATCGCGACGCATACGTGGCACCTCTGCGAATCCAGGGAACGCGGGGTCATGGACGCGGAGGGGATCGCCGCCAACCTCGCCAACCTCCGGGAGGTCCTGACGGGAGTGATGGACGAAGGGTTCGTCCCCATGACCGTTCCCGCCGCGGCCGAGAGGTTCCCGCCCGCGTTATAATAATATAATCAAAGCCCATTCGAGTCCTGGTGTTATTTTGACCGCTCGTCTGATATTGGGTAAAGAGGTCTCCGAAGAGATCTACGGAGAGCTCAGGGTGAGGATCGACGCGTTGAAGAGCCGCGGCACGGTCCCCGGCCTGGCGGTGGTCCTCGTGGGGGACGACCCCGCATCGCAGACCTATGTGAGGATGAAGGGCAGGAAGTGCGAGGAGCTGGGGATGCATTCGGTGACGGAGATCATGCCGGGATCCGCCACCGAGGAGGAGCTGTTGGAGAAGATAGGGGAGTTGAACCGCGACGAGAGGATCCACGGCCTCCTCGTGCAGCTCCCGTTGCCCGGCCACATCGACGAGAACACGGTCATCAACGCGATCGATCCGCGCAAGGACGTGGACTGCTTCCATCCGACGAACGTCGGCAGGATGCTGATCGGCGACCCGGGATTCCTTCCCGCGACCCCTGCCGGCGTCCAGCAGATGCTCGTCCGGTCGGGGGTGGAGACGGCCGGCAAGCACACGGTCGTCGTCGGCAGGAGCAACATCGTCGGCAAGCCCATGGCGGCGATGATGATGCAGAAAGGCCCCGGAGCCGATTCCACGGTGACCGTGGTGCATTCCAGGACCAGGGACCTGGCGGCTTTCACCCGTCAGGCCGACATACTCATCGTGGCGATGGGCCGCCCCGGCTCCATCACCCGCGACATGGTCAAGGAAGGCGCCGTGGTGATCGACGTGGGCACCAACCGCGTCGACGACCCCTCGTCCGCCAAAGGCAGCCGGCTGACGGGCGATGTCGATTTCGATGCTGTCAAGGAGGTCGCATCCGCCATAACCCCCGTGCCGGGCGGAGTGGGACCGATGACGATATGTATGTTGATGGCGAATGCTGTCAAAGCGGCCGAACGCGCCGAAGCTCAGGTGATGACATGATAAGAGACTGCGAAACCCACGGGTACTTCCGCGCCGAGCGCTGTCCGATCTGCGGCGAGGAAGGTAAATTCCTGATGAGCCCCTACGAAGTGGAGAGGCTGGGAAGGACTCTGGCCGGCGTGCTCAGGCACGGCAAGTTCGAATTGGAGATGGACGAGCAGGGGTTCGTCAACATAAGGGATATAATCTCGGAGGTCAGGGACAGGAATCCGCGTATGAAATGGCTCAGACCCCATCACATCGAGGCGCTGGTCGAGACCGATCCCAAGGGCAGGTACCAGATCTCGGGTGCGGATGTCAGGGCGACGTACGGGCACACGATCGAGCTCGAGCTCAACCATCCCACCGACAACATCCCCTACACGCTCTACTACCCCACGACCGAAGAGGAGAGCGACATCGTCCTGGAGACCGGGCTGGTGCCGTCGGACAGGGCGATGGTGCATCTGTCCAGAACCTATTTCGACGCGGTCAGGGCGGGTTCCGTGCGCACGGACGACCCGGTGATACTCGAAATCGATGTCCTCGGATGCGAGGAGGTCGGCATAATCATAGGCCGCGCCGCCAAGACGGTCTTCCTGTGCAAGAGCGTGCCGCCGGAGTTCCTGACCATCGTCACCGAGGACGAGTTCTATGAAGACGACGACCTCGAGGACGATGAGGGCGGAGAGGAGTGAGATGGTGCAGGTACTGAGGCCCGACGAGGTCGAAGCCAAATACGGCAAGCTGTTCTGCCAGGGTTTCCTGACGATGGTCGATGAGGAGCACGGCGTGGCCCAGATCGTCGAGAAATGCATCGCGCGCGGACCGGGCGAATGGGACGTCGTCAACCGTAAGCGCACCGGAGGCGTGATCGAGAACATCAGGATGGACGGCCACACGCTGATCATGGACACGATCATCGGCGAGAGGGAATTGAGATTCGGACCCGTGTCCGCCGACGTCGGAGCGCAGGGGCTCTCCGCGCTCAGAGTGGAGGGGGACGAGGTCCGCACCACCTGGTACGGCATCGCCGGAGCCACCGTCGGCATCGGCGCCTGCATACCGCAATGCAAGGACGTGATCCGGACGGAGTACCCCGACGACTTCCGCATCGGCGGGGCGCACAAGGCCCACGTCGACATCATAACGCCGAAGATGGTCAGGGTCATCATCGGCGTCGACGATACCGACACCAAGGAGGTGGGGTCGACATGGTCCACCGTCCTGAAGATGGGGTCGACCTGCCCGGTGGGCAGGTTCATCGACCACAAGATCATCCAATTGAATCCGAAGGTCCCCGCCAAGACCACCAATTGCTGCTCCACGGCCGTCTCGATAGCGGTGCGCGAGCAGGAGATCCCCGATCTGATCGACCATTGCAGGAGGTATCTCAAGGAGCACACCTACTCCGACGGTACGGTGATGACCGTCTACAACGGCCTGAGGGTGACGGACGCCCTGCAGGAGTACGGACTCAGGGCGAAGACCGAGATACTCGAGGTCGCCGACGCGACCCGGGTCGCGGGCGAGAACGGCGTCCAGGTGATCTCGATCACCGGCACCGACGGCGTGATCGGAGCAGTGGCGGCCATAGGCTGTTTCGACATGGGCGGCATGGCGGCGGGCATCCCGGAAGATTTCGAGTGATCGACATGGCGGTGCAGAGACTGGTCACCAAGACCGCGTACGCACAATACGAGAAGCAGCTGTTGAAAGAGGTCATGGAAGGAGGCCCGATGCCGGATCATCTGGCGGTGATCATGGACGGCAACCGCAGGTATGCCGAGCAGGTGCTCGACGAGGACATCACCATCGGGCACGGACTGGGCGAGGAGAAGCTCGAGGAGTTCCTGGACTGGTGTCTCGACCTCGGGATCCATTATGTGACCGTCTTCGCGTTCTCCACCGAGAACTTCGACCGGGGATCCGACGAGATCGACTACCTGATGGACCTCTTCGAAACCTCCCTGTACAAGATAGCCGACCTCGACAAGACCCACGAGAAGGGGCTCAGGGTCAAGGTCATGGGCGACAGGACGATGCTGTCCGAAGAGATGAGGGGGGCCATAGCCTATGCCGAGGACCGGACGAGCGGGCACTCCGCATACAATTTCACCATCGCGATGGCATACGGGGGCAGACAGGAGATCATCACGGCCGTGAAGGACATCGCCGCGAAGGTCAGAGACGGGGAGATGGCGGTCGAGGACATCTCCGAGGAGACCTTCTCCAAGCACCTGTACACCTCGGACATGCCGGATCCCGATCTGATCCTGCGCACATCGGGGGAGGTGAGGCTGTCCAACTTCCTGCTCTGGCAGATGGCCTATTCGGAACTGTACTTCACCGACGTGTACTGGCCGGGGTTCAGGTACATCGACCTCCTCCGGGCGATAAGGTCATATCAGAGGCGCATCAGGCGCTACGGAGCATGACGATGGCATCGGACATCGTGTTCCTGCACGCACCCAGCGTTTACGATTTCAGGAAGAAGCCGATATTCTACGGACCGGTGAGCGATGTGATCCCCTCGTCGCCCGTCTTCGAATGCTACCCCGTGGGATTCATGACCCTGTCCTCGCATCTCGAGGCGGCGGGATTCAGGACGAGGATCGTCAACATCGCCGTCCGCATGCTGCAGAGCGAGAGATTCGACGTCGAGAAGCGCATCAGGACCCTCGACGCCAAGGTGTTCGCCATCGACCTCCACTGGATGCCGCACGCGCACGGGGCGCTGGAGCTGGCGAGGATCGTCAAGGAGCACCATCCCGACGCCAAGGTCGAGCTGGGGGGCCTCACGTCCTCTTACTTCTGGGAAGAGCTGATCGACCGCCCGGAGGTCGATCTCGTCATGCGCGGCGACACCACCGAGGTGCCCACGGTCATGCTCATGGAGGCCTTGAGCAAAGGTGACGACCTCTCAGGCGTGCCCAACCTCGTCTGGAAGGATGCCGACGGCAAGGTGCACGACAACGGCGTCACCTATGTCCCGGAGTCGCTCGACGACATAATCTTCGATTACGGCGATATGATCAAGTGCGTCCTGCGCACGATGGACATCAAAGGAGCGCTGCCCTGGTACGGTTGGGATAAGAGCCCGCTCACGTCGGTGTTCACGGTCAGGGGCTGTTCGCTGAACTGCGCCGAATGCGGGGGCTCCCACTTCGCCAACGGCAAGGTGGTCTGCAGGAACGCTCCGGCGTACCGGAGCCCCGTCAGGCTGGCGGAGGACATGGAACGCATCCAGGACTACCTGGACGCGCCGGTGTTCATCGTCGGGGACCTGCGGCAGCACAGCAGGAGGTACGCCGAGGAGTTCTTGCGGGAGGTCAGGGACCGCGGCGTGGAGAACCACGCGGTCATCGAGCTGTTCAACGGCGCCGACGCCGATTTCTTCCGGAAGGTCGACCGCGCCTTCGAGGGCGGCTGGAGCGTGGAGTTCTCGCCCGACTCCCACGACGAGAGCGTGAGGATGGCCCTGGGCAAGGGCTACGACAACGCCTGCATCGAGGACACCGTCCGGGCGGCATTCGCCAACGGCTGCGACCGGATGGACATGTTCTACATGAACGGGCTCCCGTTCCAGACGGTCGACAGCGCCCTCGACAGCGCCCGTGCGGCCAAAGGGCTGTGGGGACTCGTCGACGGGACCGACCGGCTGTTCATCTACAATGCCCCGTTCGCGCCTTTCGTCGATCCCGGCAGCAGGGCCTTCGAGGATCCCGACAGATGGGGGTACAAGCTGCATGCCAGGACCCTCGAGGATCATCGACGGAGGCTGGACAGCCCCTCCTGGAAGCACGTCCTCTCCTACGAGACCCGGTGGATGACCCGCGACGACATCGCCGAGACGTCGTACGATGCGGCCAACATCCTGGCGACGATGGAGTTCGAGAGCGGGCGCATCCCGGAGGAGGTCCTTGGAATGAGGATCGAGAGGACCGAGACGGCCCGTTCCCTCATGCACGAGGTCGACCGCATCCTGGAGATCGCGGACCGGGAGGAACGCGAGGCCCTGTTGTGGGAGACCAAGGACCGGAGCAAGGCGTTGAAGGACTCGACGATCTGCAACAAAGGGGATCTGGACTGGAACACGAGGTCGATCTACGCCAATGCGTTCCGGGTGATGTCGGGGCTGGTCAAGAACAGACGGCGCTGAATCCGCCTGCTCAGCCGACCCGCTTCATCTCGATCGACCTGCGCACGGATGCTGTCACCGCTTCGGCGACCGTCTGCTCGAATCCTTTCTCCCTGAGCAGCTTCACGCCTTCGATCGTGGTGCCTCTGGGAGAGCATACGCCGTCCACCAGCTGCTCCGGCGTCATGCCGCTCTCCAGCACCATCTTCCCGGCGCCGACCATGGATTGCGCCGCCAGCTGCAACGCGTCCTCCCGGGCGAGCCCGAATCCGGCTCCCGCCTCGGCGATCGCGTCGAGCATCATGTACATGAAGGCCGGCGAACTGCCGCTGACGCCCGTGACGGCGTCCAACGCATCCTCCTCCACCCTCTTGGACAGGCCGAGGGGCGAGAAGATGCCCTCGACGGTCGCGGCGTCGTCCTCGGTGGTTCCCGCGCCCATGGCATAACCCGACGCGCATGAGGTCACCATGCAGCAATGATTGGGCATGACCCGTGCGACCCTGCTGCCTGGCACATACGTTTCCAACGTTCTTATGTCGATCCCGGCGACGATGCTGACCAGCAGATGCCGCGGTTCCAAGACGAGGTGCTCCTCTTCGAACAGGCCTCTGACCTGAGCCGGTTTCACGGCCAGGACGATCACGTCGGCTTCGGCCGCCGCCTCGGCGGCCCGTCCGTGCATGCGGATGCCGTAGGTCTCGCGCATGCGGTCGCGGGTGCTCTCGCTGAGGGCCGCCGCCGAGATCCCGTCCGGGGTGTAGACGCCCTCGTCGATCAGACCCTTGATCATGGCTTCCGCCATCCTGCCCGCACCGATGAATCCTATCCTCGATCTCATCTCCGACCCGGCAGGTGCATCGCGGTCGGTAGCATAAAATACGTTCCCTTCTGGATTCGCCATAATATGTAAATTCTGGCGTGCGTGAAACATTATATATCAACAAACCTTGCAGGACAACCAATGTCACTAATTATGACCTATCTACCACTGGTCGTCGTGAGCATCATGGCTCTCGGATTCGCACCTTTGGCGTGGTTAGTATCGAGGCTTATCAGGCCCAACAGACCGACCGCGTGGATGGAGATGACATACGAGTGCGGTTCCGAGCCGATCGGTGAGGCGCAGGTCCAGTTCAAATTCCAGTATTATTCGTTCGCGATTATCTTCGTGGTATTCGATCTGGTAGTGACCTTCCTCCTGATCTGGGCCGTGGCTTTCGGCGGGCTTTCCACCATGGCCACCGTATGGGTGCTTCTCTTCTTCGCGATTATGATATTGGGTGTGACCTACGCTCTCAAGAAGGAGGAGTATCTATGGATATGAGTCTGTACCCACACGCCGTCGCAATGAGCGCCGACGAATTCATGTCGTGGTCATCGGCCATGATCAACGACATGCTCTCGGCCGGCACGAAGAAAACCGTCGATAAACTCACCGGCCCGGTCTGGTCCTGGGCCATGAAGAACTCCATGCACCCTCTGCACTGGGGCCTCGCATGCTGCGCGCTGGAGATGGCCGCGGCATCCGCGCCCAGGTTCGATGCCGAGCGATACGGGATGATCTACAGGTCCTCGCCGAGGCAGACCGATATCCTGCTGGTCAACGGTTGGATCACCAAGAAGATCCGTCCGGAGCTCAGGCGTCTCTACGAGCAGATCCCCAACCCGAAATGGGTCGTGGCGATGGGCGAATGCGCGATATCCGGCGGACCCTGGTATGATTCGTACAACACGATCCAGGGCCTCGACCAGATCGTGCCGGTCGATCTCTACATCCCCGGCTGTCCCGCGCGACCGGATGCGATGATCGACGGGTTCATGCTCCTTCAGAAGAAGATAGACGATTACTTCACCAGAGGCATATTCCTGGAGGACTGAGGGGATGGACACGGAAGCGATTTATCAGAAACCCACGGAAGCCGAGATACAGGGGCTTCTGGAGGCGAGATTCGGCGATAAGGTCCGAGTGACCGAGACCGGAACCAGGAGGGTGTATGCCGATGTGGACCGGGAGGTCCTGCACGATGTGTGCGTGTACCTCCACGACCACATGACCTTCGAGCACATACAGTCGTTGACCGGCGTGGACCTGGTCGACAACCTCCGCGTCGTGTATCATATAGACAATTATTTCAACGGCTGCGTGGTCGAACTCAACGTCGACATACCCAACGACGATCCTCACGTCCGCACGATCTCCGACATATGGGTCGGAGGCAACTGGCACGAGAGGGAGGCATGGGAGCTGTTCGGCATAGTGTTCGACGGACACAAGAAGCTGGAAAGGCTCCTCACGCCCGACACGTACGAGTTCTTCCCGTTCAGGAAATCATACAAGCTCAGGGGGCAGGAATGATGGAGAGGAATCTTTTGGACATAAGGGCGGAGTCCGACGAGCTGACGACGGACAAGATGTGGGTCATAATGGGCCCGCAACACCCGTTCTCCCACGGTCTCTGGACCCTCAAGGTCGAGCTTGACGGAGAGATAGTCACCGACGCGGAACCGATAATCGGGTATCTGCACCGTGGCTGGGAGAAGGAGTGCGAGAACAGGGATTATCCGAAGATCATCCCGATGACGGACCGTCTGTGCTATGCGGCATCCATGACCTACTCGCATCTCTACTGCATGACCGTGGAGAAGGCGCTCGGCATCGAGGTGCCCGAGAAGGCGCAGTACCTGAGGGTGGTCGCCGACGAGATCTGCCGTATAAGCTCCCACCTGATGTGGCTGGCAGCGGTAGGTACCGATCTGGGTAACCTCACGGTGTTCCTCTGGTCCATGAGGGAGAGGGAATACTGGATGGACCTCTTCGTGAGGCTCTGCGGAGCCAGGATGACGACCAACTATCCGCGTATAGGCGGGGTCAGGAACGACATCACCGAGCTTTTCGACAGGGATGTCGACAGATGCACGGAGCGCTTCGAGAAGGCGCTCTGGGATATAATCGCGCTTGTGGACGATTCCTCGATCTTCGTGTCGAGGATGAAAGGCACCGGCGTGCTGACGCGCGAACAGTGCGTGAACCTCGGCATAACCGGTCCGGCGATGAGAGGCACGGGAGTGGATTTCGACATACGCCGCGACGATCCGTACGAGGTGTACGACAAGCTCGACTTCGAGGTCCCCGTGCTGAACGACGGCGATTCCTACTCGAGGTACCTGGTCAGGGTCGAGGAGCTGTTCCAATCGTGCAGGCTGATCAAGCAGGCGATGCAGAAGATAAGGTCCATCGGCAAGAACGCGCCCTACAGGCTCAAGGTGCCGTCGAAGGTCCCCGCAGGCACAGCCATGTGCAGGCTGGAAGACCCCCGCGGCGAATCCATGATGTATCTTGTGTCCGACGGCACCGAGAAACCCTACAGGCTCAAAGTACGCAGTCCGATCTTCGTCAACGTATCGGCCGCCAAACCTTTGGTCGTAGGCAGCAGGGTCGCGGACGTGCCCGTGATCATGGCCATGATCGACATGTGCCTCGGAGAGACGGATCGGTGATACCATGGCATACAAAAGCATTCTTGATTGGATCACTTTCGGCAATATCATGGAGAACCCCTGGTATCCGTTCGGGGACCTCTACAACCTGCCGTTCGATATCTCATACAAACTGTGGGAGATCATCGGAGGCGCCCTGGCATGGCTCATAAACCTGCTGTTGCCCGGCAACCCCGTCTCGACCTGGCTGGTCGCGGATGGCACCTCCGTCGGCGGAGCGCTGCTGATCTTCATGATCGTGATCTTCCTGGTGGTGTTCATCTGTACGCTGCTGTCCCTGTGGATGGAACGTAAGGTCCTGGGAAGGTTGATGGACAGAAGAGGGACGATGATCGGCCTGAAGGGTTTCCTCCAGTGCGTGGCGGACGGTCTCAAGACGTTCCTCAAGGAGAACACCCTTCCCAAGAAGATCGACAAGATGACCTACATGTGGACGGTCGCCTTGGTGATCGGGGTGTCGGTGCTCATCGCATGCATGATCCCCCTTTCCGGCAGATGGTTCGTCGTCAACTACGAGACCGGGCTGCTGATCATCATGGCGTTCTTCGCCTTGGCGCCGTTCCTCATCCTGGTCTCGGGATGGGCTCAGAACAACAAGTACTCCCTGATCGGAGGCATGAGGGCCGCCGAGCTGATGATCTCTTACGAGATCCCCATCTTGATCATGATCATGACCGGCTGCTTCCTCGCAGGCAGCTTCAATATCGGGGACATCGTCAACGCCCAGCGCGACATATGGTATATCGTGCCCATGGCGATCGGTTTCGTGACCTTCATCTTCTGCGCTACCGCGGAGGCCGAACGCACGCCGTTCGACATCGCCGAGGCGGAGGCGGAACTGGTCGAAGGATGGCAGACCGAGTATGCGGGTATGAAATGGGGATTGATCATGCTCGCCGAGTATTTCAGAGGTTACGTCTCGTGCGCGATGATCGTCATCCTCTTCCTCGGCGGATGGAACATACCCTTCGTATCGGACAACGTGAACAACCTGGTCCCGGAGCTGGTGTTCCTGGCGAAGGTCTGGCTGGTGTTCTTCGTGATGATCCTGATGAGAGGAGCTTTCGCAAGGGTCAGGACCGACCAGATAGTCAACATCGGATGGAAGGTGTTCATGCCGCTGTCCGTGTTGAACTTCGTCATCGTTCTGCTCCTTAAAGCAGGAGGGATTTACTGATGGCTAATAGGAAAACCATGGAGGGCTACAAGTACTCCTCCGACAAGGGCGATGTCGAGAACATGCCCTTCTTGAAGAGATACCCTCGGAATCCGGCCAAGACGCTGTGGGTGATGAAGCCCCTGATCAAGGTCTTCCAGTTGTTCTGCAAGACCGTCGTGCACAGGCCCGTGTGTATACTGTACCCTTACGAGAAGATGTGGGTGCCCGACAACTATCGCGGGCGACCGGGTCTCGATTTCGACAAATGCGTGGGGTGCGGGGTGTGCGTGAGGGTATGCCCCACATCGGCGATCGTGCTCGTGGATGCACCGGACGACGACGGCAACACCGTCAAGAGGCCCAGGATAAACATAGGCAGGTGCGCGTTCTGCGGATACTGCTCCGAGTACTGTCCGGTCGAGGCCATGTCGGTCACGCCCGAGTTCGAACTGGCCGAGTACACGAGGGAGGACCTGATCTACGGTCCTCGCAGGCTCGCGTACGAGGGCACCACCGAGCTGATGGGATTCAAGCTGGAGCAGACGCTCATGTCCGACATAGAGAGCGGCAACCCCGAAAGGAGGGTCAGCCAGTTCAAGGTCGACAGGCCGGTGCTCGAGTCTGCGAAGTGCATCAGCTGCAAGAAGTGCGAGAGGGTCTGCCC
>JAAYAP010000050.1 GCA_012719315.1 Methanobacteriota archaeon
TCCAGTGAGAGTTAGTGAGCCATTCGAGATCTCAAAATAATTACGAGACTCATTAGTTGAATTAAGGAAGGTTATATTGTACTGATTCAAATCGATGGTTACCTTTTTATCCTCTTCGATTTTAATAAGCGGAACCTCTGTGAGATCTGCTTTCAGTCGTATCTCGACAACATCCCCCCCATTCTTGATTGCGCTTAGCAACTCGTTATAGTCGCTCACCTCAGTCACGCTGTCGGCATCACTGCTCTTCGCGTATTCGCCCAAGACCACGGGTATCGCGAACAGCAATGCTGCAGTCAGTATGACGGCAGTCATAGTTTTCTTGTTCATTCATTCACTTCCTTTACTCTATCCATCCCCTACCCTGTTACTGTTCGGGGCTTTTCAACCCTCTGTTTTCACATATGGGCGATCGATCGTGCCGTCGACTCGGGTCGATCGCCATCCCGACCGGGGCGGTCATCGCGATACCCGGTATCTGAGACGCGGATCGTCATGAGCAGACGTTATCGGGTTTCCTTCGGGCTGTGTATCTTATGAAGGAGAATTCTCGGTACGGTCCATCACTCGTATGTGTTATACACGTTCAATATTTTAATCATTCCTTTGATTCGTCTAATGTCCTCTGTGTAAAATATATAACAAAATACACAGTATGGATTAGAATGGATGATTATCTGATGATTGATATAGTGGCTAAATCAATCATCCTGCTGCTTTCCAACCGATTTGCATGAAAACACAGTGTTCCATCAGTCATTGATGATGCGATTATGTCCATCGGCCGTATCCGTCCTCAGATAGCCTTAAACGTCCACATCCCGATGTGGTGAACATGGCAGAGAAAATCTACCCGTGCCCGTCGTGCGGACAGGGCACGACCCTGGATGATGAAGAGGAGATCGGCTTCTGTTCGGTATGCGGAGCCAAGCTGAGGAACTTCGGACCCTACGTGGTCCTCTTCGAAGAGGAGAGGCAGCCTTCCGGAGGCAGTACGGGCGGCGGCAGCGGCGAAGGCCCTATCGGCGCAGGCGACGACCTGGTCGGCTCCATGGTGAACATGTTCGTCAAGGCGGTCAAGTTCTGGAAGTGAGCCCCGATCCGATCCGAAGCGTGACGGCTGTCGGCCGTGCATGAGTGGACACTCCGTCCCGGGGTACGGAGGCGTGCCGCTTCCGTTCTTCATCCTATTCCATTATTCTCCGAACTCTTCGGCCAGCACGCGGACGGCGTCCGCGCTGCCCTGGGCCGCGGCCGCGCGGAACAGGTCCCGCGCCTCGTCGCGGTCGCGGGGCACGCCCCTGCCCTCCATGTACATCGTCCCCAGCCTGAACCTGGCCCGCGGGTGGCCGTTGGCGGCCGCCATCTTGTACCAGATCGCCGCCTCGAGGCTGTCGACCGGGACCTCCAGGCCGTTCTCGTGGATGTTGCCCAGCGTGAACAGTGCGCCGACGTCCCCCAGCTCGGCCCTGGCTTTGTACGAGGCGACCTTGGAATGACGCAGACCCGGTCCGCGCACATGCACCGCGAGGTACTCCTCCGCGCCCTCGTGTCCCCTGGCGGCGGCGGTCTCCAGCAGCTCGATGCCCTCCCGGCTCGGCCGGCGGCCGAGCGCGCCCCTGCAGATGAGGACGCCCAGCCGGTGCATGGCCTCGGCATCCCGGTCGGCGACCGCGGCCGCGTACTGCTCCTCGGCCCTGTCGAGCCGGCCGCGGCGCTCGTGGAGCATCCCCAGCCTGAGCTTGGCTTCGGTGATGCCCTGTCCGGCGGCCATGGTCAGCCACCGCTCGGCCAGGTCGTCGTTGCGGGGGACGCCGTCCCCCTCCATGTAGGCGATGCCCAGACGCGTCCGGGCACGGGGATCGCCGGTGTTGGCCTTCTGCAGCATGAGCGCGATGTCGACGGCCGAGTTCATCGGATGCCCCCGCGGCTCAGCGTCTGCCGCCGCCGATCATCACCAGGTAGGCCAGCAATGCCTCGAGTTGGATGCGCTCGTTGCTGCCTTCGACGATGCGGAACTCGATCTCGCCGGTCTTGTCCACCAGCCTGACCTTCTCGGAATCGGTGATGCTGAGCTCGAAGAAGGTGGAATGCACCTGGCGGATCACGTCCTGGCCGGAGAGGCCGTATTCGATCATGATGCTGTCGAGCATCTCCCGCGCCCGGAAGAAATCGCCGCCGAGCGCGGTCTCGAGCATGGTCTTCACCGCTTCGGGATCGGCCATGCCGGTGGTCTGGTAGACGGTGTCCAGGGTGATCGTCCTGCCCATCGAGGCCGAGACCTGCAGCGCGTTGACCGCTTTCCTCAGATCCCCCCGTGCCACGTGGATCAGGCCCTCCAGGGCGTCCTCGTCGATGTCGACGCCTTCGAGCTCGATGATCCGCTCCAGGTACTCGCGCAGATCGTCGTGCGAGAGCGGCGAGAACCGGAAGATCGCGCAGCGCGACTGGATCGGGTCGATGATCTTCGAGGCGTAGTTGCAGGAGAGGATGAAGCGGCAGATCCGCGAGTACCTCTCCATCGTCCGCCTCAGGGCGGCCTGCGCGTCGGAGGTGAGGGCGTCGGCCTCGTCCATGAAGATGATCTTGAACGAGGCGCTGCCGAGCGGGGCGGTCCTGGCGAACTCCTTGATCTTGCCCCTGACGACATCGATGCCGCGTTCGTCGGAGGCGTTGAGCTCCATGAGGTTGCCCCGCCACTCGTCGCCGAACATCTCCTTGGCCATCGCCAGGGCGCAGGTGGTCTTGCCGGTGCCGGCCGGCCCCGTGAAGAGCAGATGCGACATGTTCCCCGCGGCCACGTAGGCCTTCAGCCGTTCGGTCACATGCTTCTGCCCGACGACCTCTCCGAGCGTCCTCGGCCTGTATTTCTCCGTCCAGATCTCGTTCATCCCGATCCCCGCTCCGTCCCGGCCGCCCGCAGGCTCACGACCCCAGGTTGGCCTTCTCGATCGCCTCGTCTATCTCCTTCCTGAGCGACTGAGGCAGGCCTTCGATGCTGCCCGCCAGGAAGCCCCGGACGATCATGCCGATCGCCTCGTCCTCGGTGAGTCCGCGCGACATCAGGTACTCGATCTGATCGCGGGCGATCTTGCCGACCGCGGCCTCGTGCGTCATCTCGACGTCGGCGACGCTGGTCTCCAGCTCGGGGATGGCCAGCGTCATGCCGCCGTCCTCGAGCACCAGGCTCCGGCACTCCAGATGGGCCTTGGCCCCGGGCGCGTTGCCGACCAGCCGGCCGCGGGCGATCATCCTGCCGCCCTTGGTGATGCTCCTCGACATGATCTGCGCATTGGTGCCGGACGCGTTGAGCACGGCGATGCCGCCGGTGTCGACGTTCGAGCCCTTCTCGGCGAGGCACATGGTGTTGAAGGTGCACGACGCCCCCTCCCCGTTCAGGCTGGACACCGGGTAGCTCTGCAGCGAGCCCACCGGGTTCAGCAGTATGTAGTTGTTGGTGTAGGAGGCCCCTTTGCCGATGGTCGCGGCCGTGCGCGGGCGCACGCTGGTCTCCCTGCCCCAGCTGTGGATCATCGAGAACTGCAGGTTCGAATCGTCCTGCAGGTAGATCTCGGAGACGCCCACGTGGAGCGAGTCGCCCGAGCTGTGCGTCGTCGAGCAGCCGGTGATGATCTCCAGGGAGGAGCCCTCCTCCATGATGATGATGTTGTGCAGGTTCTGCAGGGTCTTGTTCCTCTTGATCAGCATGCAGGTCTGCACCGGGTGACGGGCCTTGTAGCCCTCCTTGACGCGGATGAAGTAGCCGTCCGACTCCTCGAGGTAGGTCTTGGCCGTGTACTTGTCCTTCTCCGGGCTCATGGCGTTCCACATGTAGTCCTTGACCCAATCGTACTTCTCGAACGCCTGCCGCGTCGAGAGGATCTCGACGCCCTCCTGCTCCCGGTTGGAGCAGTGGCTCATCCCGTTGTCGATGAAGACGATGGTCCCGGAGCGCTCCTCCTCGGAGGTGACGCCCACATGCGACATCGTCTCCCGCAGGGAGCTGTCGGCGTCGGCGATGTCGTCGATGGCCTCGGGGTTGCGCGTGCCCGCCTCGAACCTGTCGATGTCGATGTCCTCCCCGTACGCGCCGGCCTTCCCCAGCGCCTTCTTTACAGCTTCACTATCCTGCTTCTGCATTCGATGCACTCCCTGTAGCCCTTCTCCCGGATGTCCTTGAGGATGTCGGCGGGACGTCCGCTGCACCTGATGGTGCCGTCCTTCATGATGTACGCCGTGTCGGCGCCGATGTAATCCAATATCTGGCCGGTGTGGGTGATGACCAGCGAGGACACGTCCCTGTTGACGTTGCTCTTGACCCCGCACACCGAGTTGTCGTAGAGCAGCTCGCGCACCTTCTGCCCGACCAGGGCCATGCTCTCGATGTCCACTCCCGACTCGGGTTCGTCGAGCAGCACGAAGTCCGGCTGCTGCGCGGTCAGCTGCAGCAGCTCCGACCGCTTGAGCTCCCCGCCGGAGAAGCCGACGTTGACGTCGCGGTCCATGAACCTGTCCATCCCGAAGGTGTCGACCTTGTCGAGCACGCCCTCGCAGTCGCCGCCGCCCGCCGTGGCCTTCACCAGGTCGCCCAGCTTGACGCCGGTCACGTTCGGCGGGCGCTGCATCATCATGCCGATGCCGAGTTTGGCGCGCTCGTCGACGGACATACGGGTGATGTCCTGCCCTTTGAACACGATCCGGCCTTCCGTGATCTCGGTCGAGCCGTAGCCCATGATCGCCGCGAGCAGCGTGGACTTGCCGGAGCCGTTGGGTCCGAAGAGGACGCAGGTATGGCCGTCGGGGATCGTCAGGTCGATGCCTTTGAGGATCTCCCGCCCTCCCGCCCTCACATGCAGGTTCTTGATCTCTAGCAATGAATCACCGTCATCCTCCGTATGAGCGGGATGTTAATAAACGATTGCGGTGGGATGACGGCGGGATGCGGCCGCGGCCGGAGGCGGGGACGGCCGCATCAGATAGATTATATCATGCAGAACCATTCATGCCGCCATATGAACGTATACGAGGCTTACAGGTTGGCGATCGAGACGGGGATGCGCAACGACCCCCGTCCGCAGGCGGACGTCGAGGCGGTGCTCAAAGAGGCCGGGGAGGAGCGGGAGCGGCTCTCGGAGCGGATGAAGCCGTACTTCGACGAGGAGAGGCTCTGGAACCCCTACGCCGATTCCCGGTTCATGTGGGGCGAGGAGCTCGCCGAGGAGACCGAGGCCGAGCGGTTCATGTGGGGCATCGACATCGACACGGCGGAGATCCTGCTCGCCGACCGCCTCCGGGAACGGGGCGAGACGGTCTCGGCGGTCATCGCCCACCACCCGATCGGACGCTCGCGCACCTGCTTCCCCGAGGTGATGTGGATGCAGACGGGTATGTACGACGACGTCGGCATCCCGATCAACGTCCTCGAGGGCCTGGTGGGGCCGCGCATGGACGAGGTCAAGAAGAACGTCCTCGGCTCCAACTACAACCGCCCGGTCGACGCCGCCCGGCTGATGGGGGTGCTGATGTGCAACATCCACAGCCCGGCCGACAACATGGTGCAGAGGTACATGGCCGAGATGTTCGAGGCCGCCGAGCCGAAGACGCTGGACGACGTGGTCGACAGGCTGATGGACGAGCCCGAGTTCCAAGCCGCCGCAAGTTTCAACGACCCGCCGCGGATCCTGGTCGGCAGCGGCCGCAGCCGCTGCGGCAGGGTGATCAGCAAGATGACCGGCGGCACCTCCGGGCCCAAGGAGCTCTACGAGAGGCTGTCCCTCGCCGGCGTCGGCACCGTCGTCGGCATGCACTTCTCGAAGGAGCACCTCGAGGAATGCAAGAAGCACCACATCAACGTGGTCGTCTCCGGGCACATGGCCTCGGACTCGCTGGGCATCAACCTGATCGGCGATGTCTGGGAGAACGAGGGCATCGACCTCTTCGGCTGCTCGGGATTCACGAGATTCAGCAGGAATTGAGATGTTCGACCGCACCTCCCGGATCATCAAGGACAGCGGCAGGCTCTCGTTCGAGCACGTCCCGGAGAAGCTCATCCACAGGGAGGGGCAGATGCGGCAGCTGGAGATGCTCTTCCGCCCGATGGCGGTCGACGGGGTGCCCTGCACCGCGCTGCTCTCGGGAGGGGTGGGCACCGGCAAGACGGCCACCGCCAAGCGCTTCTGCGAGGACACGGCGCGTCACTGCGCCAAGGCCGGCGGGGCGATCGACCACATCATGGTCAACTGCAGGGTGAGGAGCGCCGAGTACGGCGTGCTGCTCCATCTGGTCCGGCATTTCGACAAGGGCTTCCCCGACCGGGGCTTCTCGGCGGCGGAGATGCTGCGCTCGTTCCGCACCCACGTGGAGAAGGGCGCCCGGCCGATGATCGTCGTGCTCGACGAGGCCGACATGCTGCTGAAGAGCGGCAGCCGCGACCTCGTCTACCAGCTGATGCGGATGAACGAGGAGCTGAGGAACGCCTCGGTCTCGATGATGCTGATCGCGCAGCGGCCGGTGGCCGAGCTGCTCGACGAGGCCTCGATGTCGACGTTCCGCCGCGCCAACAACGTGCGTTTCGAACGCTACACCGCCGCCGAGCTCGCCGGGATCATCGAGGCGCGGGCGCAGGAGGCGCTGCACCCGGGCACGCTGGGCGACGACGAGGTCGCGCTGCTGGCAGAGATCGCGGCGCAGTACGGCGACGCCCGGTTCGCCATCGAACTGATCGAGCGCTCGGCCTCGATCGCCGAGACCGGCGACGCCGGCCGGATCACCGCCGACGACATCCGCTCGGCGAACGCGATGATCTACAGCGACGTCTCCGAGAACAAGCTGAGGGACCTCGACCTGAACCGGAAGCTGACCCTGCTGGCGATCGCGCGCGCACTCAAATCCGATCCCTATGTGAGCATGACCGCCGCCAAGAAGACCTATGGAATCGTCTGCGAGGAGTACGGGCAGACCGCCCGCAAGCACACGCAGTTCTGGACCTACGTCCAGGACATGGAACGCGCGGGCATCCTCTCGACCGAGGTCAGGAACGAGCCCGACGGCGGACGGGTCACGCACATCTCGGTCCCCAACATCCCCCCGCGGGAGCTGGCCAAGAAGCTCGAGTACCTCCTGGAGACGCCGCAGTCGGCCGACGAGCAGGTCTGGTGAGAGATGCGCTGCGACATCTGCGGCAAGGAGGCGGTGACCCTGATCCGCTACAACGGCTCCCATCTCTGCGCCGAGCATCTGCGCAGGTACGTGGAGCGCCGCGTGAAGCGGGAGGTGCGCAAGCAGATCGACCTGCGCTCCGGCGACACGGTGGCGGTGGCGGTCTCCGGCGGCAAGGACAGCATGGTGACGCTGCATCTGCTGGACAGCATCTTCGGCGACCGCGGCGACATCGCGATCCACGCCGTGTCGATCGACGAGGGCATCGCCGGCTACCGTCCGCCCAGCCTCGACATCGTCCGCGATCACTGCAGGGCGAGGGGCATCGAATGGCATCTGCGCTCGTTCTCCGAGCTGGGCGCGGAGATGGACGAGATCGCCGGGGTCGCGGGTGAATGCAGCCCCTGCACCTACTGCGGCGTCTTCCGCCGCAAGCTGATGAACGACGAGGCCGGGCGCATCGGCGCCCGCTGCATCGCCACCGGCCACAACCTGGACGACATGGCGCAATCGGTGCTGATGAACTTCGTGCGCGGCGACGTCGAGAGGCTGGCCAGGCTGGGTCCGCACACGCGGGTGCAGCCCGGGCTGGTGCCGCGGATCCTGCCCCTGCGGCTGATCCCCGAGAAGGAGTCGCTGCTCTACGCGATCGTCTCGGGCATACCCTTCTGGGACGGAGAGTGCCCTTACTGGACGGCGGCGCTGAGGAACCAGTACCGGGACGTCGTCGACGGCCTGGAGGCGAGGTCGCCCGGGTCGAGGCACAGCATCTTGGCGTCGTACGACCGCCTGCGCCCGCTGCTGACCGAGAACCTGCCCGCGGCGGGACTGCATGCCTGCGCCTGCGGAGAACCCACCCTGGGCGCCCGTTGCAAAGCCTGCGAGCTGGCCGAGACGGCCGTGCGCCGGCTGGAGGCGCGGCGCGGCCTCAGAGCAGATCCCTGAACGGGACGATGTCGCAGCAGGTGCATTCCAGGCACATGGTCCGGAAGCCCAGCGTATCCAGCCCGTGCCTCTCCAGTACCTCTTTGTGCATCCTCGCCAGGCGCAGCACGCGCTCGGTCCCGACCGCGGGCAGGTCGCCGACGGCGGCGCGGATGCGTTCGCGGTTGATGTCGTTGATGCTGAGCGCCCTCAGCGTCGGCACCGCCCCGACCGCGCACAGCTCCTCCATGCAGGCCTCGATCTCGGCATCGGTCTCGCCCAGCCCGAAGATGATGTTCGAGCTGACCTTCCCCCTGCCGAAGATGCCGACCGCCTCGCGGACCATCCGCTTCGCCAGACTCCGGTTCAGCTCGGGGCAGGTCCTGCGGAAGACGGCGTCGGTCGCCGTCTCCAGGTTGATCTTGATCTCGTCGGCGCCCGCCTCGCGCAATCTGACGAGCTGCTCGCGCGTCGACACGTAGGGTTCGACGCCGATCGGCAGCTGCGGATAGGCTTCGTGCACGGCGCTCACGCATTCCACGAACCGGTCGACGGTCTCGTCGACCGAGCCGACCACCCCGCTGGTCAGCGACACCGCGACCACCTTGCATTCCCGCAGCGACTCGCCGACCATGCGGACGATGTCGTCGGCCGTCCGCGTCTCGACCGATACGCGGTCGAGGTGCGGCGAGGTGCAGTAGGCGCAGTTGTAGATGCAGCGCTTGTCGAGGTTGAAGAAGGCCTGTTCGGGGCAATGGCGGACGATGGGCACGATCCCCACGCGGTCCAGGAACGGCTCCCCTCCCCTGGTCAGGGAGTAGCCGTCCGCGCCGACGACCAGCTCGAAGTCGCCGGTGTCGCGCGAGATCGGCTTCTTCACCCTGAACCTGCCGAAGGAGAACGCCAGCGAGCCGTATCCCGCCCCGGGTCCCGCGGTGGACTGAGAGATGCGCGACGGCGCCTCGAACCCCTCCGGGACCAGCACCGGCCCGCCGAGGATCAGCTCGGCCTTCTTGGCGATCAGATCCTCTTCCATCTGACCCCGTCCGCAGTGTCCTCGAGCGCATAACCGGCCGCCGCCAGCTCGTCGCGGATCCGGTCGGTGAGGTCGTACAGCTTCCTCGATCTGAGCTCCCGGCGCAGGCCGATGAGGATGTCCATGACGGCGCCGATATCCTCCCCGCCATCCGCGTCGGCATCCCCGAGGATGCCCAGGACCGCGTCCGCCTCCTCCAGCAGGCCGACCGCCGCCGCCGCTCCCGCCCGGCTCAGGGCGTGCTCGCCCATCATGCGGTTGGTGGCGCGGGCCAGCTGGAAGAGCGCCTCGATGGCGGCGCGCGTGTTGAAATCGTCGTCCATGGCCTCGGCGAAGCGGGTGCGGGCCTCGTCGACGAGCCCTTGCGCGTCGTCGCCCTCTTCAGGTCCGTCGCGCATGCACGCCTTCAGCTCGGCATGGTTGTTCCACAGGCGCCTGACCGCGGCCTGCGCCGCGGCCAGCATGTCCTCGCCGTAGACCAGCGGGCTGCTGTAGTGGGTGTTCAGGAAGTAGAAGCGGATGGTGCGGCTGTCGTAGCGTTCGGCGACGTCCTTGACCCTGAAGAAGTTGCCGAGCGATTTGGACATCTTCTCCTCCATCGAGTTGCCGACGCCCTTGACCTGCAGCATGCCGTTGTGGATCCAGTAGTTGGCCAGCGGCTTGCCGGTGACCGCCTCCGACTGGAGGATCTCGTTCTCGTGGTGCGGGAAGATCAGGTCGTTGCCGCCGCCGTGGATGTCCACGGTGTCGCCGAAGTGCCTCCTGATCATCGCCGAGCACTCGATGTGCCATCCGGGCCGGCCGCAGCCCCAGGGGGATTCCCAGATGCAGAGCCCGTCGGCCTCGGCGCCTTTCCACACGGCGAAGTCGAGCGGGTCGCGCTTGTTGGCGTCGGCCTCGGTGCGTCCCGACGATTCCAGGTCCTCGATCCTCCGGTTGGAGAGCTTGCCGTAATCCGGCATGCTCCGCACCGAGAAGTAGACGCTGCCGTCGTCGGCGGCGTAGCCGTGCCCCTTGCCGATGATGTCGCGCACCATCGCGATGATGTCGTCGATGCTCTCGCTGGCCTTGGGGTAGATGTCGGCCCGGCCGATGCCGAGGCTCTCGGCGTCTTTGAAATACTCCTCTATGTACCGGGCCGAGAGCTCGAGGGGGTCGATGCCCTCGGCGGCGGCCCTGATGAGGATCTTGTCGTCGACGTCGGTGAAATTGGTGGCGAAGGTGACCTCGTAGCCGAGGTGGCGGAGGTAGCGGGCGATGGTGTCGAAGACGATCATGCTCCGCGCGTGCCCCATGTGGATGTCGTCGTAGACGGTGACGCCGCAGACGTACATGCTGACCTTGCCGGGCACCAGCGGCACGAACTCCTCCTTGCGGTTGGTCAGGTTGTTGTGGATCGTCAGGGCCATGCTCACTCCCCCTTTCGCTCGGGGTCCGCCGTGCCGACGCTCCCCTGCAGGGCCTCGACCGCCTTGCGCAGGGCCTCGATCTCGCACTCCAGCTGCTGGATGCGCTCGGAGACGTAATCGGGCAGGTCGTCGTGCTTCAGCGGGTCCTTCTCGGTGCCGCCCTCGCGGACGATCCGGCCGGGGACGCCGACCACGGTGCAATGCGGCGGCACGTCCTTGAGCACCACCGAGCCCGCGCCGATCCTCACGCCGTCGCCGATGGTGATGTTGCCGAGCACGGTGGCGTTGGCGCCGCAGACGACGCCGTTGCCGACGGTCGGGTGGCGCTTGCCCTTGCTGGCGGAGACGCCGCCGAGGGTGACGCCCTGGTAGAGGGTGACGTCGTCGCCGATGACGGCGGTCTCGCCGATGACCACGCCGGTGGCGTGGTCGATGAAGAACCTCCTGCCGATCCTCGCCCCGGGATGGATGTCGCACCCGGTCAGCTGATGGGCGCGGAAGTTGATCGCTCGAGCCTCCTTCAGCTCGCCCCGGGTCCAGAGCCCGTGGCTCTCCCTGTACATGGAAACGGCATGCAGCCCGGTGTGGAACCTGATCGCATCATCCTCGTCGATGATGGCGGGGTCCCGTTCCATGACCGCCTTCAAGTCGTCGGGGTCTATCCTCATGTTGTATCACAGCGTCTAACGGCTACCCCGTATTTACCTATATATGCTCTCACGGCGCGGCGCCCGGGTTCACGCGGGCGGTTGGCAGCGGGGGCAGTGGACGCTGCCGCGGCCGCCGACGACGCTGCGGACCAGGGCGGTGCCGCAGACGTCGCAGGGCTGCCCGGCGCGCCCGTAGACCCGCAGGTACGGGGTGTTGCGGTAGCGGCGGCCGGCATCCTCGGCGTACTCCTCGGGGGTGACGGCGTTCATCTCGGTGAAGAACCCCATGCGTTCCGGGATCAGCTCCGCCAGGCGCTCGAAGTCCGCGGACGACAGCAGGTTCCCGGGGGTGTCGGGGCGGATGCCGGCGCAGAAGAGGATCTCGTCGGAGTAGATGTTGCCGATGCCGGCGACGATGCCCTGGTCGTTGAGGCAGGCCTTGACCGCCCTGGAGCTGCGGCCGAGGCGTTCGCGGAGGAAGCCGCCGGTCAGCCGCGGGTCCCACGGCTCGAGGCCGAGGCCGGAGGCGCAGCAGGATCCCTCGTCGCCGGTCGCGACCAGCCAGAGCCGTCCGAAGCGGCGCGGGTCGGCGAACCGCAGCTCGCGGCCGTCCGCCATGGCCATGCATAGATGGGTGTGCGGCGCCTCCGGCGCCCCGGCCTCCGCGACCGAGAGGTGGCCGGTCATCCGCAGATGCACCACCACCGTGCCGTCGCCGTCCAGGTGCATGTGCAGGTACTTGCCGCGCCGGCCGAAGCCGGCGACCGTCCTGCCCGTGACCGCCGTTCCGAAGGCGGAGGCGGACGGACGGGCGACGATCCGCGGCTGTCTGACGTCGACCGTCTCGATGCGGGAGCCGGACAGCTCCCGCTCCAGCACCCGCCTCGCCGTCTCGACCTCCGGCAGCTCGGGCATGCTCAGCGCTCCGCGCGCATCGACCGGTGCGGCCGGTCAGCTGTCGAAGCCGTCGTCCTCATCGCCGAACCTCACCGCGGGGCAGGGGCCGAAGCAGTCCTTGCAGAAGATGCACTCGTCCTCGACGATCCCCACCCTGCCGTCCTCGATATAAAGGGCGCCGTGGCTGCATCTCGCCACGCACAGCCCGCAGCCGACGCACTGCTCGGAGCGGGCGACCAGCTGGAAGGCCTCGTCCATGCGCATGCGCGCATCGTTCTCCACCGAGGCCTTGGAGGTGATGGCGCCGTCGCCGAAGAAGGTGACGTAGTCCACCTCGAGGGTGTCGTCCTCCTCGTTGTGGACGATCGACCATCCCAGCGCCCGGGTGAACGGCTTCAGCCGGTGCAGGTCGATCGGCCGCGAGAGGGCGGCCTCGATGCTGAAGCCCATGGTGCACGGGGAGTAGCCGTCCTGGATCCTGATGCTCACCGGCCCCTTCTCGCCCTTGAAGGACCTGCGGGTCATCTCCGGCACCTTCCTGCCGGTGACCCGCTCGATCTCCTCGCGCACCGACTGCGGCACCGACTTCCATCTCCACAGCCCGTACTCCTTCCATTCGGGCGGGAGCCCGTGCTCTTCGGCGTAATCGTCGAGGAAGCGGTCCCAGCGCGGATACTCGTCGGCGACGCTGACCGCCGCGAACTCCGCCAGGTCGGAGGCGGGGCAGAGGAAGCAGCCGATGCGGTCCAAGCCCCTGGTGTACCAGACGTTGTACGGCTCCTCCTTCATGAAGATGTACAGCCAGATGTGCATGGCGCTCCAGTCCTGGATCGGCGAGGCGCCGATCTGCCCGGGCGTCCACGGGTTCTGCCAGATGCGCGACTTGGCCTTCCTGGCCTCGGATTCGTATTTGCGCTGGCCGATGAACGAGAGCACCCCGTCGGGGAAATGGCGGCCGATCGCGGCCACCATCGGCCCGAGCTTGTTGGTCTTGCAGCACCAGCGGAAGTCCTTGGCAGGCGGGCCGAACTGCACCAGGTTGCCGAAGAAGGCGTCCTTGGGCGCCTTCTCCTCGATGAGCTCGATGCCGTGCCGCGCGCAGACGTCGTGCACATGCTCCACGGTCTCCCGGAACTCCAGCCCGGTGTCGACGAACATCGCCGGTATCCCGGCATCGGCGTCGATGGAGAGCAGCAGCGTCGCCAGCGAGTCCTTGCCCCCGGAGAACGAGACCACGGCGGGGACGTCGTTCCTGGCCATGGTGTTGCGGATGAACCCGGTCGCCTCGGCGACCCGTTTCGCGATGACCCCGCGGTTGGCCTCCACGACCTCGCCCCAGGTGCGGGCGGGGCCGGGTGCGGCGAACGTCTCCGGCTTGTACCATCTGGTCTTGACGCCCACGCCCTTGCCGCCGCCCGTCAGCTCGGCCGCGTCCATGCGGGCGGTGCCGGTGGCGACGACGTTCCGCTCGGGATCGACGACGATGACCTCGTCCCCGTCGCGGATGCCGGGATGCGCGTCGCGGATCCCCGGGACCATGAGGTTCTTGCTGTCCTGTATGAACCTGACCGCGCCCGGATCGCAGACGACGTACCCGCGGGTGAGCCGGTCGCCGAGACGCATGGCGCCCTGCAGACGGGCGAGGAACCGCCATCCCCTGCCGGGATCGTACCTGACGGTGCCGACCACGTGCCCGTCGGCGAGCACCTCGTCCATGCGGTCGATGGCCGGCACCTTGTTGAGGATCACCGGATGCCCTTCGGGCAGCATCGCCGCGCCCGCTCCCTCGCCGAAGCCCGCGTCGATCAGCGCGCGTATGCGCCCGATGTCAGCATCGAAGGCGGGCCGGGCGTCCGCCGGCGGGGTCAGCTCGGTCCCGCGCGTCTCCGATCCGCACACGGGGCAGGACATGCTCTCCATGATCGGCAGGTTGCAATCGTCGCACCACCTGAGGTGGTTCTTGCCCAATCTCACAGCTCCCATCGCTATTCACCTTTCCTGCGGACCCGTAAGGGTCGCGGATAAATATCTTAGCGGGTGCCCGTCCCCCGCCGCCGTCCTCCCGCGGCGTCTATAAAGACTATATACGCAAAACGATGTGATGGCCCGACGAGTGATCGTATGAGGGCTAAGATCAAGGCTTCCAGACGCGCGATGGAGATGGACTATGCGATACGTGAGGTCACTGTTCCGGCCGCGGCTGCCGCCAAAGCGGGCAAGAAGCTCTACAACCTCAACATCGGCGATCCCAACAAATGGGATTTCGAGACACCCGAGTACTTCAAGAACACGCTGAGGGAGGCGGTCGACCTCACCGACAACGGCTACGGCGACTCCCAGGGCAACCTCAACCTCCGCGAGGCGATCGTGCAGAGGGAGTACGAGAAGCACGGGGCGAGGATCGCCTCGGACGACGTCTACATCACCGCCGGCCTCAGCGAATGCATCAACGTGCTGATGGCCACCCTGCTGGAGCCGGGCGACGAGGTGCTGGTGCCCGGACCCGGTTACCCCTCGTACGCCCAGTACGCCAACTTCTACGAGGGGCGCATCGTCCCCTACCGGCAGATCGAGGAGGAGGACTGGCGCCCCGACATCGACATGATGCGCGAACGCATCACCGACCGCACCCGGGCGCTGGTCGTCATCAATCCCAACAACCCGACCGGCGCCGTCTACGGGGAGAAGGACCTGCGGGCGATCGGCGACCTCGCGGCGGAGTACGGCATCCCGCTGGTCTCCGACGAGATCTACGACAAGATCGTCTTCGACGGCGATTTCTTCTCGCTGTCCCGGCTGCCGGACGACGTCCCGCGCATCATCATGAACGGCTTCTCCAAGGTCAACCTGATGCCGGGCTGGCGCGAGGGCTACTGCTACTTCATGGACGAGCACGGCATCATGGACGAGATCCGGGAGGGGATGATGAAGCAGTTCCGGGTGAGGATCTGCCCGAACGTCCCCTGCCAGGAGGCGGCGAGGGCCTCGCTGCAGGGTCCGCAGGACTACATCTTCGACATGAAGCACAAGCTGAAGGAGCGGGAGGACTTCTCCTACAAGCGGCTGAACGAGATCCCCGGCATCTCGACCGAGCATGCCAGGGGCGCGTTGTACATGTTCCCGCGCGTGGACCTCGGCGGCGTCTGGAGCTCCGACAAGGAGTTCGTCTTCGACCTGATCCGGGAGGAGGGGGTGGTCCTCGTCCACGGCTCGGGCTTCTGCAACGAATTCGGCCACGGGCACTTCAGGACGATCCTGCTGCCTCCGCTGGAGACGCTGGAGACGGCCTACGACCTGCTCGAGCGGTTCATGAGGAAGCGCCTGGCCTGAACGGCGCGACGCACGGGAGAACAGGGAAGGGGAAGGAAAATGAGAGGGGAGGGGGAGCGGGGCTCCCCCCGGCCGGATCCGGTCAGAGCCTGTCGATCCGTTTCAGCATCTTCACCGCGGCATCGACGACGTCGCGGCCCTTCTCGATGCGGTCGACCGCCTGCAGCTGCGTCATGTTGGGCCCGGTGACGCCGAACGACACGGGCTTGTTGTACTTCAGCGCCAGGTCGGCGATCTGCCTCGACGCCTGGGAGATGACGATCTGGTCGTGGTCGGTCTCGCCGGTGATGACCGCGCCGAGGGTGATCACCGCATCGACGTCGGTCTTCTCCAGGAGGTTCTGCACCGCGAGCGGGATCTCGAACACGCCCGGGACCATCACGGTCTCGGCGATCTCCACCTCGAGGAACTCGGCTTCCGCCTTGGCCCTCTCGACCATCATCATGGTCACGTCGTAATTGAATTCCGATACCACCATTCCAAGTTTGTACTTCTTCATAATATCACCTGCGATCGATCGGCCCCTCGTCGGCGAATCCCTGCCTCTGCCCCGTTCCCGCCCGTTTGGTCAGGCGCTCGGGGCGGAAGAGCAGGTCGTAGACGTTGACCGCGTGCTCCCTGGACCGGCTGTCGGCCAGGAAGGCCAGCTCGCGGTCGTCCTCCGCCTCGTCCGCATGGACGAAGACCTCGATAATGTGTTTGTTCGTCGCCAGTTGCGTGGCGATCAGCCCCGTGGAGGCCTCGTGCGCGCACATCTTGTCCTTCTGGACCGGCCCGGGCATGCCCAGGGCCATGACGATGTCGCAGCCGCGCTCCTCGAGGAGCTTCTTGCAGGCCACCGGCAGGTCCTTGACGCCCGGCACGGTGTACCTGACGATCCTGAATCCCGTCCCCGTGCGCCCCAGCTCGTCGATGGCCGCCGCGGCCATGTCGTACCGGGCGAACGTGGTGTCCGCTATGCCTATCAGTCTCATTGCATGCTCCTGATCCTCTCGACGATCCTCCGCGTGGCGTGGAGGTCGTCGGCGTACTCGTCGGCCCTGACCACCTCGATCCCCGTCAGTCCGCGGGCGGCGAGCTCGGCCTCGAGCTCGTGCTCCGCGAACCGCTGGTCGAAGCCGAGCACGATCACGTCCGGCCGGATCCCGGCCACGGTGTCGAAGATGTCGCCTTCGCCGCCGACGACGGCGCGGTCGACCGGCTTCAGCGAGCCGACGATCCTGGCGCGCATGACGTCGGGGGTGATGGGCTCGTGCTTCTTCGAACGCACGGTGCTGTCGCTGGCGACGACGACCACGAGCTCGTCCCCGTGCGCCCTGGCCTGCTCCAGATAGGAGATGTGCCCCGGATGTATGAGGTCGAAGACCCCTGATGCCATCACCCGTCTCATGCGATCACAGCGCAAGGCCATTGGCATCCACGTATTCATACCAGGCGGTCTTGACCTCCTCGCCGGTGACGAAGGGGATGCCGTTGCGTTCGGCGAAATCCAGGACCTCGCCCTTGGGGCGCGAGCCGCCGTCGTCGCCGAGCATCTCGCAGATGGTCGCCGAGGGCTTGACGCCGGCGAGGTACATCAGCGCGGTGCAGAGCTCGGTGTGCCCGAACCTGTCCCTGAGGATCCTGGACGAGGTGTTCAGCAGGTGCACGTGACCCGGAGCGCGGAAGTTCTTCCCCAGCTCGACCTCGATCTCCCTGCCGGGCTTGTCCTGGAAGATGGTGCGCGCGTACTCCGAGATAGTCAGGGCCCGGTCCCTGTCGGTGATGCCGGTGTAGGTCTTCCGATGGTTGATCGTCAGACCGAACGAGGATTTGGTGTTGTCGTAGGGGATGTCGTTGGGCGCCATGTCGCCGAGGACCGGGTACTCGCCGCGGCCGCCCCAGTAGACGTCGGCCATGAAGGGCAGCCCGATATCCTTGGCCACGGAGTAGGGCGTGGTCGTGCACACCAGTCCTCCCGCCTCCTTCCTCATCGTCCTTATATGCTCCCAGGTGACGGACTCCGACGCGACGGTCAGGTCGCTCTCGCGTTCCCGGTCGTCGAAATCGAAGACGAGGACGAACCTTCCCGCCCGTATCTCCTCCAATGCTCTGTCCATGCTCATTTCAAACGTCCCGTCAATGGTTCGGCCACTAATATAATGATGGTCATTTACTTAGATATCGGTAATAGCCCGCGGAGTGGTGATCGCATGCGATCCGCGATCGCGACGGACGATCGGATACCCGCACGTCGACGTCGAGGCGTTCGGGCATCGCAGACAGGCCGGCCGGAAGCCGCGCTCACTCGTCGGCGGGCCGCTCCAGCTCCTCGAACTTGGCCTTCATCGTCGGGTTGCCCCGGACCAGCTTCTTGATCGTGAGTTTCTCGGCCTTGTCGTTGGCGAGACGCAGGTTCCGTTCGGAGGACAGCAGCGCGTCCTTGGTCTTCTGCAGCTGCGCCATCGTCTTGTCGATGCCCTCGATCGCCTCGGAGAACCTCCTGCTCGCCAGCTCGTAGTTCTTGTAGAACTTGTCCTTGAAGTCGTTCAGGTCGTTCTCGAAGTTGGTGACGTCGATGTTCTGGTTCTTGATCAGCGCTAGCTCGGACCTGTAGCCCTGCGAACGCAGCGCACTGTCGCGCAGGAGCGTGATGATCGGGATGAAGCTCTGGGGGCGGACCACGTACATCTTCTCGTGGCGGTAGGAGACGTCGGCGATCCCGGAGTTGTAGAAGTCGTTCTCCAATTCCAGCAGCGAGACCAGCACCGCGTACTCGCAGCCCTTGGCCACCCGGTCCCTGTTCAGCTTGTCCAGGAAATCCTCGTTCTTCTTCTTGGTCGCCGTCTCGTCCAGCTCGGTCTTCATGTCGAACATGATCGAGACGATCTCGTTGCCGTCGTCGTCGTGCTCGCGGTAGATGTAATCTCCCTTGCTGCCTTCCCTGACGTCTGAGTCCTTCTCGAAGTAGGCGTTCTTGAACGCGGTCGCCCGCATCCGGTTGAACTCGATCTCGCAATGCTGCTCGAGCGTCTCCCCCACCATCTTCGTCGACTGCTTCGCCTTGAAGTCCCTGTAGTACGCGATCTGCTCGTCCTTCTGCCTGAGCTGCAGCTCGTAGCTCTCCTTCATCGACTTCTCGGAGAGCTTGGCCTCGGTGTCCTTCACCTCCAGGGCGTTCTTCAGCCGGTCGCGCTCTTTCTCGATCTCGTCGATGCGCTCCTTGATCTCGAGCTGGTTGGCGACGTCCAGACGGCCCAGGTCGGCTTTCAGCTCGGCGATCACGCCGTCCTTGCGGGTCATCTCGAGCTCCAGCACGGAATCCTGGTCCCTCACCCGGTTCCGCAGCTGCTCCAGCTCCTTCTCCAGATCGGACCTGGCCTCGGTCACCGCCAGCTTCTCCTCGGTCTTGGCGGACTCCAGCCTCGCTCTGAGTTCGGCGAACTCCACGTCCCGTTCCGCCATCCTCTCCCGGAACTCCCGTTCCACCCGCTCGACGGCCAGTTCGACGGATTTGTTCTTATCCTCGTTCCAGAGCCCCTCTCTGCTGGCGATCTCCTTCTCGAACTCCCTGTCGCGGATCTGCTTGGCGACGTCGGCCCAGCCGGACTCGTCGACCTTGAAGACCGCGCCGCACCTCGGACAGCTTATCTCGTTCATGTCTGGAACCCTCTGCGGATAAATCGGTATGCAGCTATTAATACCGTTCCACATCCCATCATACGGATAACGGACGGCTCCCGGACGGGATGGATGAGCGGTCGTCTGTCGGTGACGGTGTACAATGCGTATGGCCGAGACCGCCGCACCCGGTGCGGGTGCATCATTCAGATCTCGGTTCGTTTCAATTAACGGAATTCGGTGCAAATCCTTTAAAACCCTTGTTTTGAACCTCGACGTTTATGTATGATTCTGAAAAAACTCAGTGAATACATCTTCTTTGAGGCAATACCTCTCCGTCCGTATATGTCGGATCGGAAGGTCCGGTCGGAAATCCCGAATTCCCAGCGTACGTTGAAAAATCATCACTGTCCTTTCAAACGGGATGAAACGGGCAGATTTGCATCTGACAGACACGTTTTACCGTCGTGTCTCCGTTTCATATGAGGATATTCGCCTGGTTCCGCGATGTTTGTGGCGAATGCCGCCGTTGTAACATATGATGGAATCACGGAACAACCGGTCACTTCGGTCTTACCTGTACGAAAAATCCAGTCGGTAGGGCGTGTTCCGACAGTTGGCCGCGTCCAATGGGTAACAATCGGGGCCTTCGCATAATACATTCGTGACGTAAACGTATTGTAGGTTCGTATTCCGTGCCAGAATTTGTGCACATGTTCCGAAGAGCAACACGCGGATAACTTCATGGATCGGTCAGAGAAGGCTCTTAACCGATCCGATCCGTATCACACAATCAGATATCGCAAACACACAA
>JAAYAP010000051.1 GCA_012719315.1 Methanobacteriota archaeon
AAGGGCCGAGTGCGATGCCACGACGCCTATCTTCGCCGCATCGAGGTCGTACCCGTCCAGGTTCGCCAGAACCTCATCTCTGTCGATCATCAATCCTACCTCTGCCCACTCGATAGCCTAGGCATGATATAATCTTTTAGTGATGGCTCAGATGATCAGGATCACCACGGACACCAGCACCACCGAGCACAGCATGTCCATGACCGACGAGGTTATCGGGATCGAATGGTCGTCCGGATCCAGTCCGAACCGGGCCGCCAGTTGGGCGACGTAGTACGAGAGGAAGTTGAGGATGGTCGTGACCAGCATGCCGGCGACCATCACGGTGAGCAGCACCGGGCCCGGACCGAGGTTCAACGTGACCCCCGGCATCAGCCAGGTGGCGACGTACGCGATGATGCCGATGTAGAGGAACGTCAGCACGGCGCAGATGTAGATGATGCCGAAGTTCTCCAAGGCGTTGCGCGGGGGCGCGACCTTGGAATCCAGCGTACCCAGGTGGATCATCGAGGACAGCCTCGCGGTCAGCATGCCCGAGAGGGCGTTCCCCTGGTTGAGGAAAGCCGGCAGCATGACCAGGAACACGGCGTATTCCAACAACCGCTCCTCCTCCTTCTGGATGATCATGCCCGCCGCGATCTCGAACATCAGGCAGAACAGCAGGATGGGGATTGAGGCGAACACGATCCGCTTGGCCTCGCCGGAGAAATCCTTCTTGCTCACTTCCTTGCGGGCGATCCTCGCGGTGTAGACGGCGGTCGCGGCCAGGAAGAGGGCGGCCAAGGCGACGATGGCGACATCCCCGAAGCCGGAGCCCTTCAGCTTCAGCAGCAGGATGGTCGACATGAAGATCATCGGCATCGTCACGATATCGCCCACCGCCGCGATCAACGGGGCGGAGATGTTGTCGACATCCCAGTCGCGCTTGTACCCGCTCTTGGCAATCTGGATGTTGAACAGGATGATCACCGCGCCGGCCAGCACGCCTCCCAGAGAGGAGATGAAGACGAAATCCCAGAACGTGTACGTCCCGTTGAACAAGTATTTGGCGATGACCCAGGTGAGGGCACCCATGATCACCGAGAGGATGAGGGTGAGGCAGAACGCCGACTCGATGTTGGCCCGCAGGACCCCTCCTTTCTTGAAATTCATCTGGAAGGTACCCATGTGCATCGCCGTGCCGAGTCGGCTGCCGAGGGCACCGAAGATCATGCCGCGCATGCCCAGCGCCGAGTAGATGAGGATCATCATCCCCGGGATGAGGAGCAGATACTCCTCCATGCTGCTGAGGAAGAGACCGGCGAAGAGGTCGGTGGTCCCCGCGATCACGAGCGCCGTGAGCCCCATGATGAACACCGCCTTGTTCCTCATAATGAATCCGCTCACTTTCCCGACAACCTTCAAAAAACCACCTCATGGCATAGCTAACGGGTATTGAATCGATTCCTATTACTTAAAGAATGGCAAAATTTTTAATATAGGTGTAACACGTTCGAAAAAGAGTTGAACCGCCAGGTCAAGAAAAAGGTGACATCAATTGCCGCATAGTTTGGACAATCCGGATGGTGACGAAAGCGCCGCCGGGCCTGATAGAGGGGGGTCGTCATGATGGATCCGGAGGGTCTCAAGACGCTTGAGCATGTCGATATGACTGTTCGTGAACTTTTGACAGAGATGAAAGACACGTCGGAGATCATCGTCGATCTCGCCTATGCCTCGTTGATGTACAACAGCGAGAACATGGCGGCGAAGGTCCATGAGCTCGAGGAGGAGATCAAGAACCTCAAGTACGCCATCCGTTACAAGGCGTTGCTGTCGTCCAGGACCAAGGAGGACGCCAGGCAGCTGTCGGGACTGCTCCAGGTGGCATCGGCCGCCGACCGCATCGCGGATGCCGCCGACGACATCGTCGATCTGATGGAACTGCCGCTCGAGAAGCGCCCGTTCGTCTCGGCGATGCTCTACGAATCCGGCGAGAAGATCCGTGCGACCAAGGTCAAACCGGATTCAGGCATGGTCGGCTACACCATCGGGGAGCTCGCTCCCGAGGCCTGCACAGGCTGCAAGATCATCGCCATCAAGAGCCGCCAGGGATGGGTGTACGATCCCGAGGACGACGTCAAGGTCCGTTCGAACGACGACATCATCGTCCGCGGCACCGAGGACGGATTCAACTGCCTCCTCAAATACGCCGACGGGCTGCAGCCCTGGGAGTTCCCGGAGGAGCAAGTCGAGATCAGGGACGAGACGGACGACGAAGCCGAGAGTCTCGAGGAGCGTGACAACGAATGAACGATCTCGAGACGATGCTGCTGGAGCTGAAGGACACCTCCGAATTCATGGTGGACCTAGCATACTCCTCGCTGCTTTACAATAACACGGAGATCGCCGAAGAGGTGATCTTCCTCTCGAAGACCCTGGACGATCTATCGGCCAGGATCCAGGACACGGCGGTCGAGCTCGGCATGAGCGATCCCAAAGAGGTCGAGCGGGTCGTCATCCTGACCCGGCTGCAATGGTCGATCCTTTCGATCGCCGAAGCCGCCACATCGATCGCCGACGTCGTGCTCAGGGGATTGGGCGCCCATCCGGTGATCGCGCTGTCGATCAAGGAGTCCGAGACCACGATCGCGATCGGCAAGGTCTCCGCGGATTCGGTGCTGGCCGGCAAGGCCTTCGGGCACATCCGGCTCAGCACGATCAGCGGGATGTTCGTGATCGCCCTCAAACGCGATCGGGCGTACATCTTCGGACCCGGCAGGGACACGGTCATCAGAGAGGGCGACGTGATGATCGCCAAAGGACCGGAGGAAGGGGTGCAGTACTTCAAGAACCTCTGCGACGGCAGCGACAAAGAGATCTGAGTGCGGCTCCGGTCCTGCCTGGATGCTTTCCCGCCCGGCCACGGGATCGATGCCTCGGGAGGATGAGGGTGTCCGGACCGATGCTGCCCACGATCGCAACGATAGAAGCCGATATGGAAACAGCATCAAATCACGATTTCACAAGCGGAAGCCACCGTTGCGTTCGTCACCATCCAGAGAGAAAACGGAAAACGATGATGACCTGTGTGTGGCGTATATATATCCTCACAGAGAAGAGAATCAATCGCGGTCGAGAATCATCGACACCGCATCAGAGGGAACCGATCGAGAGGACGATGGATGACAGGAGACGGGTCGAGAAGAAAACCGAGGTCCGGAATGCGCGATGCACCGTATCGGCAGAACGGATCCCGTTTCCTCCGCGAGGATCGCGGGACGCGAGCCCCTGTCTCAAACGACGAGGCGCATCGGAGCGTACACGGACGTCATGCCGACGGCGGACCTGCCGCACCGACGGAGAGGCACCATCTGTCGGAAGGAGGGGAAAACATGGAGAAGCACATCCGTCGTCGACGGAAACAGAATGCCCGAAGGAAGAGGATGGTAGCCTCGCGCAGATTCGAACTGCGGTCGCAGGATCCAGAATCCCACATGATTGACCACTACACTACGAGGCTGTATAGACCGCTTATCGCGGAATACTTTATAATGTTTTTTACCGGGAACGGGGCATCGGCCCCGTCTGCCCCCGGATTCAGCGGACGGCTTCTTTGACTTTCGCGAAGATCTCGTCCATCTTCCCCGTGCCTTCGACGGTCAC
>JAAYAP010000052.1 GCA_012719315.1 Methanobacteriota archaeon
GACACCATACGGACACCATGCAGACAGGATGATGCCGCGCCGGAGGCTGCATAACGTTAATTATCGCGCTCCCCATAGGAACAGCGTATGAGGATACTCGGCAGGGACCGCGGCACCGGCAGCATCAAGCTGATGCTGGAGACGGACGAGGACATGTGGCATCTCTACAACGTGCTGGAGAGCGGCGACCTGGTCACGGCCTCGACCACCAGGCGCGAGGAGAAGGCCGCCGACAAGATCCGTGCCGAGAAGGCTGAGAAGCGCCGGATGACCCTGGGCATCAGGGTCGGCAAGGCGGAGTTCTCCGAGGACGACCTGAGGCTGAGAGCCCTGGGCGTGATCGAGACCGGCCCCCAGGACATCGGCCAGCACCACACCCTCGTCTTCGAGCCCGGCGACAGCCTGACCGTCGCCAAGCAGCACTGGCGCGAGACGCAGCTGGACCGTCTGGAGCGCGCCGTCGCCGACACCTGCAAACCGCGCCTGACCTTCGTCTCGCTCGACCAGGACGAGGCGACGATCGCCGTGCTCCGCCAGTACGGCCTGAAGGAGGTCGCCTCGATCCGCTCGGGCAGGTCGGGGAAGCAGTACGTCGAGAAGGGGAGGAACGAGACCTACCACGACGACATCGCCGACAAGGTCCTGCCGCTCCTGGAGCCGGGGGTGCCGCTGGCGATCCTCGGCCCGGGTTTCGAGAAGGAGTCGCTGGCCGAGCATCTGCGGCGCAGAGGCGTCGCCGGCGGCATGCACGTGTACCATACGGGGCACTGCGGCATGACCGGCGTCAACGAGCTGATCAAGACCGGGATGGGTTCGGAGATGCTCAGGGAATCGGCGACGGCGGCCGAGATGGAGGCCGTGGAGCGGCTGATGGCCGAGATCGGCAGGGACGGGGCGGCGACCTACGGTCCGGCCGAGGTCGCGGCCGCGGCCGCGGCGGGGGCGGTGGAGACGCTGCTGATCCTGGATTCGAAGCTCAGGGAGGAGGACATGGACGGGCTCGTCAGGACGGTCGAGTCGCAGCAGGGCGGGATCCTCGTCGTCTCCGAGCACCACGACGGCGGCAGGATGCTCGCCTCACTGGGCGGAACCGGGGCGATCCTGCGCTATAAGCTGTGATCGTCCTACGACGATCGCCGTATTTTCAGACCGTTTACCGGCTTCCGATGAAAACGTTTAAGAACGACATCCCGTAATTAGGTCATTCGATTCTGCAACGAACACACCGGCCCCCCGGACGAGACCGGAGGGATCGGCTTTAAGTGAGGTATTATTATGAAAAGCTATGATGAGGTCAACAGCATCCTGAACAGGCATGAGCTCGTGGCCTGCGACACCACCCTCAGGGACGGGGAGCAGACCGCCGGCATCGTGTTCTCCAATGTCGAGAAGTACAGGATCGCCCAGCTCATGGACGATGCGAACGTGCAACAGATCGAAGCCGGCATCCCGACGATGGGAGCCGACGAGAAGAAGGCTGTGCGGCACATCGCCCGCATGGGGCTCAACGCCTCCATCCTCGGATGGAACCGGGCCGACATCCAGGACATCGACACCAGCATCGACTGCGACGTCGACTCGGTGGCCATCTCCATGTCGTCCTCGGACATCCACATAGAGCACAAGCTCAAGAAGAGCAGGGAGTGGGTGTTGGACAAGGTCGTGGAGAGCGTCGAGCACGCCAAGGCCCACGGGCTGTACGTCTCCTGCAACGGCGAGGACGCCTCCCGTGCCGACATGGACTTCCTGCTGCAGTTCGCGCAGGCCGCCAAGGAGGCCGGCGCCGACCGGTTCAGGTACTGCGACACGATCGGCAGGGAGCTGCCGTCAACCTGCCACGACAGGGTCAAGAAGATCATCGATACCGTCGGCATCGACGTCGAGATGCACACGCACAACGACTTCGGCATGGCGACGGCCAACTGCATCGCCGGCATCGAGGCCGGCGCCAGGTTCGCCAGCACCACGGTCATGGGGATCGGGGAACGGTCGGGGAACGCGCCCCTGGAGGAGATCGTCATGGCCGCCAAGCACCTGCTCTGCAAGGATTTCGGCATCATCCCGCTGAAGCTCAAGCCCCTGGCGGAGTTCGTCTCGGTGGCGGCCGACCGCCCCATACCGGTGTACAAGCCCTTCCTCGGGAGCAACTGCTTCGCCCACGAGGCCGGCATCCACGCCGACGGCATCATCAAAGATGCGCAGAACTACGAACCCTACGACCCGGAGGAGATGGGCTTGGAGCGGACGATCGTCATCGGCAAGCACTCCGGCAGGAACACGCTGGTGACCAAGCTCAAAGAGCACGGGATCGAGCTCGGGGACGAGGACGCGAGCGCGCTCCTCGACCTGGTGAGACGTTATTCGGTCAAGCTCCACCGCTGCATCTCCGACGAGGAGCTGGTCGCGCTCTACGCGGACCTGAAGCGCGGGCAGAACCCCTTCGAGGACTGAGCGGCCGGTCCTCATCGCCGCGGGGAACGCCGCACCGCCCGACGGGGGCGCCTGCGTCACGCAGGCCCCCCGGGAACGGGTGCGGCATCCTCTGATTATCTCCATCCGTCACGGTATCGTCGGCGGACACGCCGTCCGCCGATGCGCCGACATGCTCAGGATCGGCGGATGATACGGCCTCCGTCCGGCCGGGTTCACCCGATCAGACCGGATAAGATGCCGATCAGGTCGGACAACACGCCGATCAGGTGCGTCCAGACGTCGATGTTGATCATCATGACCGCCAGTATCAGCAGGTCGAAGAGCAGCACCATCAGCCAGGTGTTGGTCCTGACCATGGACCTGTGGAAACGGGAGGTCCTGCTGTCCAGGTCGCCGATGCCGAGGCGCTCCGCCCGGCGTTCCTTGTCGAGCATGACCTTCTCGGCGAACTTCACGTTGTTGACGATCAGATACAGCGGCACCAGGTAGATCAGGAACTGGACGGCCAGGACGATCAGGTAGCCGTGCTCCGGATCCAGGGCGGGCGCCAGGTCGACGACCGTCTGCGCCAGTATCGGGGTGGTGAAGAAGAAGACGAGGATCATCGCCGACAGCGCGATCAGCTCCAGGTACAGCGAGGTGATGTTCCTGCTGAACTTCTCGGCCGTGGACCTGGAGGACAGGGCCATCTTCATATACCAGTCGGAACGGACCTTCTCGACCTTCCTGACCCCGTTGTAGAGGAACCCGGGCGCATACTCGCTCGCTTTGACGCAGACCGTGTCGGCATAGCGCGACATGATCGGCATGACGATCATCGACAGCAGAGCGGCGCCAATGATCGAGGTGTAGATGTCGTGCGGCATGATGTCGGCATCGTAGGCCGCCTTGGAGATGATGAAGGCGAACTCGCCCATGACCACCAGGCCCACCGAGGAGATGAAGGCGACACGCATGGTCTTGTTGGCCACGAAGTAGGCGGTGAACACGCTGAACATCTTCAGGGCCACGTAGATGAGGAAGATGATGATGATCATCAGCAGGTTGTCGTAGATGTCCATCGGCAGGATCTTGAAGCCGATGGAGATGAAGAATACGGCCATGAAGATGTCCTTCATCGGCGTGATGTCGCGCTCGATCACCTTGGCGGTGCGCGACTGCGAGACGATCACACCCATGAGGAAGGCGCCGATGGCCATCGAGAGGCCGATGTACACCGAGGCGAACGCCAAGGCGAAGCACATGCCGACCGCGGTGACCAGCAGCACCTCCTCGGGCATCCTCTCGCCGATCCAGTCGAGTGCGCGCGGCACGGCCAGCAGGCCGACCAGCATCGACACGGTGATGAAGCCGACGATGGAGACCAGCATGATCGAGATCGAGCCGAGGTCCATCGACGAGCCGACCAGCAACGGGGCGGTCATCGAGAAGATCAGCACCTGGACCACGTCGTCGATGACGGTGACCAGGATGATCGTCTCCGCCTCCTCCCGCGTGATCTTGTCGTAGCCGGCGAGCACCGCGGTGACCACGGCCGTGCTCGAACCGGAGATGGCGGCGGCGAAGAACAGCGACAGCAGCGGGTCCCAGCCCATCATGATGCCGAGCAGGTAGCCGCCGATGAGGATGATCGGCAATTGGATCATGGCGACGGTCAGGGCGAGCCTGCCGGCCTTGCGCAACTTCTTCAGGTTCAGCTCCATGCCGATGCAGAACATCAGCAGCACCAGGCCGAGGTTGGCGAGGATCTCGACCATGAGATGGGAATCGCCGGATTGCCCCATCCAGTACTTGGCGAGGATGATGCCCGTGACCAGGTAGCCGACGATGGAAGGCAGTTTGAATTTCTTGAAGATCAGGGTGCTGGCCGCACCGATGGTGAGGATCAGCGTCATGTTCAAAAGAAAATCCAGTTCATGCATCCCCGACCGTTGCCCCCTCTGCCTCTCGGCCCGTCCTACAGCGATTATCCTTAATGAATGTATCGGGCTGGACGCCGACACGGGGTTGCTGTGCGGTCGCGGTCGTCACGGCCGTCGTCTTCATCATCATGATGAGGAGGAACCGAACGCAGAAGGCGAGCGGCACCTACCGGAGAGTCGGATCGAACAGGGGCTCGATGCCCCGTCCTTCCCTGTTCTCCGTTTGATTTCGGACGATCGGCTGCCGGAAGCGACCGTGACGGGCGGCTATTGCTGTGGAATCTGTATCGATCGCGGAATCCGTCAAGGATCGGTTCGTGAGATATCTGCCTGACCTTCGCAGCAGCGTTCCGTCTACGTCATATGTTGCTTTCATCGGTTTCGGGCATGCGCACCTTCTTCCGCTGGCGTCCGCCGGTGCGTTTGAGCTTGCCTTGGTCGATCGCCCATCCGAAGCCTTCCGCCTCGGGAGGCGTGATCAGGACCCGTTCGCCTTTGCCGTATTTCCGTCCGGTCTCCCAGTTGGTGAACGCCGATACCACCCTGTACTCGTCGGCATCCATGACGATCTCCCTGACGTTGGGTCTGCCTTTGGCTTCGGAGTAGGTCCCTTTGCGCACGATCGCCCTGCCGCCGGTCACCTCGATCGTGCCCGTGCAGACGGTGTCGAGCAGATAACGGTCGTGCGTGACCACGATCAGCGTGCCGTCGTATTCGTTGAGCGCCGCCTCGACCGCATGCCGCGACGGTATGTCCAGGTAGTTGGTGGGCTCGTCGAGGATCAGCAGATTGGACTCCCTGAGCAGGATCAGGGCCAGAGCGACCCTTGCGCGTTGGCCGCCGGAGAGCGTCGCCAACGGCTTCTCCACATCCTCGCCGGTCAGCAGCATCCTCGCCAGCATCTGCCTGGCTTCGGCTCTGCCTTCGGTGCCGGTCACGATCATCAGCTGCTCCTCGGCGGTGAGGTTCAGGTCCAGGCCGTCGTGGTGTTGCGAATAGTAGCCGATCCTGGCGCCCGGGGCCGTCCACAGCTCGCCCGTGTACGGAATCTCCTCCAACAGTGCCTTCAGCAAGGTCGACTTGCCTTGGCCGTTGGCGCCGAAGATGCCGATCTTATCGCCTTTGTGGATATCGAGTTCGACATCCTTCAGGATCGTCCTGTCGCCCAGCTCCACCGTCAGCCCTTTGGCGGTGAGCACGTTCTTTCCGGACTTGGGCGCGGATTGGATCCTGACGCTGATCTCCCGGCCCGCCACCGGTTTCTCCTTGACCTCCATCTTCTCGATGAGCTTGTCGCGGGTCTTATGCAACGTCATGTACCACCGGTCCCGGTGCAGGTTCTCGGCGATCTCCTCCTGACGGCGGCGTTGCGATGCATAGCGGCGGTACTCCTTCTCCATGCGTTCGATGTCGAGCATCTTCTTGGTGATGAAATCTGAGTAGTTGCCTTTGTATTCGCGGCTGACCCCGTTGTCGATCTCGACCATGCGCACGGCGATCTTGTCGAGGAAGTAACGGTCGTGGCTGATGACGACCACGGCGCAGCCGAGCTCCAGAAGGTATTCCTCCAGCCACTCGACGGTCTCGATGTCCAGATGGGAGGTGGGTTCGTCGAGGAGCAGCACGTCGCAGGCCTCGGCCTGGACGACGATGCGGGAGAGCATGACCTTGGTCCTCTCGCCTCCGGACAGCGAGTCCATGGTGCGTTCCATGATGCCCCCGTCGAGGCCGACCTTCCTCAAGGCCTCGGCGGATTCCTCGCTGCGGGCCGTGTCGGCGATCGCGAGCGCCTTCTCCAGCTCCGAATACTCGGAGGTGACGGCATTCCAATCGATGTCGCCGTCGCCGACCATGAGCTCCTCGAGTTCGGCCATCCTGCCGCGGAGGCCTTCGATGTGCCCGTACGGGCGTCCGAGCACGTCCCCGACGGTCACGTCGGGGGATGCTTCCGCGAATTGCGCCAGATACCCGATCCTGCGGGTGTTGACGATCAGCTCGCCGGTGTCCTTCTCCTCCATGCCCAGCAGGATCCTCAGGAAGGTGCTCTTGCCGGCGCCGTTGACGCCGATCAGGCCGATGCTGTCGCCGGCGTCGACCTGGAGACTGACGTCGCGGAGCACCTTCACGGGTCCGAACGACCTGGAGACGGAATTGGCCTTGAGCAACACGTCCGGGATGAATGCATGGATGTATTTGATTACTGCTCCGCGGGATCGGACCGGATACGAGGGGTTCGACGGACGGTGCGCCCGGGCCGGATCCGTCGTGACGGGATGTGGAAGCAGGATCCTCAGACAGACGGCATAGGAAGAGATAGAAAGAAAAGAAAGGATAAGTGGGGGCCCAGAGGCCCCGGTTTACTGCCGCTCCGTCAGCGGCTGAACGGGGATGATTCCCTTGCCGTTCAGCTCCTCATCATCCTGATGATGAAGACGATGGCCATGACGACCGCGGCTGCCGCGATCACGGCCAGGAGCACGGTCTGCATGTCCATGCCCGCATCATCGGATGCGGTGGCCTTGACGTCACCGTCGAAGGTGACGGAGTCGCCGTTGGAGAGCGCACCGGTGAAGGCA
>JAAYAP010000008.1 GCA_012719315.1 Methanobacteriota archaeon
CATGTTCGGCGGCGGCAACAGCGCCATCGAGATGGCGCTCATCGCCGACTCGGTCACCGACACCTCCATCGTCCACCGCAAGCCCGAGTTCAGGGCCGACGAGTTCAACGTCAAGAACCTGGACGAGAGCAACGTCAGGAAGATCATGGATTCCGGCGTCGTCTCCTTCAACGGCAAGGACTGCCTGGAGAGCGTCACGCTCGTGCGTCAGGGGGCCGAGTTCACCGTCCCCGCCGACCTGGCCGTGATCAACATCGGCCTGAACGCCGACCTGAGCGATCTGAAACGGTGGAACATCGACCTCACCCCCGACGGCCTGGTCAAGGTCGATTTCGACATGTCCACCAACCGTCACGGCATCTACGCCTGCGGCGACGTCGTCGATTACGCCGGCAAGTACAAGCAGATCATCACGGCCTGCGGCGAGGCCGCCACGGCCGTGGCGATGGCGCACAAGTTCGTCAAGAAACCCTACTGGGCCTGACCGGCCCGTCTTCTCCGTCCGTCCCTCGATCGCGTGGCGTGGTCCGAGGGTGATTGAATTTAAAAAAGGGAAGAGCGGCAGAACCCTCTGCCTTGTTTCCGAACGGATCAGGTCACTCGACGATCGCGCTTGTGGGGCACTCGTCGATGCAGGCGCCGCAGTCGACGCATTTGCTCTGATCGATGACCGCAACATCGTCCACGGTGATCGCGTCCTCGGGGCAAACGTCCGCGCATGCTCCGCATGCGACACATTCTGCTTCAATTACTCTTACCATAGGGATACACCTAGTGCTGTCTTGTAAGAAAAAAATCCTATTAATAGTTATTGGGAGGGATGTTTTACGAATCCCCTATATATCCTCCCGACCATCGCCATGCATGGAGTATCTGGACGGGAGGGTGCTGGTCGGGGACGGGTTCATCGACGGCTACGTCGCCGTGGAGGACGGCACGATCGTCGAGGTCTCCGAAGGGAGGTGCCCCTGCGTCCCGGCGGCGAGGGGGATCGTCATACCCCGTCCGGTCGATGCGCACACCCATTGCGCCGACGGGGCGGTCGAAGCCGTGCCCGGGATGGGCATCGAGGAGCTGGTGGCGCCGCCCGACGGCCTGAAGCACCGCTACCTCCGGGAGGCTCCGGAGAGCGAGCTGCGGGCATCGATCGCCGGTTTCGCCGAGCGCGCTTCGGCCTACGGCACCGGGCGCTTCATCGATTTCAGGGAAGGCGGGGCCGGAGGCTGCCGGCTGCTCCGGGAGACCGTGCCCGATGCCGTCATCCTCGGACGGCCCGAGTCCCCCGAGTACGACCGGGCGGAGCTCGACGCCATCCTCAGCATCGCCGACGGCATCGGCCTGCCGAGCATCTCGGACATCGGGACGGGGTACGCCGAGGCGATCGCCGATCGGGTGCACGCCCGGGGCGGGATCCTCGCGCTCCATGCGAGCGAACGGGTGCGGGAGGACATCGACGCCATCCTCGCGTTGGAACCCGACTTCGTGGTCCACATGACGCAGGCGACCGCCGGCGATGTCGGCCGGTGCGCGGACGCCGGCGTCGGCATCGTCGTCTGCACCCGCTCCAACCTCTTCTTCGGCAACGTCCCGCCCATCGGCATGATGATGCGCGAAGGCGCCGAATTGTCGATCGGGACCGACAACGCGATGCTCTGCGAACCCGACATGCGGGCCGAGGCGAGGGCCTTCGCCGAGACCGCCGCCCGGCAGGGGATCGCGTACGAGGAGGTATGGGGGCCCATGGTCCTGAACGGACGGAAGATAATATATAACCATAAATCACTGGAATTAGAGGCAGGCATGGCAGCCGACCTGACGGTCCTGCCGTGCCGGGGCGGGTTCTCGGCCGAGAATGCGCTGAGGGATGCACGCCCCGTGCATGCATATCGGAGATGAACGGTGAGACGCAGATGGGCTTCAAGAAGATACTAATCCCCGCAGACGGGAGTGAATTCACCAAGAAGGCGGTGGAACAGGGAATAAGGATCGCCAAACTCGGCGACGGGGCCATCACGGCCATCCACATCCTGGACCAGGCCGTCTATGCCAGCATGCCCATGGACTCATCCGTGGTCGATCTGTACGAGACCATGCGGGCCGAGGGCAGGGCCGCATTGGATTACGTCAGGGGACGGTGCGAGGCCGAGGGGGTCGAGGCGGTCACCGAGCTCATCGAGGGCTCACCGGCCAAGGTCATCATCAAAATGTCGGCCGAGCACGACCTCGTGGTCATGGGCACGCTCAGCAAGCGCGGCATGACGAAGATCCTCCTGGGCAGCGTCGCCGAGAAGGTGCTCGAGAAAGCCGAATGCCCGGTGATGGTCGTCAACGCCTCGGCATTGGAAAGAGAGGGTTGCTAATATTATTATAAGGAGACGGGATTAGGGCGGGATAGACGAGGTGTGATCGGATGGGTTGTTTCCAGAGGATACTTTTGCCTGTAGATGCGGACGGTTACCCGGAGGAGGCTGTGCGGGAGGCGATATCGCTGGCCGCCCTCTCCGACGGGAGGATCACCGCGCTCTGCGTCGCCGCCGGCGACGGTCCCGAGGCCGCCGAGGCGGTCGGCAGGGTCGTCGAGGCCGGCACCGAGGCCGGTATCGACGTGGAACCCCTGATCGAGAAGGGGAATCCCTCCGAGATCATACTCGAACGATCCCGCGACCACGATGTCGTCGTGATGGGCTCCGGCAGGAAGAGGCTGCTGTCCGGGAGCACGGCCAAGACGGTCGTCAAATCCGCCTATTGCCCGGTCATCGTCGTCCGGCCACGGAGGTAATCATATGAGAACTGTAGCGGACATCATGACCGCGGCGCCGATTGTGGTCGAGGTCCCCGGCAGCCGCAATGACGCGATCAACATAATGGTGAGGAACAAGCTCACCGGGCTGCCTGTCATCCGCTCGTCGGACGGGAGTCTGATGGGCATCGTCTCCAGACGGGACATCTTCAGGAATTTCGAGGAGGACCAGCTCTCCCTGATCATGAAGAAGAACTGCATCACCATCGGCCCCGACGCGAGCCTGGCCGAGGCGGCGGCGGTCTTCTCGGAGAAACGCATCCACAGGCTGCCGGTCGTCGAGGAGGGCCGGCTGGTCGGCATCATCACGCCCACCGACCTGCTCAAGGAGGTCAAGGAGATGAAGACCGCGATGACCGCCGAGGCCGTTATCAGGACCACCTGCGTCACCGCCTATGTGGACGAGCCGCTCACCTACACGATCGCCGCGATGCGCGTCAGCGACGTCTCGGCGGTGCCCGTGCTCGACGGATTCGGCAAGCTGGTCGGCATACTCACCGACCGCGACCTCTTCAGCGATCAGATCAAGGACAGGGAGGCGATGTCGAAGCTCGGCATCGAGGACTCCGAACTGGCCGGGTACCGGAACGTGCTGCCGCTCTTCTACGCGGCCACCGACAGGTACCTCGCCGACGACAAGCGGGTCAGAGACTACATGGTCCCCGATCCGATCACCGTCTTCAAGAAGATAACACTCAGCGATGTCGCCAGGATCATGCTCCAGAACGATTTCGGCCAGGTGCCCGTGCACGGCACCAAGGACGACCTCGTCGGCATGATCTACGATGTGGACGTGCTCTGCGCTCTGACAGGGAATGCCGAATGACGCAGCAGAGCACCGACGCGGGTGACCTCATGTCCCTCTGCAGACGCAGAGGTTTCGTCTGGCCTTCATTCGAGCTCTACGGCGGCGTCGCCGGCATGTTCGACTACGGCCCCACCGGGTTCAGCCTCAGGAACAACATCGTCGACATCTGGAGGGACATCTACAAGCGCGGCGAGGGCTTCGTCGAGATCGACTCGGAGACCGTCAACCCCCAGGAGGTCTTCAGGGCCTCCGGGCATGTCGACCAGTTCTCCGACCTCATGACCTACTGCTCCGTCTGCAGGAGCCCCTTCCGGGCCGACCATCTGGTCAAGGACATCTTCGAGAACCCCGATGTCCTCTCGCCCCGCGAGCTGGACGTGGCGTTCGCCGCCAACGGCATCGGCTGCCCCGAATGCGGCGGGGCGCTCGGACCGGTCGAGGAGTTCAACCTGATGTTCAGGACCACGATCGGACCCGGCTCCTCGCGCGTCGGCTACCTCCGGCCGGAGACCGCGCAGGGGATCTTCGTCAACTACCTCAACCTCTACAGGTACAACCGCGACAAGCTCCCGCTCGGCGTCATCCAGACCGGCCGGGGCTACAGGAACGAGATCGCCCCGCGACAGGGCATGATCCGGATGCGGGAGTTCAACATGATGGAGGTCGAGCTCTTCGTCGACCCCGACGACAAGGATTGGATCAGGTACCCCGAGGTCAAGGACCGGACGCTCACGCTCGTGCCCAACGACACCGGCGAGCCCGTGGTCATGACCCTGGACGAGGCGGTCGGCAAGGGCATCATCGCCAACCGGGTGCTGGCGTACTTCATCCATGTCACCCGCGAGCTGCTGGTCCGCCTGGGCGTCGACCCCGACAGACTGCGGTTCAGGCAGCATCTCGAGGACGAGATGGCGCATTACGCCGCCGACTGCTGGGACGCCGAGGCGCTGCTGTCCTACGGATGGACGGAGATCACCGGCATCGCCGACAGGGGCTGCTGGGACCTCTCGCGCCACGCCGAGTTCTCCGGCACCGACCTGACCCATTTCAAGATGTACGACACGCCGCGCGAGACCGAGGTCGAGCGCATCAAAGCGAAACGCAGGGAGCTGGGGCCGCGGTTCAAGGCCGACGCCGGCAGGATCGCGTCGCTCATCGAGGCGATGACGCCCGCCGACATCGTCGGCGGCCGGCTGGTCCTGGATCCCGACGGCGAGGCGCTGGAGGTCGGCGACGACCTCTTCGAGGTGGTCACCGTCAGGGAGAAGGTCTCCGGCGAGCGGGTCGTGCCCCACGTGATCGAGCCCTCCTACGGGTTGGACCGCATCTTCTACACCGTGCTCGAGCACGCCTACGAGTACGACGCGGCCAAGGACTACGCCGTCCTCCGGCTGAAGCCCGAGGTGGCCCCGGTCAAGGTGGGCGTCTTCCCGCTGATGGAGAAGGACGGCCTGGACGAGGTCGCGCGGGAGATCCACCGGAGCATCCACAGCCATCGCGTCGAGGCGTACTACGACGGATCGGGCACCATCGGCCGCCGGTACGCGCGCATGGACGAGATCGGCACCCCCTGGTGCATCACCGTGGACTACGAGGCGCTCGAGGGCGAGCACAAAGGCACGGTCACCATCCGCGACCGCGACACCAGCCTCCAGAAGCGGATCCCCATCGGGGATTGCGGCAGGATCGTCGGCGAACTCCTGGAGGGGAAGCCCTTCGACGCCTTGTGACGATTATATAATACCTTTCAGAGAAACCCGTTCCCCAAACCCCTTTTCCCCGTTCTCCGCCGCGGTTCCGGCGGTCCGACGCCCGATTCCCGCGGATGCCAGGCATACGGACCAACATTTATATCTCCCGCACATCGATGTTATCGGCGAGGTGTAATTTTTGGGAATCAAAGACCTTGAAGATTTGAACAAGCTCTCGATGCTCAGATCCCAGATCGACGGAATCTCCGTCGAGGAGATCCTGATCGCCGACTTTCCGACCGTCGGATCCGAGGACAGGGTCGCGGACGCGCTCTCCAAGATGCGCCGCACCGGGTTCCAGGAGTTGCCCGTCGTGGACGACGGAGTCTATGCCGGCATGATCAGCTTCGGTTCGATTCTGAAAAAGAAGAACCTCGTCATGGACTCGAAGATCAAGAACATGATGCGCGTGCTGCCGACGGTGACGGCCGAAACCGGCCTCACCAAGATCGCCGAGCACATGATCTCCACCAACAGCAGGCAGCTGGCGGTGCTGAACGGCAAGAAGGTCGTCGGCCTGGTCTCGAGGACGGGGCTGACCGAGGTCGCCGCCCGCATCAAGGCGCTGAAGGAGATCAAGGTCTGGGAGATCATGACCACCCCGGTGGAATCGCTGAAGGTCGACGCCATGCTGCAGAGCGCCCTGGAGATCATGGGCAGGCTGGACATCAAGACCGTCCCGATCATGGACCACGCCGACCGGCTGGTCGGCATCGTGGGGATGAGCGAGATCATCGACAGCTTCTGGAGGGACGACGTCAAGACCCTCGGGGACATGGACAAGAGCAACAAGACCCAGGTGACGGTGGAGTCCGTCTGCAAGACGGCCGTCCACACCATCGATTGGGATGACGACATCGGCGCCGCGGCCGCGCTGATGAGGGATGAGCACATCTCCACGCTGCCGGTCATGGACGACGGCGATGTCATCGGCATCCTGACCGAGTACGACGTCATCGGCCTGATCTCGGCCTGCCGGGACAGGGAGACGGTGTTCGTCCAGATCAGCGGCCTCGAGGAGGACGACAAGATCCACATGGACGCCATGTACGCCGACATCGAGGACGAGATGCGGAAGATCTCCAAGATCTACAAGCCCGAATCGCTGAACATCCATGTCACCAGGTACAACGAGGACGGCGACCGGAAGAAGTACAGCCTCTCGGCGAAGCTGTTCGTCGACGGCATGACCGTGAACGCCAAGGTCGTCGATTGGGACCTGGTCAAGGCCAACAACGACGTGGTCAAGCGCATCGGGTCGCACGTGACCGGGATCAAGGACACACGGGTCCGCTTCAGGCAACGGAAGCGCTGAACGCCGGGGCGGGAGCTCCGGACCCCTTCGCGGAGGCGCATACGGCGGTCCGCGAGGGGAACATTTTTTTATCCCCTTATTATCCCACATATGTTCTACATGTCACAATACGATTCAGCATCCATCGAGAGACGTTGGCAGGAGATGTGGAAACGGGACGAGGTCTACCGTTTCGATCCCGCGTCCGACAAGCCGGTCTACAGCATCGACAACCCCCCGCGCTACACATCGGGATCGCTGCATCTGGGCCACGCCACCGGGTACTCCCTGATCGACTTCGCGGCACGATTCAAGCGGATGACGGGGCACAACGTCTTCTTCCCCCTGTGCTTCGACGTCAACGGCACGCCGATCGAGGTGCGGGTCGAGAAGAAGCATGACATCACCAAGCTGGACCTCCCCCGCCGGGAGTACCGTCAGCTGTGCAGCGACTATGCCAACGGCTTCATCGATGAGATGACCCATCATTTCGAGATCCTCGGGGAGAGCATGGATCCGAGCATCTACTACCAGACCGACGCCCCGTACTACCGGCGCATCACGCAGATCTCCTTCGTGGAGCTGTTCGAGAAAGGGCTGGTGTACAAGGCCAACTTCCCCGTCAACTGGTGTCCGCGCTGCATGACCGCGCTCGCCGACGCCGAGGTCGAGTACAGGGACAACGTCACCAAGCTCAACTACATCAGGTTCGGCATCGAAGGCAGCGACGAACACGTGACGATCGCCACCACGCGGCCGGAGCTGCTGTGCACCTGCAAGGTGGTTGCCGTGCACCCGGACGACGAGACCAAGCGGGACCTGATCGGCAAGCGGCTGATCACCCCGCTGTACGGCCGTCATGTCGAGGTCATCGCCGATCCCAAGGTCGATCCCGGATACGGCACCGGCAACGTGATGATCTGCACGATCGGCGACAAGGACGACCTCGAGTGGGTCATGAAGTACCATCTGGAGATGGAGAAGGGCATCGACGAGACCGGCAGGATGACCGAGCTGGCCGGCAAGTACGCGGGCATGACCGTGCCCGAAGCCCGGGCCGCCGCCATCGACGACCTCCGCGCCCGGGGATTGCTGGAGGAACAGGAGGACAACCCCCAGCAGGTGTCGATCTGCTGGCGGTGCAAGACCGCGGTCGAGTACCTGCAGGTCCCGCAGTGGTTCCTCAAGACCACCGATTTCAAGGAGGATGTCCTCAGGAGGTCCGAGGAGATCCGCTGGTTCCCCGAGTTCATGAAGATCAGGCTCAGGGATTGGACCGAATCCCTGGAATGGGATTGGGTCCTGAGCCGGCAGCGCATCTTCGCCACCCCGATACCGCTCTGGGAGTGCGAGGACTGCGGCCATGCCGTCTGCGCCACTAAAGAGCAGTGCTACGTCGATCCGACCGAGGATGCCCCGCCCGTCCCCGTCTGCCCGCAGTGCGGCGGCCGGCTGATCGGCTGCACCGACGTCTTCGACACCTGGATGGACTCGTCCGGATCGGCGCTGTACAACACCTTCTGGGAGCGGGATGCGGAATTGCATGAGAAGCTCTTCCCGATGTCGATGCGGCCGCAGTCGCACGACATCATCCGCACCTGGGCGTTCTACTCGATCCTCAGATGCGGGCAGATCGCCGCTTCCAAGCCGTGGGACGACATCATGATCCACGGCTTCATCATGGCCCCCGACGGCACTCCGATGCACTCGTCGGTGGGCAACGTCATCGACCCGATCCCCATCCTCGAGGAGTACGGCGCCGATGCGCTGAGGTACTACGCCGCCACCTGCTCGCTGGGCATCGACCACGCCTTCCGCGAGAAGGACGTCATCCGCGGCCGGCGGCTGAGCAACAAGGTCTTCAACATCGGCCAGTTCGTCGGCCGCTTCCTCGGGGACGTGCCGGAGGCCTGCGACAGCCTGCGCACCGCCGACCGGTGGATAATCAGCAGGTACTCGGACACCGTGGCCGCGGTCACCCGCCACTTCGAGGAGTACCAGTTCGACAAGGCGATGCGCGAGGTGGAGGCCTTCATCTGGAACGACTTCGCCGACAACTACGTGGAGATGGCGAAGGGGCGGAGCGACGAGGCCGTCAGGTACACCCTCGGCAACGTCTTCCTGGGAGCGGTCAAGATGCTGGCGCCATTCATGCCCCATGTCACCGAGGACATCTACCAGGAGCACTTCCGCAAGACCGACGGCCATGCCAGCATCCACCTGTCCCCCTGGCCGGTGCCGCTGTTCTCCGACGGCGACGCGCTGACGGCCGGCGCCGTCCTCGCCGAGGTCATCGGCGCGGTGCGCGCCTGGAAGTCCGAGAACAAGCTGCCGCTCAACGCGGAGATGCGCAGGATCGAGCTGATCGGCGAGGCCGCCTCCGTCCTCGAGGGCTCCGAGGCCGACGTCTCCGAGACGCTCAAGGCCCGGGAGACGGTCGTCGTCCGCGAAGCGGAGCTCGGCGAGGAGGTCGTCGGCGTCAAACCCGACTACGGCAGGCTGGGCCCGGCCTTCAAGGCGCAGGCCAAGAGCATCGCCGCGGCACTGGCGGAGACGGACCTGGATGCGCTCAGGGACATGCTCGCCGCGGGAGCGGTGACCGTCGGCACGGCGGACGGCGACGTCGTCCTCGGACCCGAGTTCTTCAAGGTCGAGAAGCGGCTGACGCTCGGCGGCCGGGCGGTCGACACCGTCCAGGTTGGCGACATCCTCGTCGCCGTGGAGCTCTGAGGAGGACACGGCGGTGAAGGAGCCGCTGATGTCGCCGCGGGAGGCGGCGGCCTATGCCGCCGTGCTCCTCGTCGCCGTGCTCTCGGTCCCGTTCACGCTGCACGCCTATCATACGGACAGCCTCCTCTGGAGGGCGGTCTCGCTGATCCCCGCCGGACTGCTGGTCGCCGTCGCCGTGTCGATGACGGTCGGCATCCTCTCGGCCCTTGTCTGCAGGGATGCCGACGACCGGCATCCGTGAAGGTCCGGTTCGCGATCCCGTGACGGACCGCCCGCATGATGCTTCGCCGAGACGATTCGGGATGCGGGCGGATCGTGTGCGATCCGAGCCTGGGTCCGCATCATGGATGCGGTGATTTCAAAACGGTCCGACCATCTGTTCTGATGACCGGGGATGTACGTGAAAGACCACGCGTTTCGAACCCGATCGCTTCATTGTGCAAGCAGGACTGCGGATCCGGGTCCCCGTGCGCTCCTTCGATCGATCGCGACGTCCGCCATCCTTCCTTGAATCCGTGAGGGATGGGGATGCGGGTGACGACTCCCCGCGGATATCCCGACGGAGGCTCCGATCCTCCGCCTCGGTCCCTGCGGGGAGTCGTTGTCATTCCACCCGATAAATGGTTTGGGCGGGAGACCCGCCATGTTGTTCAGAACGGCAGGACCTCCTTCTCCAGCTGCTCGGCGAGCACCTCGGCGAAAGCCGTGTACATCGCGGTCAGACCGCAGAAGAGCCCCACGAACCCGGCCGCGACGACCAACCCGACGGTGGCGGAGATGTCCCCGGCCGCCAACAGGAAGAAGGTCACGGTCAGCGTCAGGAAGACCAGCTTCAGCGCGTTGCGTCCCTTCAGGGTGCCGATGAACAGGAACAGCGTCAGGATGCCCCACACCAGGCAGAACACGCCCATGGTCAGCCCTTCCGAGCCGAACCCTGCCGGATCGGACTTGATGAGCGCGAAGACCAACCAGAAGACACCGTACAGGGTGAACGCCACGGTACCGAAGGTGTTGCCGTTGCGGTATTCCATCATGCCCGCCGCGAACTGCGCCAAACCGCCGCAGAAGACCGCCATCGAGAGGATGACCGCGTCAAGGGGTATGAGATCAGCATTATGCAGCGACAGCAGCACTGTCGTCATTCCGAAACCCAACAGGCCCAACGGGGCCGGGTTGGATTTCTTCGTAGCCGGCTTATCGATTACGTCAGCCATACCGGTAAATCTGCGAGCATCTATTTAATGTTAACAATCGTCTACTGTCGAAGTCGTCAATCAACGAATCGAAAAATGAGCAGGAAAGGGGGGCATCCCCCCCTTTCGCCCGCGCCTCACTGGAGGACTTTGACGAAGACCCGTTTGCCTCTGAACTTGGCGCGCGGGAGGTCCATCGTCATCCGGTTGCCGAAATCCTTGTGCACCTCGACGACGGATGCCTCCTCGCCGATCTCGATCCTGCCGACGGCGAACTCGCGGACCTTGGCGTTGCGGATGATGTGGTCGGCGAGCGCGACCTTGCCGATGCCGTCCTTCCTGCCGAGGTTGATCTCGAAGCTGCACATGCCGAAGACGTCGCAGATCTGATCGTAGTCGACCACCCTGCGGATGGTGTCCCTGGTGCCCTTCTCCCCGTCGGGGACCTCGCGTTTCTCGATGACCATCTCGGTGCGGAGCTCGAACTCCCTGATCAGGTGCTCCTCCTCGCTGGTGACGAACGAGACCGCGATGCCCTCCTTGCCGGCCCTGCCGGTCCTGCCGATGCGGTGGATGTACGTGTCGAGGTCATCGGGCATGTCGTAGTTGATCACATAGGAGATGTCGTCGATGTCCAGACCCCTGGCGGCGACGTCGGTGGCGATGAGGATGTCGGTGCGGTCCTCCTTGAAGTCGCGGAGGACGCGTTCGCGTTTCGTCTGCGGCATGTCGCCGTGGATCGCCTCCACCTTGTAGCGGAGCTTGTCCAGGCGCTCCTCGAGGATGTCGACCATCCGTTTGGTCTGGCAGAAGATGATCGCCTTGGGCTTGTCCATGTCGAGGATCCTGCACAGGGCCCACGACTTGTTCCTGCGGCCCACGGAGATGTAGTACTGCTTGGTGAGGTCCAGCACGACCTCGTCCTTGGAGACGCTGATCTCCTTGGGCTTCCTCATGTAGTCGTAGGCGAGCCGTTTGATGTCCTCCGGCATGGTCGCCGAGAACAGCAGCGTCTGCCTCACCGTCGGCATCGAATCGAGGATGAACTCGATATCCTCGATGAAGCCCATGTCGAGCATGCGGTCCGCCTCGTCCAGGACCACGATGGAGATCTCGGACATGTCGAGCACCCTCCTGGTGATCATGTCCCTGACCCGCCCGGGCGTGCCGGCGATGATGTCGGCGCCCTTGTCCAGCTTGTTGATCTGCCCCTCGATGCTCGCTCCGCCGTAGATGGGCACGGTCACGTGCCCGGTGTATCTCGACATCCGGTCGAACTCGTCGGAGACCTGCGTGGCCAGCTCGCGCGTGGGGACGACGATGATCGCCGAGGGCAGCTTCTCCCCCGCGGGGACCTGCCCGAGCACGATCGAGCCGAAAGCACCGGTCTTACCGGTGCCGGTCTGGGCCTGGGCGAACATATCCGTGCCCTTCAGTCCCATGGGGACCGCGCCCACCTGTATCGGAGTGGGCTCCTCCCATCCCATGTCGTCCATGGCTTTTGCGATATCCTCTGATATGCCTAAATCTGTAAATTTTGAGATCATCATGCATCACTTGATCTTGAATTCAAACCGCCTGCGACTCTGACGCAGGCACCGCTCAATTCCGATTGAGCTAATCATACCTTCTTTTATATACTTAATGTAAGGACCAGACGGCCGGGAACCCGCGGCGGAGGCCCGCGGCGTGCGCACGGAGGCGGGATGCCGTCGGGCCCGCGGGCTCTCCCGCCGCCGACGCGGATATGCGGAGATGATGGGCGGTGACGATACATTTATATCAAAAGATTCAATCACCAGCTTATAGCGTGCGGGTGTGGTGTAGCTGGTTATCACTTGACCTTGCCAAGGTTAGAACTCGGGTTCGAATCCCGGCACCCGCACTCACTTCTGTTCTTCCGATCCATCGTTTGCGACATCGACGGTCCCGCATCGATGCCCGTCCCTTCCGGGTCCGTCCTCCGACCGCGCGGATCCCCGCATCCGATCCGGTCCGCGTGCATGATGTCCTGAATGATCCGCGGCAATGGGATGCGACGGACGGAGAAAAGAACTGCGTGCCGGGAGACCCGGCACGTTTTTTAAGGGGTTTTCACACATAGGAGGAAGATAAGTGGTTTCGGCAACAGAACGAGTTGCGCAATACTATGTACGCATTGCAGGTATATAAAGTTGTACATATCATCCAACCATCATTATCCCGCGATAGATTGCCTGTGAACGGCGCTTTCGCCGGGAGGATCCGCGGATATAACGGAAGGGGATGCAGAAAAGGGAAAGGGAAAAGGTAAACGGTTTCGTCCGGATGCGTCCGCGGTCAGAGGCAGACGTTCTTGGCTTTCGCCGCGTGCACGTACCCTTCCCAGGCCTGCTCGAGGTCGTCCCGGTGGACGGTGTCCATGACGTACTCGGCGAACTCGTCGCCGGTGGCGCCGCTGCTCCTGCCGGTCATGACCAGCTTCCGCTCGAACTGCACGCAGATGTCCAGGGCCATGTCCAGGCGCTTGGCCTTCTCGGCCTCGCCGATGTGGTCCAGGAGCATCGCGACCGCCTTGATCATGCTGCTGGGGTCGGCGTACTGGGCCCTGCCCTCGGCGACCATCCGCGGCGCCGAGCCGTGGATCGCCTCGAACATTGCGTACCGCTTGCCGGCGTTGGCGCTGCCGGCCGTGCCCACGCCGCCCTGCAGCTGGGCGGCCTCGTCGGTGAGGATGTCGCCGTAGAGGTTCGGCAGCACGAAGACGCGGAAGTCGCTCCGCCGTGCCGGATCGATCAGCTTGGCCGCCATGATGTCGACGAACCAGTCGTCCCATTCGACGTCGGGGTAATCCTCGGCGACCTTCTCCGCCAGGGAGAGGAACAGCCCGTCGGTCGCCTTGATGATGTTGGCCTTGGTGATGACCGAGACGTAGTTCTGCCCGGTCTTCCTGGCGTGGTCGAATCCCGCCCTGAGGATCCTCTCGGTGCCCTGGACGGTGGCGACGCAGAAGTCCATCACGAGGTCGTCGGACACATGGTACCCGTCGCTGCCGAGGGCGTAACCGCCTTCGGTGTTCTCCCTGAAGAAGGTCCAGTCGATGCCGAGCTCCGGCACCGACACCGGCCGGATGTTGGCGAAGAGGTCGAGCTCCTTGCGCATCGCGACATTGGCGCTCTCGATGTTCGGCCAGGGATCGCCCTTCTTGGGCGTCGTGGTCGGGCCCTTGAGGATCACGTGGCATCTCTTGAGCTCGGCCAGGGTGTCGTCGGGGATGGCCTTCATCACCTCGACGCGCCTCTCGATGGTGAGCCCGTCGATCTGCCTGATCTCGATGTTGCCGGAGGCGATCCTCTCCTCGAGCAGGGCCTCCATGACCTTCTGCGCCGAGGCGCAGATGTACGGGCCGATGCCGTCGCCGCCGCAGACGCCGATGATCAGCCTGTCCAATCCCGAGAAATCGGTCCAGTCGCCTTCCTGTTTCAATCCCTCGACCCGCTTCAACTGCCGTTCGAGGAGCTCGCCGTACCTCTCCTTGGCAGCCTGAATGACCTTTTCGTCAACCATATGCATCGATTGGCGACGTATGCTGACCTGGTGTTTATAATTATAGCCTGCGGGACCCCCCGGCATCCGGACCTCCGCGGAGGTCCGCGCATCCGGCCGGCCCGCCGGCGGAGGTTCAGACCAGGAGGTTGTACTCCTTGGTCGACTTGACCTGCAGCTCGCCGCCCCTGGCGACCCTGATCGCGCCGGCGGCCGCCGCCGCGCCCTGCACGGTCGTCAGGAACGGTATCTCCAGCTCCACCGCCAGCCTGCGCATCCGGTGCCCGTCGCGCACGGCGCCGGACTTCTGCGAGGGGGTGTTGATGATCAGGTCGATCTTGCCGGCGCGCATCATGCCGATGGCGTTCGGGCTGAGGTTGTCGTCGAGCTTGAACACGGTCATCGTCTCCACGCCCCTCTCCCTTAGATAGGTGGAGGTGCCCTTGGTCGCGTAGATCTTGAAACCCATCCCCTGCAGGTCCCTGGCGATCGGCAGCACCCGTTCCTTGTCGGCGTCGTTGACGGTGATGTACACCCCGCCCTCGGTCGGCAGGTCCTGCCCCGCGGCGGTGAACGCCTTGTAGCAGGCGGTGTAGAAGTCGTCGTCGATGCCCATGACCTCGCCGGTCGACTTCATCTCCGGCGTCAGGATCGAATCGACGCCCGGCAGCTTGAGGAAGGGGAACACCGAGGCCTTGACCGCGTAGTGGTCGATCGGCCGGTAGCCCGACAGCCCCATCTCCTTCAGCGTCTTGCCGAGCATCACCTTGACGCCGACCTTGGCCAGCGGCACGCCGGTCGCCTTGGAGATGAACGGCACGGTGCGGGAGGCGCGCGGGTTGGCCTCGATCATGTAGACCTCCCCGTCCTTGTAAGCCAGCTGCAGGTTGATCAGGCCTTCGATCCCCAGGGCCAGAGCGACCCTGGCGGTGATGTCGGCCATCTCGGCGACGACCTCGTCGCTCAGCGTGAACGGGGGCAGGACCATGGTCGCGTCCCCGGAGTGGCATCCGGCGTATTCCACATGCTCCATGATGCCGCCGATGTAGACGTCGGTGCGGTCGCAGACCGCGTCGATGTCGACCTCGATCGCCTCGGTCAGGTACTCGTCGATCAGGATCGGGTGGTGCCTGGAGACCCTGACCGCCGTGTCCACGTAGACCTTGAGCTCCTCCTCTGAGTAGACGATCTCCATGGCGCGCCCGCCCAGGACGTACGACGGCCGCACCAGCACCGGGTAGCCGACCTCGGCGGCGATCCTCCGGGCCTCCTCGAAGGAGTGGCCCGTGCCGGAACGCGGCTGCCTGATGCCCAGCTCGTCCATCAGCTGCGAGAACCGCCGGCGGTCCTCGGCGACGTCCATCTGCTCGGGCGTCGTCCCCAGGATGACCGTCTTGGTGCCCTCCAACGCCTTCTCGATGTCCAGGGCGAGGTTGACGCTGGTCTGCCCGCCGTACTGGCAGATGACGCCGTCGGCGTCCTCGGCCTCGATGACGTCGAGCACGTCCTCGAGGTCCAGCGGCTCGAAGTAGAGCCGATCGGAGATGTCGTGGTCGGTGGAGACCGTCTCCGGGTTGTTGTTGATCATGATCGCCTCCGCCCCCTCCTCGCGCAGGGCCATGACGCCGTGCACGCAGCAGTAGTCGAATTCGATGCCCTGGCCGATCCTGATCGGCCCGCTGCCGATCAGCACCACCTTCCTGCGGCCGTCGCCGGGCCGGGCCTCGTCGACGCCTTTGTGAGTGGAGTAGAAGTACGGCGCCTCGGCCGCGAACCCGGCCGCGCAGGTGTCGACCATCTTATAGGAGGGGAATATGCCCATCGCCTTCCTCGCCAGGCGCACTTCCAGCGCGTCCCTGCCGATCAGCCTGCCGATCGAGTCGTCGGAGAAGCCCATCGCCTTGGCTTCGCCCAGCAGCTCGGGGGTGAGCTCCTCGGCGGCGATGCGCCGCTCCATGGCGACGATGTTCCTCAGCTTGTCGACGTAGAACCCGTCCCATTGGGCGAGCTCGGCGATCCTGTCGGTCCGCCAGCCCCTGCGGATCGCCTCGCCGATGACGAAGATGCGCCGGTCGGTGGCATGCTTGAGCTCGTCGATCAGCTCCTCGTCGTCCATGTCGACGCCGTCCAGTCCGCGGACGCCGATCTCCAGCGACCTCAGCCCCTTCAGCAGCGCCTCCTCGAAGGTCCTGCCGATGGACATCATCTCGCCGGTCGACTTCATCTGCGTCCCCAGATGCCGGTCGACGGTGCGGAACTTGTCGAACGGCCAGCGGGGTATCTTCACCACCACGTAGTCCAACACGGGCTCCGAGGCGGCGGTGGTGGTGCCGGTGATGTTGTTCGGTATCTCGTCCAGCGTGTACCCGACGGCGATCTTCGTGGCGACGCGCGCGATCGGATAGCCGGTGGCCTTGGAGGCCAGCGCCGACGACCGCGACACGCGCGGGTTGACCTCGATCACCCTGTACTCCCCGTTCTCGGGGTTGAAGGCGAATTGGACGTTGCAGCCGCCCTCGATGCCGAGGGCGCGGATGATGTTGATCGATGCCGACCGCAGACGCTGATGGTCGTGGTCGGACAGGGTGAGCACGGGCGCGACGACGATCGACTCGCCGGTGTGGATGCCCATGGCGTCGATGTTCTCCATGTTGCAGATGATGATGCAGTTGTCGGCGGCATCGCGCATGACCTCGTACTCGTACTCCTTCCAGCCGAGCACGCTCTCCTCGATCAGCACCTGGTGGATGCGGGAGTAGGCCAGGCCCCTGGCGCAGATCTCGGCCAGCTCGCTCTCGTTGTAGGCGATGCCTCCGCCGGTGCCGCCCAGGGTGAAGGCCGGGCGCACCAGCACGGGGTACCTGCCGATGATCTTGACCGCCTCGAGGGCCTCCTGCAGCGAATGCACGCTGCGGCTGACCGGCACCGGTTCGCCGATGCGCTCCATCGTCTCCTTGAACAGCTCGCGGTCCTCGGACATGGCGATGGCGTCCGGCTGCGTGCCGACCAGCCGCACGCCCAGGCGCTCGAGCTCGCCGCTCTCGGCCAGCTCGGAGCAGATGTTGAGCGCCGTCTGCCCGCCCATGCCGGAGACGATGCCGTCGACGCCCTCCTTCTCGATGATCCTCACCACCACGTCCGCCTGCAGAGGCTCGACGTAGACGCTGTCCGCGGTGGACGCGTCGGTCTGGATGGTGGCGGGGTTGGAATTGACCAGCACGGTCTCGTAACCCTCCTCGCGCAGGGAGCGGCAGGCCTGCGTGCCGGAGAAATCGAACTCGGCCGCCTGCCCGATGACGATCGGCCCCGA
>JAAYAP010000053.1 GCA_012719315.1 Methanobacteriota archaeon
CATTCAGCATCATGCTCACCAGGAGGTATATAATGAAGACCGGAGGCGATGGGGATGAATAAGAAGATCGCAATCGGCATCGGCGTGGCGGCCCTGCTCGCATTCGTGAGTGTGGCGGCAGTGTTCGCGACGGATTGGGATGAGCATATGAATTACGACGAACCCCAGAAGATACCCTTCGACGGCGTGGTTGAGGACGGAGCACTCGACGAGTCCTCGCTCAACTACCTGGCGCTGGAGGTCTTCGGGCCGGTGCTGCTGATACTGGCGGTGCTGATGTTCTGCGCCATGATCGGCGGAGTATGCATAGCAAGAGAGGATATGGAGGCGGATCACGATGATTCCAGTTGAGTACTTCCTTGCCCTGGCGGCGATACTCTTCGCCATAGGCGCATACGGGGTCATGACGAAGGTCAACACGATCCTCGTCCTGATGAGCATCGAGCTGATGCTCAATGCCGCGAACATAAACTTCGTGGTGTTCTCCGGGTTCCTGGGGGATGCGATGGGGCAGGTCTTCGTCCTCATGGTCATATCGGTCGCGGCCGCAGAGGTCGCGGTGGGGATAGCCATCCTGCTCAACGCGTATAAGATCAAGAAGACGACCGAGGTCACGGCCCTCACATCGATGAGGTGGTAATGATGTTCATAGAATACACATGGTTGGTGCCGCTGATACCGGCGATATGCTTCCTCATCGTGGGATTCTTCGGTAACATGTTCGACAAACGCCATGGCGGCGGATTCCTGGCGATCGCCGGGGTCGCCGTCTCGTGCGTCCTGTCGGTGTTGATATCGGCGGAGTTCTTCATGTCGAGCGCCTACGTCGACGTGGGCTATGTGGCCAAGTCGTTCACATGGTTCGCGTTCCCGGGCGGGTTCGACATAAACATAGGGTACTACGTGGACACGCTCTCGTGCCTGATGATGATGTTCGCATCGTTCATCTCGATGCTCATCCTCATCTACTCGCTCGGATACATGAGCGAGGAGGGCAAGCGGAAGCAGAGGTACTTCGCGGAAGTGGCCCTCTTCGTCACCGGCATGCTCGGACTGGCGGTATCCAACAACTTCCTGATGATGTTCATCTTCTGGGAGGTCATGGGTCTCTGCTCCTACCTGCTGATCGGGTTCTGGAGCTTCAGCCACCCCGAGGGGGACGATGCATCGGATAACGCCGCATCCGCGGCGAAGAAGGCGTTCCTGGTCACAAGATTGGGAGACGTATCGCTGATGGCAGGTCTTTTCATCCTGCTGTTCGCGTTCAAGAGCCTCGACTACACAGTCGTTTTCGACGCCGCGAGCATAGCGGCGGTCGATCACAACCTGATCGTGTTGGCGAGCCTGCTGATATTCGGAGGGGCGATCGGCAAATCGGCGCAATTCCCTCTGCTGGACTGGTTGCCGGATGCGATGGCGGGACCCACGACGGTGTCCGCGTTGATCCATGCGGCGACGATGGTCAAGGCAGGTGTCTACCTGGTGGCCAGGTGCTTCCCGATCTTCACGGAGGCTTCCGGCGTCATGCTGTTCGTCGCCGTGATCGGAGGCTTCACGGCGTTCTTCGCCGCCACGATGGCGATGAACAACATGAACATCAAGAAGGTCCTGGCGTATTCCACGCTCTCGCAGCTGGGGTACATGTTCCTCGCCCTCGGCGCCGGTGGCTACATGATCGCCATCGGCATGGAATCCGGCAACACGGCGCTCATCGCGGCGGGTTCCGTCGGATACGTCGCAGGCTGCCTGCACATGGTGAACCACGCGTTCTTCAAGGCGCTGCTCTTCCTGGGATCCGGTTCGGTGATACATTCGACCGGGACGGAGGACATGCGGGAGATGGGCGGTCTGGAGAGCAAGATGAAGGTGACTTCGATCACGATGCTGATCGGCTCGTTGTCGATAGCCGGATTCCCCTTCTTCGCGGGATTCTGGTCCAAGGACCTGATCCTCGAGCAGGTGCTCCACGCCGGAGACTACGGTGCGGCCGGATGGGTGTTCATCGTGCTGTGGCTGCTGGCGGTGGTGACGGCGTTCATGACGGCGTTCTACATGTTCCGCATGTGGTACATGACCTTCCGCGGACCCATGCATAAGAAGTCCGAGCACAGCCACGGCGAATCGCCGCGGTCGATGACGATACCCCTCATGGTGTTGTCGGTGTTCGCTTTCGGATTCGGATTCGTCCTCTTCTTCGGTTTCGACAGCCTGCTGTCGATCCAGATAATCGGGGGGCAGTTCCGCATGGGCGGCATGGAATCCGGCGGTGCTCACTACCTGGTGGAGTTCTTCACCAACGTGTGGACCTACGTCACGATCGCGCTCGTGCTGCTGGCCATATATCTGGCCAAGAACATGTACGAGCTCGGGAAGATCGACCCGGCCCGGTTCAACGGGGACGGGGAGTCTTGGCTGTACAAGGCACTCACCGAGAGGTGGTGGTTCCCGCAGCTCTATGACCAACTGTCCTGGAAGCTCGGATACGGCGTCGCACGCGGTGTCGAGTTCATAGACAGCAACATAATCGACGGTTCGGTGAACGGACTGTCCAATGCGGTGGCAGGAAGTGGAGAATTGGTGAGCAAGGCTCAGACAGGTGACGTGAACAACTACGCCTCGGCAGTGATCGGAGGGCTGATCGTGCTCTTCGTCGCCGTGGTCGCGTTGTTCGTCTTCATGGGAGGTCTGTGATATGTTCGATCTACCTGAGATCCCGTATCTATTGACGCTCCTGATCGCGATCCCGTTGATAGGCGCCATAACGACGCTCTTCATGGGAGGGGAGAAACAGAAGCATGCCCGGATGACATCGATAGCGTTCAGCGCAGTGACACTTGTGCTGGCGGTCTATCTGATGCTGTCCAACGACTACGGCGCATACGCCGAGAGCCATACCTGGATCGACACGGCGGGACTGAAGATGTCCTACATGCTGGCGGTCGACGGCCTGAGCATCCTGATGGTGTTCCTGACAGCCTTGCTGCTGTTGGTGGTATCGGTGTTCACTTTCGAGCAGCATGACAAGCCCAACTACTTCTTCGCATTGCTCCTGGCAATGGAAGTGGGATTGATGGGAGTCTACCTCGCAGCCGACTACTTCCTGTTCTACATCATGTGGGAAGTGGTCCTGATACCCATGTACTTCATGATCTCGTGGTTCGGAGGACCGAGGAGGCATTACGCCGCCATCAAGTTCTTCATCTACACGCATGTGGCGTCGCTCGTGATGCTGATCGGCATATTCGCCATCGTGTTCCAGGCGGCGGCGGGAGGGGTCGCGGACTTCTCCTTCGCGGCGGTGCTGGCGGGTTCGGCGGCATTCTCCGGTGTGTTCCAGTCGTTGGCGTTCGGACTGCTTTTCTTCGGATTCGCGGTCAAGATGCCGATCGTGCCGTTCCACACCTGGTTGCCGGACGCGCACACGGAGGCACCGACGGCAGGCTCCGTCCTGCTGGCGGCAGTCATGCTTAAGATGGGTTCCTACGGTATCATCCGGGTCTGTCTGGAAGTGCTTCCGGACGGAGCCGTGTCATGGCAGGCGATCATGGTGGTCGTCGCCTTGGTGGCGATCGTCTACGGTGCGTACGCTTGTATCGCCCAGAACGATCTCAAGAAGATGGTGGCTTTCTCATCGGTGAGCCACATGGGCATGGTGCTGCTCGGCATCGCCTGCCTTTCCGAGATCGGAGTGATGTTCGCGATATTCCAGATGTTCGCCCACGGTCTGATCACCGCGGTGCTGTTCATGACCTGCGGTCTCGCACACGACCTCTACGACACGAGGGAGATACCCCTCCTCGGAGGCCTTGCCGCGAAGACGCCGATATACGCCACATTCATGATGTTCGGGTTCCTGGCATCGCTCGGTCTCCCCGGTCTCGTAGGATTCTGGGGCGAATTCGGAGTCATCTTCGGGTTCTACGAGTACGCACTGTCCATCAACATGATCTGGCTCATAGTGTTCTGTCTGCTGTCGCTGTTGCTGACGGCGGGATACTACCTGTGGGCGATACAGAGGTCCATGTTCGGAAGACTCACGACCAAGCTCTCCGATAAGGTGATGTCGCGCATACGCGACATCAACAAGGCGGAAGGGATAGCCATGGGGATCATGTGTCTCATGATCGCTGTTTTCGGCCTCTGGCCGGATCTGGCGCTGAGCATCATCTCTCCGTATTCCTCGGCTTTGATAGGGGTGATCTGAGATGGATGCATCGGTAATTACCAACATATTCGGGGACTTCAGCGCAATGGCGCCCATGATCGTCATGATCCTGGGCGTCCTGCTGATGCCCGCACTGTACTTCACCACGAAGAACAGGGTCGTCGTCACGGCGGCGATGCTGGCGTTCACGGCGGTATCGGCGATAGTCAACCTCATCCTCCTGCTCGGAGGGTACAACGGCGACTATCTCGGGCTGTTCGAGTACGACGCGTTCTCGGGACTGATGATACTGCTGTTCCAGATCGTGGCTCTGCTGATCGGACTGGTGACTGCATCCAGCACCGAGGTCACACGCCTCCACTACGGGGCGTTCATGTCGCTGCTGATGGCGGCGACGGTCGGGATGATGTTCGTGGCGACGGCCACGGACCTGGTGGTCATCTTCGTCGGCGTGGAGTTGGCGAGCATATCGTCATACATCCTCGTGTCCATGAAGAGGAACGACCCGAGGGCCGCCGAAGCGGCGGTCAAGTACGTCATCATCGGAGGCATGTCGACCGCACTAACCGTGTACGGTATCTCCATGCTCTACGGCGTGGTCGGCGTCACCAACCTCGCCGCGATCGCAGATGCGATGCAGACACAGGGCTTCACCTGGGCATTCGCCATCGCGATGATCACGATGATCGCGGGTTACGGGTTCAAGATCGCTTCCGTGCCGTTCCACATGTGGGCGCCGGATGTCTATGAAGGGGCTTCGACACCTGTATCGGCGTTCTTGGCCGTGGGCTCGAAGAAGATGGGTCTGATCGTCTTCTTCAAGATCTTCCTGGTGATGTTCGTCGCAGGCACGACGGTCTCCACCTTCGCCACGGCGGAGATGCAGTACCTCTTCGCGATCATCGCGGCCATCACCATGACGGTGGGCAACATCGTCGCGATAGCGCAGACCAACATCAAGCGGATGCTCGCATACTCGAGTATCGCCCAGGCGGGGTACATCCTGATCGTGATGGCCGTCATGAGCGAGTACGCTCTGGTCGGCGGCATCTTCCACATGTTCACCCACGTGTTCATGAAGGGAGGCGCCTTCCTGATTGTCGGGGCATTGATCTGCGTCGGCATCGGCGAGAGGATCAGCGACTACAGGGGACTCGCCAAGAGGGCGCCGTTCCTCGCGTTCGCGATGCTGCTGTTCCTCTTCTCGCTTGCCGGGATACCGCCGCTTGCAGGTTTCACCTCCAAGTTCGTGCTGTTCTCGGCGGCGATCTACGGAGACGGAGGCGCGACATCCCAGTGGGTGTGGCTGGCGTTCCTCGCCATCCTGAACTCCGCGATCTCCCTGTACTATTATGCAAGGGTCGTCAAGGCCATGTATATAGAGAAGGGGGAATCCGCCGAGCGGATCGCGGTGCCTCTGCCGTTCCTGATCGCGATCGCGATCTGCGTGGTCGCGGTCATCGTGCTGGGAGTGTACCCGCAGGCCATCCTCGGTCCGGCGGCGGACGCGGCAGCGGCCCTGTTCTCCCTGGTCTGAGGGGACAGCCGATCCCCTTTCAAACCCTTTTCCCTATTCTTTCTTATAAGGTAAACATTAAGTACACTCCTTCTATGTCACAGTGATGGCCGAAGCGTGGGACCTCTGCATCGAAGAGGATCTGTCCAGAATGGAGGAGATTATCGCGGATGCCGCGAGGTCCGAGAACCCCGAATTGACCGAGATGTGCTCGTACGTCCTGCAGGCCCAAGGCAAGAGGCTGAGGCCGGCGGTATGCCTGCTTTCGTATCTCGCATGCGGCGGGGAGGACATGGAGAAGCCCGTCATGATCGCCGCCGCGCTCGAGATCATCCACAATGCCACCCTGGTCCACGACGACATCAACGACGAGGCCGAATTGAGGCGCGGCCGGAAGGCTCTCTACAAAGAATACGCCCTGAGCAAATCCATCGTCACCGGGGACTTCCTCCTGGCGATCGGATTCCGGCTGGTGGGCAAGACATCTCCCGAATTGGCGGAGTACATCGTCGAAGCGGCGACATCCATGGGCATCGGGGAGTTCAACCAGAGCGATTTCGAATACGACGGCGAGGTCTCCGAATCCGATTACATGGAAATCGTCAACGGCAAGACCGCCCGCCTCATCGAGAGCTCGGCCAAATGCGGAGCGTTCCTGGCAGGCTCGGATATCGCCGTGATCGATTCGTTGGGCGAATTCGCGCTCAAGATCGGCATAGCCTTCCAGATAGTCGACGACGTGTTGGATGTCATCGGCGATCCCGGATCCACCGGCAAGCCGGTGGGCAACGACATCCTCGAGGGCAAACCGACCCTGCCGATCATCTTCGCCATCCAGGATGAAGAACACGGCGACAGGATCAGGGAGCTGTTCGAGGACCGCGGCCTCACCCAGGAGGAGGTCGAGCACACTATCGGATTGATGAAGCAGACCGATTTCCTCGAGCGTTGCATGGCGACCGCAGAGGATCTGGTCCGCGAGGGGAAGCGTGCCCTCGAGGTCTTGGAGGATTCCAGATACAAGGACTCGTTGTACGCATTGGCCGATTTCATACTTGAACGGGACCGGTGATCCGATGGCGGACAGAATCAAGACGGATGTTCTGGTCGTCGGCGCGGGACCGGCCGGCAGCACTGTTGCCAGATACGCCGCCGAGAAGGGAGCCGAGGTGCTCATGATCGAGCGGCGCCCCGAAGTGGGCGTCCCCGTCAGATGCGGGGAGCTCATGCCTTCGGTCGAGGAGATCAAAGGGATGTTCCCGAACCTCGGGGACGAGGGCGACCTCTTCGAGATGCCCTCGCATCTGCGGCTCAGGGAAGTGGACGGGATCAGACTCGTCGATCCCAGAGGCAAATCCGTGATGCTGGACTTCACCGGATACACCACGGACCGGGACAGGTTCGATCAACACCTGGCGGCGGAGGCGCAGGCGGCCGGAGCGGGTCTGATGCGCGATTGCATGTTCCGCGGGATCGAGGGCGGAGTCGCGGATACATCCTGCGGAGAGATCGAGTACAAGGTGATCGTCGGCGCCGATGGCCCCGGATCCAGGGTGGCCAGGGCGCTGGGGCTTCCCGGCAACAGGAATCCCTATCCGGCGGTGACCGCGCAGGCGAAGGGGGATTTCGATCCTCAAGTGGTGATGTTCTTCGGCGATATCGCTCCGGGAGCATACAGTTGGATCATCCCCAAGGTCGGTCAAGCCAACGTGGGGGTGGGATTCTCGCCGAATTTCGCCGACGGGACGCCGACGCAGTATTTCAGGGAATTCGCCGACAAGCACGGATTCGACATCATCTCCTCTGTGCACGGCAAACACGTTCCCAGCGAAGGGGCGATAGGGAGGACCGTCGCAGGCAACGGCATGGTCGTCGGCGATGCGGCGGGACACGTGATCTCGGTCAACGGCGGCGGAGTGCCGTTGGCGCTCATCGCCGGACGCATCTGCGGCGAGGTCGCCGGCGATCACGTCACGGGATCGCGGCCGCTCGCGGATTATGAGCGCGAGTGGCGGCATGTGCTTTACAAACCGCTCAAGATCGCCGCCGGCAACAAGAAACTCGCCGATACGTTCGCGTTCGGATCCGAGAGGCGCACGGCATTGTGCATGGCGCTGCTCGGCAAGAGGCGCATGGGAAACCTCATCAGATGCAAGCATCTCTTCCCGTGATCATCTCTTCCTGAACCCCTTCATGCCCGAACCGCATACGGGGCAGTCGTCCAGCTTCTCTTTGTACCATCTGCCGCAGCCGACGCAGCGGTAGTTCCAACGTTCCGTCCGAGTGATACCGGTCTGTCCTACCGGTCTGAATGGGACGCTCATCAGGCGCGCCACGTTCTGTATGGAGTAATCGTCGGTGAGGATGGTGCCTTGTGTATCCAATGCGAGCGCGATCACCGTCATGTCCACGTCGGACAGCCTGCCGAGGTCCCCGCTGCGCGCGGCGACGTCTCTGACAGCGTCCATCGACTCGTCGGAGCAGTCCCTCACCGCGAGCAGGTCCCCCCAGAGCTCCAACCTGCGGTCTTTGTACCGTATCAGTTCGTCGATCACTCCCGGCGGACAGCATGATTCGCCATCGGGCAATTGATCCATGGCGAATATCGCCGAGCTGTCCAGTACGAACATGGCCCTCTCATGGACACGTTTCTATTTCACCCTTACGAAAGCTTAAACAATCCCGCGCGTATAAGTGGTTGATACGAATGGATGCACTGTCCTTGCTTGTGATAATGTTCGGTGGCCTCTGGCTGTTCTTGCCGGCGATGGTCCAGAACTCGGTGGCGGCGTTCCTCGGAGGCGGTCCGACCATCGATTCCGGCCGCGTATGGAGGGGTCGCAGGATATTCGGTGACGGTAAGACTTGGAGAGGGCTCTTCGGCGGAGCCGCGGGAGGGATATTCATGGGGGCGGTCCTCGTGCTCCTCGCACTCCTCTTCGGCTCCAAGGATTATTGGGGATACGGACCGTTCTGGAGCAATGTCGGCGTGATCGTCTGCCTATCGTTCGGAGCGATCCTGGGGGACCTGATGGGCGCATTCGTCAAGAGGAGGTTCAGACTCGAGAGAGGGGCGAAGGCACCGATCCTGGACCAATACGATTTCGTCTTCGGGGCCTTCCTGGTCACGGCGGTGTTCTTCCCGGATTGGGTGTATTCCACTTACTTCGAGGGTTGGAACCTGGCTGCGTTCATCTTCCTCATCCTGGTCATGTTCTTCATACACCGTGCCGTCAACATCATCGGCTACAGGATAGGCGTCAAGAACGAACCGTGGTGATGTGATGAGTGAGATTTCCACAGCATTGGAGAAGTGCGGAGCGTTGCGATTCGGCGAATTCACGCTGGCTTCCGGAGCTAGGAGCGGATACTACATCGACATCAAGAAGGCGAGCACGAACCCGGAGGTGCTGAAGCTGATCGCCCGCCTCATGGCCGACGCGATCAGAGCCGATCCTCCCGACAGGATCGCCGGGGTCGTCCTGGGATCGGTACCGCTGGCGGCGGCGTTGTCGATGGCGACCGACATACCGTATGTGATGGTGAGGAAGGAGAAGAAGGATCATGGGACCGGTAAGCTGGTGGAAGGCGACCTGGTCGCCGGCGAAAGGGTGCTGGTGGTCGAGGACGTCATCACCACGGCGGGCTCCTGTATCAAGGCCATCGAGACGCTGAGGGCCGAAGGGGCAGAGGTCGTCGAGGTCCTGTCGGTCATCGACCGCGAGAGCGGCGGCAGAGAGAACCTGGATGCCGTCGGCGTCAGGCTCCGGTCGCTCGCCAAGGGATCGGACCTGACCAAGGGACGCGTATGATGCCGGAACGGGAGTGCCGTCTCTGCGGCCTCTGCGTCGGGCGCACCAATATCGTCTATCCGGACGGGGATCCCGACGCGGCCATCGTGTTCGTCGGAGAAGCCCCCGGCGAGTCGGAGGATCTGGCGGGCAGGCCCTTCGTGGGGCGTTCCGGGAAACTGCTGGACGCGATCCTGACGGAAGGCGGACTGAACCGTTCGACGGTGTTGATCACCAACGCGGTCAAATGCCGCCCGCCGCAGAACAGGGATCCGACCGAGTCGGAGATGGAGGCCTGCAGGCCGTTCCTGCGGCAGGAGCTGAACGGCAGGAAGGTGGTGGTCGGTCTGGGCAGATCGTCATGCAGGACGCTCATCGGCTACGAGGGCAGGATGGCCGACATCGTGAACGTGCCGCAGAGACTGGAGCTGGGAGAGACGGTGTCAGCGTTCATACCCGCTTATCATCCCGAGGCGTGCATATACAACCCGGGGCTGAGGGACTCGCTCCGGGAGACGGTACGGCTGGCCAAGGAGCTGGCGGAGGGGATGCGATGAACCATTCGGGATTCATGCTGGATCTGGACGGCACGGTGTACAAGGGAGGCGAACTCATCCCCGGCGCCGTCGGATTCATCGAAGCGCTCAAAGACAGGGGCATCCCCTTCGTGTTCCTAACCAACAACTCCTCCGAACCGAGACGCCATTACGTCGGAAAGCTCAGGGCGATGGGGTTCGACATCTCCGACGAGAACGTCATCACCTCCAACATCGCGACCATCAGATACGTGTCGGAGCATCGACGGGGCTCGAAGGTCTACCCGATCGCGTCGCCCGAGGTAATCGAGGAGATCGCCGCCGCGGGCATCGCCGTGTCCGACGACGACCCGGACATCGTCTACCTGACGTTCGACAGGACCGTCGATTATGACAAGATAAACAGAGGATACCATCACATCCTCGCCGGGGCCGAGCTGATCGCCACGCATCCCGACGACCTCTGCCCCACCGAGGACTCCTACGACGTCGACATAGGGCCGTTCATCAGGCTGTTCGAATCCCTCACGGGATGCCAAGCAGCGATAATCGGCAAACCCAACCGGCTGA
>JAAYAP010000054.1 GCA_012719315.1 Methanobacteriota archaeon
ACTGCAAGGGCTGCGGCATCTGCGCCAACGTCTGTCCCAAGAAGGCCATCACCATGGTGGAGGGGAAGTGATCATGACTCCTGCTAAGCATAACGATATAGCGATAAACGGGGACGGCGCCGTGGCGCTCGCCTGGAAGCAGATCAACCCCGATGTGTGCGCGGCCTATCCGATCACACCCCAGACGATCATCGTGGAGAAGTTCGCGGAATACGTCGCGAACGGCGAGGTCGATTCCGAATACGTCTGCGTCGAGTCGGAGCACAGTGCGCTCACCCTGTGCACCACCTCCTGCTCGGCGGGCGCGAGGACGTTCACCGCCACGGCATCGCAGGGCCTGGCGTACATGTGGGAGATGCTCCCGATAACGTCCTCGATGCGCGTGCCCCTGATCATGGCTGTGGCCAACAGGGCGGTCAGCGGACCGATCAACATCAACAACGACCACAGCGACGCCATGGCGGCCAGGGACACCGGCTGGCTCTCGTTGTTCTCGGAGAACGTCCAGGAAGCCTACGATCTCTCGATCATCGCACCGCGGATCGCCGAGCACCACGAGGTGCAGCTCCCCTGTCTCGTCAACCTCGACGGATTCATCCTGACACACGCCATCGAGAGGATGTCGCCGCTGGAGGACGACGTCGTCAAGAGGTTCGTGGGAGAGTTCAAGCCGCTCTACCCGTTGCTCGATGTGGACAACCCCGTCTCGCACAACCTCATGGACGGCCCGCTATACTATTTCCCGCACAAGTACCAGACGGTGCTGGCGATGGACAAGGCGCTCGAAGTCGCCAAGCAGGTCCTCGCCGAATTCAAGAGCATCTCCGGCAGGGAGTACAAGGTGGTCGAGGAGTACAGGTGCGACGACGCCGAGATCGTGGCGGTCGTGCTGGGCTCCGCGTTCGGGACCATGAAGGAAGCGGTCGACAGGCTCCGCGACGAGGGCGTCAAGGCGGGAGTCATGATGCCCCGTCTGTTCAGGCCCTGGCCGATCGCGGACATCGCCAAGGCGCTCAAGGGCAAGAAGCAGGTGATGGTCATGGACCGTCACATGGTCCCGGGCGCATACGGGGCGATGTACGCCGAGGTCGCGGCGACGCTTGTCGAGGAAGGAGGAGACATTCCGATGATGCACAACTACATCTACGGGCTGGGCGGAGCCGATACGATGGTATCGGATTTCATGGCGGCCTACAAGGACGTGATCGAGGGCAGAGCGAAGCGCGTCAACTACCTGGGGGTGGATGAATGAGCGCGATAACGCTCAAGGATCTGAATCAGATCCCCGTGAGGCTGGCGAGCGGCCACAGGCTCTGCGCCGGATGCGCGGAGTCCATCATCGCAAGGCAGATCATGATGGGCACCACCGGTGAGATCGTGGTGACCGCCGCCACGGGCTGCTTCGAGGTCTCGACGACCATCTTCCCGTACACTTCCTGGCACACCCCGTACATCCATACGGCGTTCGGGAACGGTGCGGCCGGCGGCGCCGGCGTGGAGACCGCTTACAAGTCGCTCAAGAGGCAGGGCAAGATCGACAAGGACATCAGGTTCGTCACCTTCGCCGGCGACGGCGCCACCTACGACATCGGCCTGCAGTCGCTGTCGGGTGCCATGGAGCGGGGTCACGAGATGCTCTACGTCTGCTTCAACAACGAGGCCTACATGAACACCGGCATACAGCGGTCGTCGGCCACCAGCATGGGTGCGTCGACGACGACCTCGTGGTCCGGCAGCAAGTCCTACGGCAACAAGAACTTCCCCAAGGACCTGACCAAGATCGTCGCCATGCACGGCGTGCCGTTCGTGGCGCAGTCGGCCCCTCACGCGTGGAGGGACATGGTCTCTAAGGCCAAGAAGGCATTCGAGTGCGGCGGCCCGAGCTTCATCAACACGATCAGCCCGTGCCCCAGGGGATGGAGGTTCCCGTCCAACGAGACCATCAGCATCTCGAAGCTGGCGGTCGAGACCTGCGTCTGGCCGCTCTACGAGGTGGAGTACGGCACCGACTTCACCATGTCGCCCGAGAGCCTGAGGATCGCCGAGGGCAAGGTGGAGAAGAAGCCGGTCACCGACTGGATCGCTTCACAGGGCCGGTTCAAGCACCTCGAGGAGGAGCGCTGGGAGCCGGTGGTCGAGGAGATCCAGAAGGGCATCGACCAGCGCTGGGAGCACTTGATCAAGCTCTGCAAACTCTGAACAAACCGGGGCGCAAGCCCCGTTTCCTTTTTTTCGGGATCGGCATCCCGTGTTCCGCGCACGGGCATCGGCCGTATGCGGGTCGGCGATGCCGACGGCACGTTCTGCGATCATGTCCGTCGATGGATGGGTCGATACTGCATGGGATGATCCCTTGTCTCCGGGACTCAGACGAGGAGCACGTAGAGGATCGCGCCGAAGGCCGCGCCCAGCATCGCGGTCACACAGTTGTTGGTGTACTTGGAGAAGTATCCGCGGTCCTCGAAGAGCGCCCCGAACAGGCTGTCGAGGATGTTGCCGAAGAATCCCGCCGCGGCGGGGATGAGCAGCCAGATGTCCAAAGTGCCGAAGATGATCAACCATCCGAGTGCCGAGATGATCAACGAGGCCAGCAGCGACGCGGCGGTCCCGATCGCCGAGATCCCTCCGTTCGTCCCGGGGATCACGCGTTTGAAACAGGTGATCAGCCAGACCCGTTCGTCCCGGACCCCGATCTCGCTGGCGATCGTATCGGCCGCGGCCACCGCCAACGTGCTGATGAAGGCGATGGTGAGTTCCATCTGGTAGCGGCCGCCGACCAGGAAGAATATCGCGGCCACAAAGCACGGCGGGAGGCCCACGCCGAGGATGTTCCTCGAGGACCTCTCTCCGTCGGCGCCTTCCTGGACTCCTTTCTCGGCCTTCTTGCTGAAACCGATCCTCGTCGCGACCAGGCCGGTGACGGTGAAGATCATCAGGATCGCGAACCATTCCGGGGAACCTAGCAACCCTACCGCCGAACCCGTGAAGAAGGTGGCAACGGCACCGCCTCCGGTCAGCATCCCCAGCTTCCAGCATGCAAGGGAGAGCGACAGGGAGATGATCAGGACTATCGCTGCCTGACTCACGGGTTCCATGGAGGTTGATGAATATCCTGGTATAAAATGGATTATTCCAACGACCTGAGGATCGTCGAGGCGTAGCTGATGCAGAGCCCCTTGTCCTTCAGGGGGAAGAACATCACCTTCCCCTGCGGATACAACGTGACTTCCATGCCGTTCCAGACGAAGACGAGCATGAGCTCGTCGTACTGCTTGATCTCGCAGCCGTCGGATGCGAAAACCTCCTTGGCATGCGCCATGTCGAGGTCCAGGATGTCCGCGGATATGGCCATCAGGGCCTCCCCTCCGCACAGGCGGGCGGTCGTGAACCTCATCGTATGCGCCTCAGGAGCTCGCCCGATCGTTCGTGGAAGTCCTCCAGGGTCGATGAGTTGTCGATCATGATGTCGGCCAGCGCCAGCACGTCGCCCAATCCCCACGAGAGCTCCCGGCTGTCCCTGACATCGAATTCGTCGATGTTCTGCGGAGCATCCTCGCGGGCCCGTCTGACCAGCCGCTCGTACCTGGCCCCCGGCGAGGCATGGATGCCGACGATGACGATGTCGGCTCCGAGGCCCCTGTAGGCCATGACCTCGTCCATGCTCCTGCAGCCGTCCACCAGGAAGACCTTCCCGTGCATCCGCCGCATGGCCCGCTCGGCCCAGATGTGCTTGCCGTGCCGGTCGCGTTCGGACGAGGCGAACTCCCCCAGGCTCGATCCCGCGCCGGCACCGGACGCATGGGCCTCCCTGACGAGGTCCCCCATCCTCAGAAACGGTATGCCCATCGATCTGGCGACCGAGAGGAACTCCTCCTTCCCCGATCCGGGCATGCCGGTCACGACGATCACGGGCATGTTCAGAGCAGGTTCTCGGAGATGTTCGTCAGTATCCGGTCGCAGTACACGCATCTCAGCTTCGGAGGCGAACGCACCTCGACCTTGAATTCGGGGTCGATCGGCTCGCCCTTGTTGGTGATGCAATACGGGTTGCTGCATCTCGCCAGGCCGATGATCCTGTCCTCCAGGCGGACATGGAACTTCTCGGCGATGTAGTAATCCCTGATGATCGAGATGGTGGCATCGGGCGCGATCAAGGCGATCTTGTCGACCGTCTTCGGGTCCAGTTCGCGGTCCTCGACCTTGATGATGTCCTTCCACATGCTGCCTTTCGAGGACGGCACGTGCATGCCGATGCTGATCACGGAATCGATGTTCTGCTCGTTGACGCCGAGTATCTTCAGGACATTCAGCGCCTGTCCGTTGGAGATGTGGTCGATGACCGTCCCGTTCCTGATCGGAGGTATCTTCGTCTCCGCCACCTTCGCTCCCGTCATCTCATTCCCTCCTCAATATGGCCCGGAGGATCGCCATCCTCACCGGGACGCCGTTGAAAGCCTGTTCGAAGTACATAGCATGCGGGGTCGAGTCGACCTCGTAGGCGATCTCGTTCACCCGGGGCAGGGGATGCATGACGATCATGTCGCTCTTGGCCTCCCTGAGCATGCTGTTGTCGATCTTGTATGTGCCGGCCACTTTCTGGTACTCGCCCGGATCCGGGAACCGCTCCCGCTGGATCCTGGTGACGTACAGGACATCGGCCTGATCGATCGCATCCTCGAGCACCGAGGTCTTCACCGGATTGCAGCCCTTCTCCTTGAGATGGTTGTAGATGTCGTCGGGCATCTGCAGGGTCTCGGGCGCTACCAACGTCAGCTTCGCACCGAAGGCGGTGAGCGCCTCGGCCAGGGAATGGACGGTGCGTCCGTATTTCAGATCCCCGACGAGGACGACGTTGAGGCCGTCGAGCGAGCCCTTGGACTTCCGCATGGTGAACAGGTCCAACAATGTCTGGGTGGGATGCGATCCCGCCCCGTCGCCGGCGTTGATGACAGGGTTCTCCGAGAACTTGGCCGCCAATCTCGCAGCGCCTTCGTGAGGATGCCTGAGGACGATGACGTCGCAGTAGGCGTCGACCATCCTGATGGTGTCGGCGAGCGTCTCCCCTTTGGATATCGAGGTCATGGAGATCTCGGACACGTCGATGACATCGCACCCCAATCTGCACGCCGCGCTCTCGAATGACAGCTTGGTGCGGGTCGAAGGCTCGAAGAACAGGTTCCCCAGGACCCGTCCGTCGAGCATGCGTTCGACCTTCTCGCCTCTGGCATAGGGGATCATCTCCTCCGAGAGGTCCAGCAAGGCCTCGATATGCGCTCTGTCAAGGTCGCGGATCGATACCAGGTCCTTGTCGTAGAAGTCCATGGTACTTTATCTCCCCCCATGATTTAACAGTTTGTCCTCGGGCCTCGCCCCGAATAGATTAATTAACGGCTGACCGTTAGGAGGGCCGATGATGGAAGTAGCCGGCAGATCGCACAGGGGAAGGGTGTGCGATTTCAGCAGAGAGGGGGTCTCGATCAGGACCCCCTTCGTGATCCCCTACCGCGACGAGGATTCCGACGAGGCGCTGCACATACGCGGCGGATGGCCGCGCAGACTGGCGGTGGCCGGATCGGAGACGGTGCTGGATGCGAAGATCATGACCACCGTCTCCTCCGGCAGGCCGTCGGACGCCTCGTGCAACGACGGGGTCTGCGCGATGAGGCTGCCGTTCACCGGCTCCGAGGAGATCCCCGCGGACACCGAGATCCTGGTCGTGGTCAACGGATTCGAGTTGAGGCGGGATCCCCGCCGTGCCGTGGAGCAGATCGTCGCGGTCAGGGAGAGGATCGGACCCGGCGTCCTCCTCTGCGTCCTGGGTATCGCGGAACCGTCCACGCTGTCGCTGTACGCCTACATGGGCGTCGACCTGTTCGACGATTCGCTGGCGAGGGCGATGGGCGCCGAAGGGATCAGGCTGATCCCCGAAGGGGAGATGCGTGTCGGCACCGACGCCACCGCGGCGAACCTCGCCGATCTGGAGGCGGAATGCGCGAAGGTCGGATCGTTCACGATGGCCGGGCGCCTCAGGGAACTGGTCGACCAGCGGGCCCCGGCCTCGCCGTCCTCGGTCGCGCTGCTCAGGATCCTCGACCGCGTCGGCTACGCGTATCAAGAGGAGTCCTGCCCGACCGTCGGAGGCAGATTCGCCTGCAACACCACGCAATCGCTCCGCAGGCCCGACCTCGCGAGGTACAGGGAGCGGCTGGCGGAGACGTTCGCGAAACCGGAGCACAAGCGCGTGCTCCTGCTGCTGCCCTGTTCGGCCAGGAAACCGTATCACACCTCCCGGAGCCACAAGGCCTTCGCCTCCGCCATCCATACGGCGCCTCACGACACCCTCGTGCAGGAGGTGATCGTCACCTCCCCGCTGGGCGCGGTCCCGCGGGAGCTGGACGTGTTCTATCCTGCCAACTCCTACGACATACCGGTCACGGGCGAATGGAAGTGCGAGGAGAAGGAGATGATCCGGAGGATGCTCGCGGATATCATCGCCCAAGGCTACGACAGCATCGTCTGCCATTTGGGGGATCCAGAGCTCACGGACGGGCTGGCCGAGATGGAGCACACCGTGGTGGGCGACCCCGTCTCGCCGGTCTCGCTCCGGAACCTGGACGAGGCCCTCAGAAGGGTCACGACGGGGATGGAGCCGCCCGGATACTACATCAACCGCCGGGAGTCTATGCGGACGGTGCTCGCATTCCAGTTCGGCCGGGGGATCGCCGACCTGATCCTCGACGACGACACATACGCCACCGGCAAGTTCCCGTACTGGAAGCTCATCCGCGAGGATGCGAACGACCGTTCCAAGAAGACGCAGCTGGGCATGCTGACGCCCGAGCGGGGCATGGTCTCGCTGACCCTGGAGGGTGCGGCGATCCTCGCGGAGGCCGGAGCATACGTCGTGGAGATGACGGATTTCGAGATCAAGGGCAACCTGTTCGCGGTGGGAGTCGTCGACGCGGATCCGCGGATACGCATCGGCGACGAAGCCGTGATCGTATGCAACGGCGAGATCAGGGGCGTGGGCGTGGCGATGATGTCCGGCCGCGAGATGATCGGGCTGAAGCGCGGCATCGCCGTCAAGGTCCGTCATAAGGTCCGGTGAGGTTTCGGCACTTTCGGCGGTATTCGCCGACCTCCCTCGATTCCGGATATATACTCAGGGATCGTTGTTAGGTGTAGAAGTCATCAGGCATCCCCATGGCTGACCTTCTATGAGCGGTACCGGGGCCCATCCATCCCATCTTGCACCCCGGCCGCTCGTTTTCATCCATATCCCCGTGCGGCTCGCGCATTGGATGGTCCGGCGCACATTCAACACGCTTGGTTGTTCCGCCGCCCGAACCTCACGAACAGCAGGCTGACGATCACTCCGGCCAGGAGGGAGAACGTCCCGATGAGGACATCGGCGGACGATGCGACATACGCCCAGGCATGATTGAGCACGACGGCCAGGGAGCCCAATGTCAAACCCACGATCATGCAATAGGTCGAGGTCCTGTGGTTGTTGATCGCATAATCAACGATCCTGGCGAAACCGAACAATCCGATCACGAATCCCACGAACACGGGGAGGAGGAAAGCGAGATTGAAACTCGTCATGGCCTCCATGAAAGGCTTGTAGAGCCCCAACGCGAGGATCAGCGTCGAACCGCTGATCCCGGGGGCCAGTTTCGATATGGCGACGATCGCCCCGATGAACACCAGCACGGCATAGATGGCGATGTCCGTCCCGAACTCGACATCCTCCGCGGTGCCGATCCTGATCAGCGAGAGCATGATCACGAAGCCGATGCCGAGCGCCAGTATATTGTGCGAGGTGAACGGCGTTTTCACCGGCCGGGTGTGCTTCCACAGCTCGGGCAACTGCCCGACGATCAGGCCCAGGAAGAAGAAGAGCGCGAGGATCAGGTATTCGACCATGAGTGCTTCCAGGACGAAGGCGATGAGGATCATGCCGACGCCCATGCCTGCGGCGACCACGATCACGAACGGGAGGTCCTTCACCAGTTTCTGCCTGATATCCGCTAGGTCCGCGATCAGCCTCTCGTAGATGCCGAAGCATACAGCCAGCACTCCGCCGGAGATCCCCGGGAGCATCGAGGCGACGCCCACGATGATGCCGATTGAGAATCGCCTCAGGTGCTCCGCGACGCACCTTCCGGGCCGAGGCGTCGCATGCTCCGCATCACGGGCCGTCATTTCCGTCATCCTTCATGGACTTGACCATGTTCTTGACGTCGGCGGTCATGGTTCTGCAGACCCTGTTGATGTCCATCAAAGGCCTGTTCGAGGTGATGACACAAAGCTCCACGATGATGTTGCTGAGAGGGCCGACGATCTCCTGGGGATAGTACCCCCTCTCCTTGAAGAGGTTCCAGATCTCGTCGCGTATCTCCCCGTACTCCTCCATCCGTTGCTGAGGTGTCTTCAACATACGTATGCACTCATGCATACCATGTAGATATTGCTTTTCCATGAAGTCTGCCACGGACGGCCGATGCCGTCGCCGCATGATGCATGCCGTGTACAGGGAACCCATGCCTCGAACCGTCAGGTATTCGGGATGGAGAGTGTTATATCTGCAGATTGCCTACACAATACACGATGTTCTGCACAAGGTGTGGAAAGCGCATCGATAATGTGAACGCCAGATTCTGTGCATCATGCGGCAATCGCATCGATAGGGGCGTCGACCGGACGTGGCCGGACAGCCCCGCCGGCATGACGGGGATCGTGTATCCGGGAGACCCCGCCGGCAACTCACGCACCTACGGAGGACAACGGCCCTTCGAAGAATGGGCGCCGATCCCCCGTGCCGGTTCAGGCAGAGGGCCTTCGACGGGAGACCGGAAGAACAAGGTCGCCGCCTTGCTCGTGGCGGTTCTCGTGGCGGCTGTCGTGTTCGCGGTGCTTTCGCAGGAGCCTTACGGCGACGATAACGGAACAGTCGTTCCGCCCGCAGTGCCGAGCGATCCGGTCGATTTCGGGGAATACACATGCCGGACGGCAGGGGATTTCGATTCCGGGATCATGACATGGGGCACCGGCGAGTACGCTTTCAACGACACGTTGACGCCGTGCATGATCTTCTCGCTCGATCCGGAGAAAACCTCGCAATACGGGTATTTCCTCTGGAATCTCTACAACGAGGATGAATTCTATCTGATTCCCAAATCACTGTTCGGACTGACGGACAGATGCTACAATGCCGAGGATGTGTACCTCTTCGAGGAGTACGACGGCATCTATCTGGATAAGGCCGAGGCCAAACTCTACTGGAGCGCATGCAGTCCGGGCGATTACACGATAACCGTGTGCTGCTATGCCTCCGAATCCGCGTACCGGTCCGGAGGGGTCGGGAAGACGTATACAGGGACGATCCTCATCGACGGGACCATACACAGGGAGTACGCATGGACCTACGGCGGCGACGGATACAAGGTGGATGCATCCTTCGAATTCTCGGAGTACAGAACATACAGGGACATGAATACCTCCGGCCGGGGACTCGTCTCCGCGGATTACGGCGACTCGACGGGATTCGTCATCGTCGACGAGACGGTCCAGAGCCTGTCGTCCGGACTGCAGACAGAGTACCTGATGAACAAAGGTGCCGAAACAGACCTCCTGGGACAGGATTATGCCGACTTCATCCTCTCCTTCGTGCAGTGCTGCATCTGCTATCCCGCATACGATGACAGTCATTATGCAGATCTCGTGGTCTACGGTCAGAACGAGTACTTCGCCTACCCTCTGGAGACGCTATACTACGGCATGGGGGATTGCGAGGACACCTCGATCCTCGCCGCCGCGTTGTATGTCGCATCAGGGTACAGTGCCGCCATGGTCCTGGTCCCCGGTCATGCGCTGGTAGGCGTGGCCGTCGACGGTTATGTCGTACCGACGTACAACGCGGATCTGTACGAGATCCTGGAGGGCGAGGTCGCCGGCAAGACATACTACGCGGGCGAAACGACTCTCCATGGATTCCGAGAACTCGGGGTGATCGCCAGTTACAAATCGACTCACGACGGGAAGGAGTGGTACTCGGAGTACATCGGTGAGGATAATTACGGATTCTATGTCGTGCCGGCTTGAACGGCCGGGCCGCATGCCGCCGGCATGGCCGTCATCGGATCCCCGGAGAGCGGATCGGCCGCCCGTCCGGGGAAGCCGGGGCGCACGGCCCGACCCGGAAGACATGACGGGTCAGCTCAGCACATCGGACATGGCGTAGACGACACCCTTCTTCTGCGAGGCGACCCATTTCGCCGCCATGACCGCTCCGCCCACGAAGATCTCCCTGGAATGGGCCTGATGGCGCAGTTCGATGCGCTCGGAGTTGCCGACGAACATCACGGTGTGGTCGCCGACGATGTCGCCGCCTCTGACCGCGTGTATCCCGATCTCCTTGCCGCGGGGGCAGATGCCTTCGCGGCCGAAGGCGAATTCCTTGCCGCCCATCTCCTCGCTGATGATCTCGGCGGCGGTCATCGCGGTGCCGCTGGGAGCATCCTTCTTCTGGTTGTGATGGGCTTCGATGATCTCCACATCGTATTCGTCGCCCAGGTATCTGGCGGCCTCTTTGACAAGTTTGAAGAAGACGCCGACGCCGATGGAGTAGTTGGACGAGATCACGGCGGCGACGTTGTTCTTGATGACGGCATCGGTGATATTCGTCTTCTGTTCCGTGGTCAGGCCCGTGGTCCCGATGATGAGGTTGACCCCGGCCGCCGCTGCGGTCGGCGCGTTGACGGAGGTCGCCGCGGCG
>JAAYAP010000009.1 GCA_012719315.1 Methanobacteriota archaeon
ACCCAGAACGAAGATCGCGGCTGCGGCGCCGCCCATCACCGCGTTGCCGCCGAAGACGTCGCTGACGAATTCCGACACGCAGATGTAGATCAGCAGATAGGTTGCGGAGAAACAGAATCCGAGGAACATCAGGATCGAGAAATCCCGTGTGAACAACCGCGTCTCTCCCATGCACTCTATTCTGCGGATGCAGTATATATTACATTTCCCGTGGATAAATAAATATACGTGTTACGTGTTAGCACGTGTCACGGTGTAAACATGTTCGGCAAGAATATCAGGATAGAGCGTATAATCGACAGGAGAAGCGGGAACACGGTCATCATCCCCTTGGATCACGGGATCAGCATCGGTCCCATCCCGGGGCTGATCGACATGAAACAGACAGTGAGCGATGTTGTGGAAGGGGGCGCCACGGCGGTGCTGATGCACAAGGGCATCGTCCCCCAGGGGCACAGGACCACCGGGCACGACGTCGGCCTGATCCTGCATCTGTCGGCATCGACCGACATCGGCGTGAGCTCGAACAACAAGGTCCTCGTGGCCACTGTAGAAGAGGCTCTGAAGCTCGGGGCGGATGCTGTGTCGGTCCACATAAACGTGGGCGCGGAGGCCGAGCCCCAGATGATCAGCGACCTCGGCATGGTCTCGAGGCAATGCATGGAATGGGGCATGCCGTTGGTCGCCATGGCCTACGCCCGCGGCCCCAAGATCTCCAATTCGTTCGATCCCGAGGCCGTCGCTCACGCCGCCAGGGTGGCCATGGAACTCGGAGCGGATATCGTCAAGTGCAATTACACCGGGGATGTCGATTCGTTCAGGGACGTCGTCAAAGGGGCTATCGTGCCGGTGATCATCGCCGGAGGGCCGAAGACCGATTCGGATCTCGAGCTACTCGAGATGGTCCACGGCTCCCTTGAAGCCGGAGGGCGCGGCGTCTCCATCGGCAGGAACATCTTCCAGCACAGCAACGTCAGGGGGATCATGCGGGCCGTGTCGGACATCGTCCTGCGCGGAGCCACCGTCGAAGAGGCGGCCGAGCATCTCAAAGGATAATAGCGTGCACCGTATACGGGGAATGGAGGAACGGGAATGGACTTGGATGAGCTGAGGAAGGAGATCGCTCGCACCGACCTCGAGATAATCGAACTGGTGTCCAAGCGGATCGACATAGCGCAGGAGATCGGCGACTACAAGATAGCGAACGGGCTCCCCATCAGGAACGTGGAGGTCGAGAAGAAGGTCATCGGCCGTTATCGCGATGCCGCGGAAGATCGCGGCATCGACCCGGACACATTGGAGACCGTCGCCAGAGCTTTGATCCGCGAAGCCGTCGACCGGGAGGCGCGCATCGCCCTGCCCGGCCCGGTGAGGCGCGAGATCTCCGTCATCGGCGGCGGCGGCAGGATGGGCGCATGGCTGTCCGAGCTCTTCGAGCGGGACGGCCACCGGGTGAAGCGGATCGACACGTCTTCGAACAACGGGCTGACCCTCGCCGACGCCGCTTCGTCCGACATCGTGATCGTCTCCGTCCCTATGGATGCCGCCGACGGGATCCTGAACGAACTGGACGCGATCTGCAGGGACGATGCGCTGATCTTCGACATCGCCTCCCTGAAGACGCCGATACACGACACGCTGCTCCGGATGGCGCAGCACCGGAAGGTGTGCTCCGTGCACCCGATGTTCGGGCCTTCCGTGACCTCCATGTACGGCCGGAACCTGCTCGTCTGCGATTGCGGCAACTCTGAAGCCGTGGCCGAGGCGCGGGCCCTGTTCGACGACAAGGGGGCCGACCTGAAGACGTTGGAGCTCGCTCGTCACGACGAGTACATGGCCTACGTCTTGGGCCTGAGCCATGCGGTCAACATCGCCTTCTTCACGGTGCTGGAGCGGAGCGGGATCGGCTACGGGGAGATGTGCACCGTGGCGTCGACGACCTTCCGCAAGAACATGGAGACCAACGAATCGGTCGCCTTGGAGGACCCGCTGCTCTACTACGAGATCCAGAATTACAACGCGTTCCGCGACGTGATGTGGGAGCGGTTCTCGGGTGCGGTGGACGAGATAAAGAGAGCGTCCATCGACGACGATCCCTCGGACTTCGTCCGGATCATGGATGCCGGCAGGAAGTACTTCTCCGAACGATCCGGCTCAGAGTGAGCCCAGCCAGGCTGCTGCGGCCACGAACACCACCATGAACATGATCAACGCCATGAACAAAGCCCGTAGCTTGCTTTTGGTATTCTTCTTCATCGAGCCCCTGTTAGCGAGAAGTTGCTTTTAAAGATTTTGAAGAAGTAAGAGGTTTGGTTAAAGGGTTTGCAAGGTTAGAGACACATGTCTTGCCACGCTTGTTTCAGAAGACGGGTATCCTCCCGTCCAGAGCGAGTGCGTAGGACAAATATATGTTGAAGAAGAAGTTGAACAGCGCCGCCAGGCCGATCAACCAGTGCCAATAATCTCCGCCGATGACCTCCGCGTTGGACAGTCCGACCGTCAGGAAGATCAATGCCGTCGTCACCAGGATCAGCGACAGCGCCTTGGGGGTCTTGACGAGTATCGACCAGATGATGGCCAGGATGAAGACCAGACTGAAGGTTATGTTCTCCCATGCATTCATGCCGAGTCCTGTCAGCAGCACCGCGGCACCCACGAGGCCGAACACGATGAATCCGAAATTGCTCTCCGATTTATATGCGAGCAGGGCCACAATGATCAGTAACACTCCCAAGACGACGAAGAACCATGAGCTGGGCCCGACCGTGAAGGTTTCGTTGAAAAGCTGCGTGATCGCCAGGGGCAACGATACCACTGCGACCAGAAACAGTCCGAATGAAGTCGGATCTAAACATTTCTGAGATTCTACCATACTATATTCCTCCGATGAAGATAAACTTCGTGTGATATTCGCGTTCTACAATATATATACCCGTCGTTGGATGGATGTATAATTCATATATATATCAAACTGCGATATACAGACGCTGAGTCATTGGCAATTAGGGACACGTCTTCGGCCCGTATGACGGTAATCATTAAATAGGATCGTTTCGGACGGACGGACAGGGTTCAGGACGTCTCCTCGGGAACCGTGTCGACCCTTCTTCTCGACGGATCCCTCACTTTGGTCGCGATGAGCCTCTGCACCCTGTTGTAGACATCCGGGTCCGCGGCGGTCTCGGCGTGATGCCTGATCAGGATGCCGTCCCATCGCATGTACCCCGCGTATATCGGATTGTGCAGCACCGTCCTGACGCTGTAGACCGTCCAGGCGTTGCCGCGTCCGGTGACGATGCCGCGCCGGTTGAGGCCGTGGGCGATGCCGTCCATGGTGCTTCCGCCCAGATAGTCGCAGAACATCCCCGCGACCGTTTCCAGCTCTTCCGGCACAGGGACGAGCATGCCCCCTTCCATCGCGTAGCCGTACGGCGGGTTGAATCCCAGCGTCTTGTTCGACGACGGCGTGTTGCGGAGCGATTCCGCCTTCTCCCGCATGCCCATGTAGGTCCGCTCGCCGATCTGCTCGCTCTCCAGCTGCGCCAGCCTCTGCATCATGTCGACGACGAACCTGCCCATGGCATTGGCCGTGTCGAGCGATTCCATGCAGGACACGAACTTCTTGTCCCGGAGGTTGAGCTCGTCCATCATGTTCATGAAATTGCGGCTGTTCCTGTGGATACGGTCCATCTTGAGCACGAGCAAAGTGTCCCATGCATCCGCCTCGTCCATCATCCTCCTGTACGCGGGCCGGTTGATGTTGGTGCCCGAGTAGCCTTCGTCGCGGTAGATGCCGGCGACCTCCCAACCCTCCGAGACGCAATAATCCTCGAGCGCCTGCCGCTGCGCCTCCAGGGAGTAACCCTCCTGAGCCTGCTCCTCGGTCGACACCCTCACATAGAGCGCTGCTCTCATCTCACACCTGCAGCGGGCCGTTGACCGCTTCGTACGACTCCAGGTCGAGGATGGGCTCGTGCTCCCCGCGGCGGACGATCCCGTCCCATCTGATGTGCCCCGTGTACAGCGGGTTGCGGAGGATGTTGCTCACCGACTGCTTGTTCCACCTGCCGCTGCGTTTGGCGGGCACCAGGCGGCTGTTGAGGTCGTCGGCGATCGAGGCCAGCGACAGGCCGTCGCGGTACATGCCGTAGATCTCCCTGACGGTCTCCGCCTCGGAGTCGATCACCAGCAGCTCGCCCTCGCTGTACTCGTATCCGAACGGGTGCCCGGAGCCCAGGTGGCCGCGGCCGTTCGCCGCTTTGCGGGCCATGCCCGCCTTGACCCTCTCGCCGGTCTGCTCGCTCTCCAGCTGCGCGATCCTCTGCATGATGTCCATCACGAACCTGCCCATGGCGGTGGTGGTGTCGAACTTGTCCTGCACGGAGGTGAACTCCTTCCCCATGCCGCGCAGATTGTCCATCATCAGGGTGAAGTTGAGGCTGTTCCTATGGATCCTGTCCATCTTCAGGACCAGGATGATATCCCATCTGTCCGCCTCTCCGATCATGCGCCGGTACTCCGGCCGGTCGGCGGTGCGGCCTGATGCGCCTTCGTCGCGGTACACCTCCGCGACCTCCCATCCGCGGACGTTGCAATAGGCCTTCAATCTCTTTGTCTGAGCGTCGAGGGAGAAACCTTCCGCGGCTTGGTCTTCGGTCGACACCCTCACGTAGAGTGCTGCTCTCATCGGATCCCCATCCGTGATGCACATCGTCGTCGTGATTAAAAAAGTTGTTCGCCGACGCCGACACGGCGGAGAAGCGGGTCGGCGGCCGATCCGGACGGAAAGCGCCGGCGGCCGCGGGAGGATGTCCAAGACAGAAAAATCGGAAATGGGGGGGGTCCCCCCCTGTTTGACCGCTCACATCATGCCCGGAGGCATTCCGCCCATCCCGTCCATGCCGGGTGCGCCCTGAGGAGGCGCGGATCTGCGGGCGGCGATGACGTCGTCGATCTTGAGGATCATGTTGGCGACCTCGTTGGCGGAGTTGATCGCCTGCGTCTTGACCCTGAGGGGCTCGATGACGTTCCTCTCGAACATGTCGACGGCTTCGCCGGTCTCGAGATCGAGTCCGTAGTTCTTGCCGTCCTTGTGCTTGTCGTGGGCGTTCTTCAGCTTGATGATGCTGTCGATGGAGTCGACGCCGGCGTTCTCGGCGAGCGCCCTGGGGACGATCTCCATCGCCTTGGCGAACCTCTCGATGGCGAGCTGCTCCCTGCCGCCCACCGAGGCTGCGTACTCCCTGAGCTTCTGACCGATCTCGATCTCGGCGGCTCCCGCACCGGCGACGACCTTGCCGTCCTCGATGGTGACTCCGACCGTGCGCACGGCGTCGTTGAGCGCCCTCTCGACTTCCTCGAGGACGTGCTCGGTGCCGCCGCGCACGAAGATGGTGATCGCCTTGGGGTTCTTGCACTCGGTGATGAAGGCCATGCCGTCCTCGCCGACGAGCTTCTCCTCGACGAGGCCCGCGTGGCCGAGGTCGTCCGCGGTGAGCTCCATGGAGCCGCCGACGATCTTCGCGCCGGTCGCCTTGGATATCGCCTCGAGGTCGCTCTGCTTGCATCTCCTGTATCCGAGGATGCCCGCTTTGGCCATGTAGTGCTGCACGAGCTCGTCGACGCCCTTGGAGCTGAAGACCACGTTGGCGCCGGTCGCCTTGATGTTGTCGACGATCGCCTTCAGGGACTTCTCCTCCTCGTCGAGGAACATCGACATCTTGGAGGGGTCGGAGATCTGGATCTGGGCATCGAACTCGGTCTTCTTGACCTCGAGCGAGCACTCGAAGAGCGCGATCTTCGCGTCGACGACCTTCTTGGGCATGCGGGAGTGGACCGCTTCCTTGTCGATGACCACGCCTTTGATGATCTCGGTGTCGCCGATGACGCCGCCGACCTTCTTCTGGACACGGATGTTCTTGGTGTCGACCTTGTCGTCCTCGGCGACGGCCTTGCATGCCTTGACGGTGATGTCAGCGAGCGCGTCCTCCTCCTCCCCTACCGATTTCCCGGTCAGAGAGGTGATCGCGACCTTCTTGAGCATCTCGTCGCTGTCCGCATCGGTGGCGATCTCGCGGAGGATCTCGTTCGCTTTGACGGCGGCCATGTTGAATCCGCTGGTGATGACCGTGGGGTGCACATTGGAATTGATCAGTTCCTCGGACTGCTTGAGCAGCTCCCCGGCGAGCACGACCGAGGTCGTGGTGCCGTCGCCGCACTCGGTGTCCTGCGTCTTGGCGACCTCGACGACCATCTTCGCCGCAGGGTGCTGCACATCGATCTCCTTGAGGATCGTCACACCGTCGTTGGTGATGATGACGTCCCCGATCGTGTTGACGAGCATCTTGTCCATTCCTTTGGGCCCGAGAGTGGACCTCACTGCGTCCGCCACGGCTTTGGCGGCCGCGATGTTGTTGAACTGGGCTTCCCTGTCCTTGGTTCTCTCGGTGCCCTCTTTGAGCACGATGATTGGTTGATTCGAATTTCCGTACATAGGATATTTTCCTCCAGATTTACTGAGTTAGGTAATTTTGTTCTTCTATATTAACATATCTTCGAAAGACCTGTTTGCCCCGTTTCGCCGGCGGCTACGCGCACGCTATACCCAGACGCGCGGAACATGCCCGTGTCCGCGTCTGACCGCGCCGGCGGTCAGCCGGAGCGGACCGTCCTCCGGTGCGGACGGGGTGCCGGAACGCGGCGGACCGCCAATACCCTTTAATACATCCGCTTAAGATGTAATAGTGAGGTGATGTCATGGCCCTTGTCGTGCTCAGGTGCCCCAGATGCAGGGGACAGGTGAAGCTGGAGGAGCATTGGGACGAAGGATTCTGCGTTTTCTGCGGAACCAAGGTCGGCAACGACATCATCGGCATCGAGGCTTCCGAATACGGTCCGCCCGCGATCGTCGACAGGATCGTCGATGCGACCATCAACGAGATCGTCGGCAAGCTCGCCGACGAGGACATCAGCGAGGCTTCGGACATCCAGCGCATCAAGGAGTCGATGCAGGCCCGCTTCACCAAGTACGGCGACCGCTTCCGCGATTCCAAAGCCAGGTACGCGAAGGAGCTCGGTCGGTTCTGCCGGGAGGCATGGTACATGCCCTTCGAGGCGACCAAGCGGACCTGGGAGGACCTCAGGTCCGCCGTCGAGGACCTGGAGTTCGGATGCGCCGTCTGCATGGCGTACGGCGACTTCACGGAAGCCTACATGCAGAGCATCGACAAGCTGTCCGACATCCTGAGGATGAAGTGGAAGTCCTCGAGGCTGAACCCGAATGCGCCCAAGGTCGACAGGGAGGAGCTGACGGACATGCGCAACCGCATGAGCGTCGCCCGCTCCTGGCTCGCGTTCTACAACGTCCGGGACGACTCAGAAGGCGTCCTCGACGCGGATGCCGGCATCGATCAGTGACCGCCTCAGCTCCTTCTCGGCGGCAGCCGATCCCGATATGCCTTTCTTAGCCAGCCTTGCGCCGAGCAGCGGACGGATGTTGAGCCTGTCGATGACCGCCCGCCGGACCCCGGTGGCGGCGACGGCGTCGGCGAACCCCCGTTCGCGGCCTTCCAGATGATCGAGGACCGGTCCGATCAGCGCGTAGGCGTCGATGCCGGCGGCGGTCAGCCGCTCCAGCGCGTCCAGCCTGCGGGCGGGCAGCGGCGCGCCGGGCTCGGTGATCTTCGAGAACCGCTCGTCGATGCCGGTCAGCGTGATGCCGACCTCGGAATCCATCGCCGACAGCAGCCCGATATCCCTGAGGATCAAGTCCGATTTCGTGTGCACGTGCACGCGCATGCCGCGAGCCAGGAGCACTTCCAGGCAGGAGCGGGTGAGCCGGAACCTGGCCTCGGCCCCCTGATAGGGGTCGGTGACCGTGCCGATGCCGACCGTGCCCGTCAGCCCCGGCAGCTCGGCCGCCAGCCTGGCGGCTATGTTCGAACGCACCCTCACCACCCTCCATCCGTCCCAGTCGGCATGGGTGACCTCCGGCGCATAGCAGTATATGCACCCGTGCTCGCACCCCCCGTACGGGTTCAGGGCGTGGTCGATGCCCGGGAGGCCGGAGGGCGAGAGCGCCCGCCTGCATTCGGCCACCCGGTAGACCCCGTCCCACGCGCCGACGTTCTCGAACTCGAGGAGGTCAGTAGTACTCATCGATCCTCCGTTGGATCAGATAATCCCTGAGCACGCCGGAGTTGGCGATCCAGGTGTCCCGTTTGATGTCCATGACCCCGTCGACGAAGGTCAGGGCCGCGCCGAGGTCCTCGAAGCGGTGCGGGACCTGCGTGAGCGCCGCCCTGACGTTCTCCCTGACGTTCCAGACGCCGACCGGCATCACGTAGCCGGGGTGCGCCTCCCTCAGGATCACCGCTCCGGCGGTGCGCCTCTCCCGGGTCAGGAGCTCGTTGACCGCCATCCTGGCGGCGTAGTAGCATCCGCCGATCCGCGCATAGTCGGAACGCCCTTCGTAGAACTCGTGGTCGGCGATGATCTCCACCTCCCTGCCCATCGGGTTCCAGGTGGTGTTCGGATACCAGGCCTCGATCAGCTCGTACCGCCAGGTGGTCGGCATCAGCAGCACGCACCATCTGTTGTCCAGCTGCTCCCAGTGGTAGATCCTGAACTCGTCGATGGTCTCGTGGTGCTTGGTCGTCCCGAGCATGTCCTTGCCGATGATGTCGTCGACGGCGGTGATGCTCCAGCGGGTGGGCACGAACCGCCGCTTGCCGCCGACGCCCATGGTCCCGACCGAGAAGGCCTTCTGGATCTCCGAGATCAGCGTGCCGTTGCGGTAGGCGGCGACCACGGCCTCGACGGCCCTGAGGTCGGTGTCGTGGAACGCCTTCTCGAGGTTCCTCTCGAACCTGCCGTTGGTCTTGCGCATGGTCTCCATGCGCGCCGAGGGGCCGAAGGGCTGGACCTCGTCGTCGAGCACCAGCCGGCCCGACGGCTTCTGACTGAATTTGGCCTCCACCTCGACCGGCTTCTCGGTGAGCGCCAGCTCCTGGATGCTGTCGACGATCCTGCCGGCTTTCGCGAAATCGGCGGCGTCGATGCGGAACTTGCCGCGGACCAGCCTGAACCGCATGTCGACGATGTCGTCGATCGATTTGCCGACCCAGCTCTCCGGCCGGTCCAGCTCGGACGTGTCCCCGAACTCCGGCGGCAGCAGCGGGCCGATGTCCACCTTGGGATAGCCGTGCCTGCCGACGAACACCGCCGGCGGGCTGCAGCCCGCGAGGTCCTTGGTGTCGATCATCGGCATGGTGCGCTGCTGCGAGTAGAACTTGATCATCAGCGGGCAGCGGTCCTTGCCGCACAGCCTCCTGGATCCTTTGCACAGACTGCACAGGCCGGCCGCGGGAGAGCCTCGGCGGGCGGGGGTCTCGTCGAAGAAGCTGGTCTGAGGCATGGTCGCATCCGCGTCATGCGGACGGCATGACTGTGATGAATAGGTGTTCAGCAGGAATCAACAGGCCGAAGCCGTATGCAAGGGGTTGATTCCTGCTATGTCTCCGTAATCCCTATTTTAATATAAATACATGAGTGAAACCCGGCGGCGGCCGCGGTCATATCCTGTCGATCCTCAGCTCCAGGCCGAACACGTCCTCGATGTCGGCCTCGATCGAGGTCAGCTTCCAGATCTCCATGCTCATGTCCATGTCCGATCTGAGGCCGAGCACCAGCGTGCCGTCTTCCAGCGAGACGTCGATCCGCTCCAGCGACGAGGTGTGCCGGCGGTCGAGGATATCGGCCATCTTCAGCATCAGGGCGCACATGCGCAGCTGCTTCCGCCTCCCGGAGGACAGGCCGCCGAAGACCTTGGAATCCTCGGACGGGAACCGTTTGTGGTGGAACCTGGCGATCATGCCGATGTACTTCAGCTCCTCGGTCGTGAACCCTCCCAGGTTGGAGTTGGTGATGATGATGTACGAGTGGATGTGGTGCTTGTTGTAGTTGATGAACTCGCCGATGTCGTGCAGCGTCGACGCGTACGCCAGCAGGTCGCGCGTCTCGTCGCCGATGTCATGGAGCGCGAGCCCCTTGGTGCCGTCGAAGAGCTCCAAAGCGAACCGGCGCACGAAATCCGCATGCCGGCGGTCGTACCCGCATCTGGCCGCCAGCCCCCTCACCGACGCCTCCCTGACGTCGAAGTACCTGTGCCCCTGCTTCAGCATGTAGTCGATCTGCAGGCCCTGCTTGAGCCCGTTGGGGCTGATCTCGATGCGGTCGATGTTGAGCAGGTACATCAGCTCCTCGGCGATGGCCCCGCCCGCGACGATGATGTCGGCGCGCACGGGGTTCATGCGGGGGATGTCGCATCTGCCGACGATGTCGCGCGAGTAGATGTCCTTCATCAGCTCGACCAGCTCGTAGTACATCATGTACGACGAATCCCCGTCGCCGCGTTTGGCCGCGCACATGTCGGCCAGGGCGATCAGCGTGCCGGACGAGCCGTAGGCCGTGGCGAAGCCGTGCTCGTTGATCACCCTGCAGGTGTGGTTGGACCTGAGGTCGACCTCCCTCCTGAGGTAATCGTACTCGGCGAAGGACAACGCCCGGTCGGTCGGCACCCCGCAGCCGTAGGCGAACCTCACCGAGCCCATGCTCAGGCTGTCGAGGAAGATGTCCTCCTCGCCGCGGCAGAGGATGACCTCGGTGCTGCCGCCGCCGATGTCGATCGCCAAGGTGTTCTCGTCGGGGGCGACCGGGCCGAAGATGCCCAGGCGGATCAGCCTGGCCTCCTCGTAGCCGGGGATGATGCAGACCTCGATGCCGTCGGCGCGCAGCGCGTCGACCAGCTCCTTCTTGTTCACCGCCTCCCTGGCGGCGCAGGTCGCCCGCGTGATGATCCTCTTGGCGCCCATGATCCGGGCGGTCTCCGCGAAATTGGAGATGACCAGCCGCGCCTTCTCGATGGTCTCGCGGTCGATGTAGCCTTTGGCGTACAGGCTCTGGCCCAGACGGATGACCTCCTTGTCCTGGAACACGGTTATGCCCATCGAGCCCTCGTAGTACTTCACCACGAGGATGTGCACCGAATTGGTGCCGATGTCGATGAAGCCCACCACCTCCTCGTCAGCCGCGTCCATTCCATACCCCCCGGTTCTCGACGAACCACTGCTGCGACCGCAGCCGCTCCCCGCCTTCCTCCGGGGTCTGCGGCACGTACTCCCCGGTCGGCAGCAGGAGCTTGGCCTTGACGTTGTCCCGCAGATGGATGTCGAGGATGTGCTCCTTGATGCTCCGCATCAGGTCGGGATCGAGCACCGGGCACAGCACCTCCACCCTGACCTTGAGGTTGCGCGGCATCATGTCCGAGGAGCCGATGTACATCTCCGGCCTGCCCGCGTTCTCGAAGTAGTAGATGCGGGAGTGCTCCAGGAAACGGTCGATGACGCTGGTGACCCTGATGTTCTCCGAGACCCCGGGTATGCCGGGGCGGAGGCAGCACAGCCCCCTGATCGACAGCTCGATCGCGACGCCCGCCTGCGAGGCCCGGTAGAGCTCGGCGATGATGTCCGGGTCGACCAGCCCGTTCGCCTTCATGGCGATGCCTGCCTGGCGGCCCGCGCGGCGGTTGTCCGCCTCGCGTCTGATCTTGCGCAGCAGCTCGCTCTTCAGCGTCAGCGGCGCCACGAGTATGCGGGAGTAGTCGCGGGGACCGAAGAAGCTGGTGATCGCGTTGAACAGCTCGCCGATGTCCCTGCCGATGTCCCTATCGACGGTGAAGAAGGAGATGTCCCCGTACTGCTTGGCGGTCGACGGGTTGTAGTTGCCCGAGCCGATGTGCGTGTACTTGACCAGCCGGTCCCCCTCCAGCCTGACGATCTGCATCAGCTTGGAGTGGACCTTGAGGTCGATCGGCCCGTGCACCACATGGACGTCCATCCGCTCCAGCTCCCGGGCCGACCGGATGTTGCCGGCCTCGTCGAACTTGGCGCGCAGCTCCATGAGCACCGACACCGCCTTGCCATTCTCCCTGGCCCGCTTCAACGCGTCGGTGACCGCGGAGTCCTTGCCGATCCGGTACAGGCAGACCTTGATGCTCTGGACGTCGGGGTCGTCGGCGGCCTGCCGCAGGAGGTTGACGACGCCCTCGAACGACTCGTAGGGGTGGAAGAGGATGCGGTCCCGCTCGCGGATCGTGTCGAAGATGCAGGCGCCCTCGCCGAATTCCGGAGGGCAGTAGGGTTTGAAGGGCGGGGCGGAGAGCGAGGGGCAGTCGAGCCCGGCGATCTCCCACAGATCGGTGAGCATCATGCCCCCGACCGAGACGCGGTGCACCTGCCGCTCGACGAGGTCGAGGTTCTGCACGAACAACGCCAGCAGCTCCCCGGGCATGTCCTCCTCCACCATGATCCTGACCGGGAACCCCTTGCTCCTCGATCCGAGCGAGGTCTCGACCGCCGACATCAGGTCGCAGGCCTCGTCGATGGTCACCTTGATGTCGGCGTTGCGGGTGACTCTGAACTTGTAGGTGTCGAGCACCTCGCTGTCCGGGAAGAGGTCGCCCGCGTTCATGCGGATGATGTCCTCCAGGAGCACGAAGTCCATCCCCGGCGCCGCGGACGGCAGCTTCACGAACCGCGGCAGCATCCCGGTCGGCACCTTCAGCCTGGCGAAGAACTCGCCGCCGTCCCTGCCGATCCTGACCGCCAGGTTGAGCGAGTTGTTGGAGATGAACGGGAAGGGGGTGGTCACGTCGAGGGCCAACGGCGTGAGCAGGTCGTGGATGCGCTCGCGGTAGTACCCGTCGGCCCATGCCCTCTGGGTGTCGTCGAGCGCGTCGGCCGAGAGGATGCGGATGCCCCGGTCGGCGAGGTCCCGGCTCAGTCGCGTCCAGCAGGAGTCGTAGCCGGTGACGAGCGAGAGCACCTTGGCGTCCAGGTCGGCGATCAGCGCCTCGTGGTCCTCGTAGGCGTCGGGCTCGATGTGCGCGGGACCGTGGACGGGGGGTCCGGAATGGATGCCCGGCATGCGGATCATGAAGAACTCGTCCATGTTGCCGTAGGCGATGGCGAGGAACTTGACCCGCTCCAGCAGCGGGGTCGAGGGATCGCCCGCCTCGTCGAGGCAGCGTCTGTTGAACTCGAGCCACGAGAGCTCCCTGTTGATGTACAGGGAGCGGTCGTAGAGGTCGATCGGCTCCGGCATCGCCGGCCTCCCGGTGCTCATTCCGACCTTCTGACCCTCACCGACTCGCAATGCGCGGCGAGCCCCTCGGCCGAGGCGATCGCCTCGATCGTCGGAGCCAGCGCATCCAAGCCCTCGCGGGTGAGGATCTGCACGGTCGATGTCTTGCGGAAATGGGCCACATTCAGACCGGATGCGGTGGCCGCATGCCCGGCGGTCGGGAGCACGTGGTTCGTGCCGGAGGCGTAGTCGCCGGCGGCGACGGGGGTGTACGGGCCGACGAAGATCGAGCCGGCGTTGACCGTCTTCGCGAGGACATCCATGGCCTCGCGGGTCTGTATCGACAGGTGCTCCGGGGCGATCGTGTTCATCATCTCGATGCCGAGCTCCAGGTCGTCGACGACGATGTAACCCGAGTTCTCCAGCGCCTTGGCGATGATCCCCTTGCGTTCGGAGGCGGCGATCATCCTCTCCATCTCCGCCCAGATCCTGTCCGGGAGTCCGGGGTCGTCGGTGATCAGCAGGCAGGCCGACGAGGGGTCGTGCTCGGCCTGGGCGACGAGGTCGGCGGCCACGAACCGCGGGTCGGCCGACGAATCGGCGAGCACGCCGATCTCGCTGGGGCCGGCGGGGAAGTCGATCTCGACGTTGTTCCTGAGCATCGCCTTGGCCGCGGTCACGTAGACGTTGCCCGGGCCGACGATCTTCTGCACCGGCTCCACCGATTCGGTGCCCAGCGCCATGGCGGCGATCGCCTGGGCGCCGCCGACCGCGTAGATCTCGTCGGCGCCGGCGATGTCGAGCGCCACCAGCGTCAGCGGGTTGACGGGAGCGGGGGTGCAGCAGACGATCTCGTCGACGCCCGCGACCCTCGCGGGGATGACGCACATCAATGCCGTCGACGGATAGGACGCCCTGCCGCCGGGCACGTAGCAGCCGACCCTCGACAGGGGGGTGCTCTTGACGCCCAAGGTCACGCCCGGCTCCACCTCGCGCGTCCACAGGTCCGGCGGGACCTGCATCTCGTGGAAGCGCTGGATGCGGTAGGCCGCCTCCTCCAGCTCGTCCACCAGCGCCTGGTCGACCTCGTCGTAGGCCGCTTCGATCCCGTCTCTGGAGACGGCGATCGATTTCAGGTCGGTCTTGTCGAACCGCTTGGTGTACTCCCTGAGCGCCTTGTCGCCGTCACGGCCGACCGTCTCGATGATCTCGCGGACGGCGTCGGCGACCGAGTCCACCTTCGATGCGCGGTTCCCTTTCCAGAAATCCTCGTCGACCTGCTTCCATTTCATGTATCGTTCGAATTCCCTACTCGGTTATAAACCTAGCTTAACGTGCGCGGGGATGCCCGTGCCCGGGACGGGCCCGATACCGCCGCCTGCGCCCCGGGATGCCCGATCGTCCGACCGGGGACGCGACCGCCTGTATTAAAACGACCGAGGCCATCACGGACCGGGACTTGACCGGGTGAAGATACATCCAGGCTGATCGGTGATGAGCCCTATGAGTGCTGACGGTCGTCTCAATCGTCCTCGAAGCAGGTCATGCCGACGTACGAGAGGAACATGCTCAGCTTCATGCCCTCCGACCACCTCATCACGTAATTGCCGCCGGGCGTCACGTCGAACTCCGGCACCCTCCGCCTGAGGACGGCGTTGCGCCCCCTCAGCTCGGATCCCGAGGGGATGGTGAACACCCTCCAGGGATCGCCGCGGATGTTCTTGAGCCGGTACGCGTAGATCGGCATGATGTGGCAGCTGGCGCAATCGGTGCGCATCCTGTCGGCCTGTTCGCCGAGGCGCGGGTTCTTGCTGAAGTGGAGGACGTCCTCGGCCGAGCTCTTGACCTCGATGGGGAACGAGAAGTCCCAGCGCAGGGCGACCAGGTCCACGCCCAGCGAGCCCGCCGCCCTGACGACCATGAACGGCTCCTCGGCCATGGCGCTGTAGGCCCGGTTCTCCTCGGGGGTGCAGGTCTTCACCATCTTGGAGATGGCCTTGGGGTCGCCGGCGAGCAGGGAGCGCAGCTCCCGCTCGTAGGTGCTGCCTGATTTCGACATATGCTGTCCTCGAGGCCGTGTCGGTATTAAAGCGATTCAGGAGGGGGTGGCCGAAAGTGGCCGCCCGTCCCGTCCGCGGGGCTCAGGGGGAGAGCCGGCTCAGGTCCCTCGGGAAGAGGATGGCCTCGCGGATGTTGGGGAGGTCGAGCATCTTCACCAGCAGCCGGTCCAACCCGATGCCCCAGCCCCCGTGCGGAGGCATGCCGTAGCGGAAAGCATCCAGATAGGCGTCGAAATCGCCGATGTCCAGGTCCTTCTTCCCCATCCTCTCGACCAGGCGGTCGTACCTGTGCTCCCGCTGCCCGCCGGAGGAGATCTCCTGGCCGCGGTAGTCGAGATCGAACGAGTGGGAGTACGGGGTGCCGTCCTTCTCCATGATGTAGAACGGCTTGGCCTCCTCCGGGTAATCGACGATGAAATACAGATCGTGCCCGCGTTCGGCCATGATCTCCCCGATGAGCCGTTCGGCCTCGGTGCCGAGGTCCTCGCCCTCTTCGAGGTGCATGCCGGCGGCATCGAGCATCTCCAGACATTCGGAGTAGGTCAGCTCGGGGTACGGGAGCGCCGGGATGTCGATCCCCCTGCCGAGCAGCTCCAGCTGCTCCCCGCCCCGTTCCTTGAGGCCCCTGAGTACGCGGTCGACGATCGTCCCGATCGTCGCGGTCACGTCCTCCATGCCGTCGATCCATGCCATCTCGCCGTCGAAGGAGACGAACTCGGTGACGTGCCGGTTGGTGTTCGAGTGCTCGGCGCGGAACGCCGGGCCGAGCTCGTACACCCGGTCGAGGCCGGTGGACATGAGCATCTGCTTGTAGAGCTGGGGGCTCTGCGCCAGATAGGCGGGCCGCCCGAAGTAGTCGACGTTGAAGAGCGTGGCGCCGCCTTCGGCGCCGGAGGCGACGATCTTGGGCGTGTTGATGCAGACGAAGCCGAGGTCCTGCATGACCTCGTTGAGGAGCGCGACCATCATCGACCTGAGCTCGAAGACCGCCTTGACCTCCGGTTTCCTGAGGTCCATGAACCGGTTGTTGAGCCTGGTGTCCATCTCCGTGTGCACCTTGTCCACCACGCCCATGGGCAGCGGCGACGCCGCCTCGGAATGCAGTACGAACGACACGGGGACGATCTCGGTGCCGGAAGCGGTCTGGTCGCTCGCCTTGACCTCCCCGGTGACGGAGATCGCGGATTCCCTGTGCAGCTTGGTCAATGCCTCGAAGAGCTCCGGATCGATGCGCTTCTTGGGCATGGTCACCTGCAGGGTGCCGTGCCTGTCCCTCAGCGTGAGGAACGAGATCCCGCCGAGGTTCCTGATGTCCTGGACCCATCCGTTCACGGTCACGATGCCGTCGTCTGCCGTGATGTTTCCCGAGTTTCTGATGGCCGTCATGGTTAACGGGATACGGTAGACCCGTCACCGATATAAAAGACTGCACCGACCGGCGCGGGGGCCGGACGGCCTCAGCTGATCGGGAACCAGAACGTGAGCGCCGTGAGCGCCAGGGCGACGATGACGATCGTGCCCACGATGTGGAGAGCGTAGTTCTTCTCCTTGTCGTCCTTCTTCAGCAGCCTCTCCGCGATCTTTACCTTGATATCCTGAATCATCCGATCTCCCTCCCCCCGTCCCGGGGTCGATTGCATGGCACACGGAATCGGCCTCCAGCTATTTTGTTCTGCCGACCGGTCGCGGCGGGACGGGGACAGCGGCCCGCTCGGGGGCTCTGCGCGCTCAATGCAAACATTATTTATAATCCAGGGCGATTGACACGGCCGTTATATCGTAACGTATGGTGTGAACTCCATGGCTGCAGAAAAAGTTACAGTATCGATAATCAAGGCGGATGTGGGGTCCGTGGTCGGACACTCCAGACCGCATCCGTCCATGTTGCAGGCTGCTAAAGAGATCCTCGCCGACCGGCAGAAGGCCGGCGTCATCGAGGATTTCTACGTCACACGCGTCGGCGACGACATCAACCTCTTCATGACCCACTACAGAGGCGAGGGGGACTGCGAGGTCCACGGCGCCGCCTGGGAGTGCTTCCAGAAAGCGACCAAGATCGCCAAATCGATGAAACTCTACGCCGCCGGCCAGGACATCCTCACCGATGCCTTCTCCGGCAATGTCAAGGGCGCGGGCCCGGGTTCGGCCGAGATGTCGTTCGTCGAGCGGGGCTCCGAGCCGCTGCTGTTCTTCATCGCCGACAAGACCGAGCCCTCCGCCTACTCGCTGCCGTTGACGAGGGTCTTCCTCGACCCGTTCACCACGACCGGCCTGGTCATCGACGCCCGGGCCAAGAAGGGCTTCGATTTCGAGATACACGACGTCATGGACAACCGGAAGGTGGTCATGTCGGCACCCGAGGAAGCATGGAGCATCCTCTCCCTCCTCGGCGACACCTCCAGATACGCGATCAAGAGGGTCGAGGCCCGGTCCGGCGTGGGCCCCGCCTGCGTGGTCTCCACCGACAAGCTCAACCTCACCGCCGGCAAGTACGTCGGCAAGGACGATCCGGTCTGCATCTGCAGATGCCAGAGCGGTCTGCCCTCGGTCGGCGAGTACACCCAGCCGTTCATCAACCACACCATGCTCGTCGGGGGCTGGATGAGGGGGTCGCACATCGGCGCCTTCTATCCGTGCTCGCCCGAGGATTCCGATCCCACTTACTTCGACGGACCGCCGCGGATCTGCTGCCTCGGCTTCCAGCTCAACAACGGCCGGCTCCAGGGGCTGGAGCCGCTCGGCAGCCTCGGCGGGGAGCACACCCCCGTGGACTTCTTCGGATCGTCCACCTTCGACCAGGCACGCATCGATTCCGTGAAAGCCAGCAGGTTCATGAGGTCGCAGGGGCCGTTCGTCCCCTCGATACTCGGCGCCGAGGAGATGGAGTACACCTCGAGGCCCGAGGTCGTCGACGAGCTCAAGGACAGGTTCGTGGACATGGATGCCGCGCGCAGCGGCGTCTGCGATCACGACAAGGACGTCGAGTGATCGGAGGCGGTTCCGTTGACCAGACCGATATCCAGGCCTGCGATCGTCGTCAATTTCAAGGCCTACCGCGAAGCGGACGGCCTCAAATCGCTGGAGATCGCGAGGATCTGCCAGTCCGTGTCGGAGGAGTCGGGCGTCAGGATCGCCGTCTGCCCTCCCGCGGTCGAGCTCGGCGCGGTCGCCAGGGAGGTCGGCATCCCCGTCCTCTCCCAGAACGTCGACCCGCATGCGCCGGGCTCCTCGACCGGATGGGTGACGCCCTCCATGGTCGCCGCCGCCGGCGCCGTGGGGACGCTGATCAACCATTCCGAGCATAAGGTCCCGGCGAAGGTCGTCGACGAGTGCCTCCGGCTGTCCAAGGCCTGCGAGCTGCTCACCGTCGTCTGCGCCGGGGATGTCAAGGTCGCGGTCGAGATGGCCCGCCTCGGCCCCGATTTCGTCGCCGTCGAACCCCCCGAGCTCATCGGCGGGGATGTCTCGGTGACCACCGCCGACCCGCGGGTCGTGGAGGCGACCGTCGAGTCCGTCAAACGGGTCAACGGCATGGTCTCCGTCCTCTGCGGCGCCGGCATCAAGACCGGCGCGGATGTGCGCGAGGCGTTGGACCTGGGCGCCGACGGGGTCCTGCTGGCCTCCGGGGTCATGAAATCCAAGGATCCGCGCGCGACGTTGAACGACCTGATCGGCCTGCTCTGAGTGATCGGATGCCCGTCCGCCCGGCCTCGCGACCGCTGAAGCCGATCCGGGCGGCGTTGCTGGCCGTCCTCCTGTTATCGCTTGCGGCATCTTCTTTCGCGGCTGCAGCCGACGATTCCGACGGAGCCTCCCGCGGGCTCGTGAGACTGTACGAGGTCAACCCCTTCGACGCCGAGGGCTTCTCGCTGTTCAACTACGGCACCGCCGCGGCCGACCTCCGGGGCCTGAGCGTCACCGACGGCGAAGGCAGCATCGAGTTCACCTCGGCGCTGATGCTGGAGGCGGGTGCGCGGCTGACCGTCGTCACCGCCGCCGGACCCGCTTCCTGGTTCACGGAACGGGACCGCACGGTGACGGTAGGCGAGCACGGCATCATCAAGAAGGGCAGCTTCATCCTCGGCAACGCCGGCGACGACGTCATGCTGACCGACGGCGCGTCCGTGATCGACGCCGTGTGCTACGGCAACAAGACGGCCGCCGCCGGCTGGTCGGGCGCTCCCGTCCCGATCTCCTCCGGCTGCTACATCCTCAGGGTGGGGCTCTTCGACACCGACACCGCCGCCGACTGGATCAAGACCAGGGCGGGATTCTCCGACCTGCCGTTCGAGCCCGATGCCGCCTTCGGATGCACGGTCATGCCGTTCACCTTCCCCGAGTGCGCCGGCGCTCCCGTCTACGAGGCCCTCGCCGCGGCCGAGCACGAGGTCCTCATCTCCATCTACCAGCTCTCCAGCAGGAACCTCGTCGCCCTGCTCATCGAATTGGAGGAGCGGGAAGGCGGGGAGCATGTCGACGTCAGGGTGCTCGTCGAAGGGGCGCCGCTGGGTTACGACATCAGCGGCGAGCTGTCGCTCCTGCGCTCCCTCGCCGACGCCGGCGGGGAGGTGTGGATCGTCAACACCCCCGAGCCCGGCGATTACGAGCGGTACATGTACCTGCACAACAAGTACGCGGTCATCGACGGGGAGAAGGTGGTGATCGCCTCCGAGAACTGGACGACGGCCAACATGTCCGCGTCCGGCACCGCCAACCGCGGATGGGGGGCGGTGATCGAAGGGCAGGGGTACGCCGGTTACATGGCCTCGGTGTGGGAGAACGACTGCGACGGCTCGCCCGGCGACGTCGCGACCCTGGAGGAGCGGTACCCCGACCTCAAGCCGTACGGCGGGACGCTGACGTACGTGCCGCCGCCCGCATACGCCGCGCCGGTCTGCGAGGCGGCGGTGGTCCCCGTGCTCTCGCCCGACAACTCCCATGTTGCGCTGCGCTCGCTGATGGATGCTGCCGAGGAGCGCATCTACGCCGAGCAGCTGAGCCTGGGCAGCTCCTATTCACGGTTGGAGTCCGACTCGCCGGTGCATTGGATGAACGAGGCCGCCAAGCACGGCGTCGACTGCCGGTTCATCCTCGACGGCTACGGCGGCGACGTCTCGGCGACCGTCAACCTGATCAACGCGACCACCGGCGTGCGGGCCTGCTCGATCGCCGGCGGCCCGGGGTTCGGCACCACCCACAACAAGGGCGTGCTCATCGACGGTGACATCACCTGGGTGGGTTCGGTCAACTGGACGGAGAACTCGTTCATGCGCAACCGCGAGGCGGCCGCGGTCATCGTGTCCGCCGAGGTGAACGCCTTCTTCGCCGAACGCTTCCTCGCCGACTGGGCGGCCAACACCGTCGACCCCGGGGAACTGGAGGTGACGATGCTGAAGGGCACCACCCCGCAGGGCACGGTGCACCTGTTCCGGGTCGACGGCAACGATTCGCTAAGATATATATGGACGTTGGACGGTGTCGAATCGGGTTCGGACAAGCCGAGCCTGGTGCGCGAGAACCTGGCGCCCGGGCCCCACCTGCTGACCGTGAGCATTGAGGGGACGGCGCAGACCGTCTCGTACCCGTTCACGGTCACTCCTCCCGAGGAGGACGGTCCCGTCGCCGACCGCGATGTCCTGACCTATGCCGTCGCGGCGGCGATCGCGATAGCGGCGGCGGCCGTGGCGATGATCAGGAGGAACAGCGGATGAGCATCCAATCGGTGAGGAGGATGGAATCGAGCGACATACCGCAGGTCTACCGGATCGCCTGCAGCGCCCTCGACCAGTGCTATGCGCGGGGGCTGTTCGGATTCCTCATGTTCCAATGGTCGAGAGGGCAGCTGGTGTCCTGCGACATGTTCGGCGAGGTGACCGGCTTCATCTGCGGGACGCTGCTCAGGGACGACCTGGCGAGCATCTCGCTGTTCGCCGTCGATGCGGCGCACCGGCGCGAGGGGGCGGGCACGGCGCTGCTGGAGGCGTTCGCGGCGGCCTGCGCCCGGCAGGGCTGCCGCATGATGCAGCTGGAGGTCAGGCTGGAGAACGAGTCGACCCGGGGATTCTACCGCAGGCGGGGCTTCACGGACACCGAGCTCCTCACCGATTTCTACACCGATCACGGCAACGCCGTGCGCATGATCCGCAGCACCGATCAGCCGTCCTGATCCCGGACCGATTCGAGGAACACCCTGCCTTCGAACCCGCCGCGGGCGGATGCCTTGGCGGCGGCGATGCGCTCGAGCTCGGCACGGCCGCCCTCGAACCGGTCGGCCAGGCTCATGACCGTCTGGTACACGTCGGCCAGCTCGCCGAGCCCCCGGTCGGCGCGGAACTCCTCCGCCTCCTCGAAGAGCTTGTCGGTCAGAGCGTCCAGGAACTCGTCGTCGTCCAGCACCCTGACGGCGGCGATGCCCCCGGCCGCCGCGATCGTCTCGGGGATCCGGTCCCGGACCAATTTGCCGATGCGCCTCCCGGTCATGGGATATGCATGCGCGAGCATCTAGAATAAAGCATGCGCCGGCCGCGGCAGGCGCGGCCCGGCGCGTGCGGAGGGATCCGCGGACCCCTCAGTTGTACATCGTGTCGCCGACGTGCTCGTTCTCCATGTAGTAGTCGGACCGCTCGACCTGGGCCTTGGAGATGTCCTTGGACATGCCCTTCTGGTAGGATCCGTACCTCTCCTTGATCTGGTCCTCGGCCGGACGCGACCGCCGCTCGGCCGCCTTGATGTGCTCGGGCGTGATCAGCTCCGCGCCCTCGATCACGGCGATGTCGCCGGCCGCCCTGATCAGGCCGCCCATCTCCCTCAGCCTGAGGGTGAGGGCGTTGAGCTGGTTGTCGGCGCGGGCGCGCCTCCGGCCTTCCTCGACGATCGCCTCCACCGCCGCGATGTCCGCGTTGGGGATGTGCCCGTCCATCTGGATCTCCTGGGCGACGAACTGCGCGTACTTGGCGCGGTTGTGGGTGGTGTCCGGCATCGTCACGTCCACCAGCACCTCGTAGCCGTTGCCGATGATCCTCGACCGCAGAGGCGAGAGGATGTGCTCCAGATCCTGGATGTTGCAGGCGGCGACGAGGATGAAGTCGCAGGGGACGTTCTCCAGCTTGACGCTGGCGCCCGCCGACTGCGGGTTCCTGCCGGCGATGGGGAACTTGCGGTCCTGCATCGCCGTCAGGATGTAGCGCTG
>JAAYAP010000055.1 GCA_012719315.1 Methanobacteriota archaeon
AGATGAGGGACGACATCCCCGTGCCGACCACCTGCTGTTTCGCCGGCGGCGACAAGTGCGAGGAGGCGAACCGGATCCTCAGGGCGGGCAGGATACCCTGCTACCCCTCGCCCGATCGGGCCGTGCGCGCTCTCTCCATGCTCAGGAAGCACACTGTCCTGGGCGAGCAGAAGCACACGCCGCTCGCCAAGCCCAAGGTCGACGGCAGGGCGGTGACGAAGGCGATCCTCGACAAGGCCCGCGCCGAAGGCAGGCACGGACTCTCCGAGGCCGAGGGCAAGAGGATCTTCGAGGCGTACGGCATGCCCGTGCCCGGCGAGGCGACGGTCACGTCCGTCGACGAGGCGGTCAAGGCCTGCAACGCCATCGGATACCCCGTGGTCATGAAGATCGTCTCCGCCGATATCGCCCACAAAACCGACGTCGGCGGAGTCGTCGTCGGGATCAAGACGGCCGACGAGGCCGCGGAGGCGTACGACCGGATCATGGACAGCTGCAGGAAGGCCAAGCCCGACGCGAAGCTCGAAGGCATCTCGATACAGCAGATGGTCTCCGGCCAGGAGGTCATCCTCTCGATGATCCGCGATCAGCAGTTCGGCCCGATCGTCTCGTTCGGTCTCGGAGGCATCTACGTCGAGATCCTCAGGGAGATCTCGCAGGCGCACATCCCGATGACCGAGGAGCAGCTCGACAAGATGATCACCTCCACCAAGGCGTACACGCTCATGTCCGGCGTCAGGGGCATGCCCGCCGCCGATATCAAGGCGATGCGGGAGGCGATCAGGAGGCTGGTCGTCATCGCCGAGGAGAACCCCGAGATCTTCGAGTTGGAGATCAACCCCGTGATCGTCGGCAAGGAAGGCGAAGGCTGCTGGGCGGTCGACGCGCTGGTCACCCTCGTCGAGTGAGCAACCAAAAGGCCCGGGGGGACCCGGGCCTCCTTTTCCCATCGACCGAATCGTTTAATTGGATGGTCGCCGATAATCGGCCGATGACATCCGAACTCATTTTCGCGGGCCTCGGCCTCTCCGGTGTCGACGGCATGACCGTCCAGGCGCTGAACGCACTCAAGAGCTGCGACAAGATCTATGCCGAATTCTACACCTCATCCCTGCTGGACGCAGACGTGAAGGACCTGGAGAAGGCATTGGGCAAGGGCATCGAAGTCGTCTACCGCTGGCAGGTGGAGGAATCAGAGGAGATCATCGCCGACGCCAAGAGGATGAGGGTCGGATTCGTGACCGCGGGGGACACGATGCTGGCCACCACCCACGTCGATCTCAGGATCCAGGCGGCCGAGGAGGGCATACCCGTCAGGATCTTCCACGGCATCTCGATCTTCGGCGCCTGCCCCACCTCGCTCGGGCTGCAGCCCTACAAGTTCGGCAGGACGGTGACGCTCCCCTTCCTGGAGGAGGATTACCAGCCCAAGTCCCCGTACGACCACATCATGGAGAACAAACGCAGAGGGCTCCACACGATGGTCCTCCTGGACATCCGCGCCGACGAGCTCATGTACATGACCGCCCACCAGGCGCTGGAATGGCTGTTGGAAGGGGAGAAGCGATGGGGCGAGGGCCTGATCACCGACAGGACCCTGATCTGCGCGGTGTCACAGGTCGGTTCGCCCAACGAGAAGCTGTTCGCCGGCTATCCGGAGGAGATGATGAAGGCCGACCTGGGCACGCCCCTGCACACGCTGGTGATACCGGGCGATCTGCATTTCATGGAATCGTTCGCCCTCGTCCGTTTCGCGGGCGCGCCCGACGACATCATCGAGGACGAATGAGCCGGACCTCGAGATGCATACGCGTGCCCAAGCAGGAAGGAGAGCGCGTCCGGTCCGAGCTAAAGGCGGCGGGATCGCTGGACCTGCGGTCGAAGATAGGCGCGGATGACGGCTGCCTGCTGATCCCGATCCTCTCCGACGGGTATCTCGATTACGAGACCGTGACGGCGGAGCTCGACGAGCGGGAATGCCGCGAGACCGATTACCGGGAGCTGCTCGATCTGCCTCCGGATGCCAAGGAGGCGCTCCCCTGCTCGTACGACGTGATCGGGGACGTGCTGATCATCAAGCTCTCCGACGGGCTCCTGCCCCACCGGCAGGCGGTCGGCGAGGCGTTGATCGCGACCGTCCCGCATATACGGGTGGTGATGGCGGACTCCGGCGTCAAGGGCGACCTGAGGATCAGGGAGCTGGAGGCGATCGCGGGACACGGCCCGTCGGAGACCGTGCACAGGGAATCCGGCGCGAGGCTTCCCGTGGATCCCGCCAAAGTCTATTTCAACCCGCGGCTTGCGACCGAACGGGCCAGGGTGGCCGCGGCGGTGAAGGAGGGCGAGACGGTGATCGACATGTTCGCCGGGGCGGCTCCGTTCGGCACGGTCATCTGCAGGAACGCCCGGCCGGAGGTCGTCTACTCGATCGACCTGAATCCCGATGCGGAGCGTTTCGCCAGGGAGAGCATGAGGCTGAACCGCATCACGAACCTGGTGCCGATCACCGGCGATGCGCGCGCGGCGATCCGCGGACTGCCGCCGGCCGACCGGGTGATCATGAACCTCCCGCAATCGGCCGACCTGTTCCTCGAGGACGCCCTGAAGAAGACCAAGGCCGGGGGCACGATCCATCTGCACAGGATCGCCGAGAGGTCGGAAGCGGAGGCCCTGGGAGCGAAGCTGGTCTCCGACATGGCGGCCCGCGGCCTGGGCCTGCGCATCGACAGCATCAGGGAGCTGAAGACCTACTCCCCGTCGATGAGCGTCTACGTCTTCGATCTGATCAGGACCTGATCAGCCTTTCTTCACCGATTCCAGGGTGACGCCTTCCTGGCCTTGGTAGTTGCCGCTCCGCCGCGAGTAATCCTCATCGGAGGTCGAGGAGAGGGTCTCGAACACCATCTGGCAGAACCGTTCTCCGATCGGCATCTCGATCGGCTCGTCGGTCGCGTTGAACGCTCCGAGGGTCAGGGTGCCTTCGAAACCGGCGTCGATCTTGCCGAAGGTGCCCATGCAGCCCTTCCTTATCCAGGTGGTCCTCATCCAGAGCTGGGCGCAGCAATCGGCGGGCATGCGGACCTTCTCGACGGTGGAGACGTAGAACATCGTCCGCGGCGGGATGACGACCGTGCCCTCCTTCTCGACCCCGTCCCTGCCTCTGACGGAGATCTCGGCGATCCGCAGGTCGTAGCCGTTGGGGGTCAGCCCCCGCTCGTGATAGTCGCTGATGCCCAGGTACCCGGATTCCATGCCGGCGAGTATGTCCCTGTCCGAGAGTATTGCCATGCATGGAGGATGCGCATCGACGATATTAGTGTTGAGGGCCCATGCGGAGGCGGCGGCGTGCCGCAGGCAGGCTCCGGCCGATTCCGCATATATCTATATGGATTATGCGATACCTCCCTGTATCTTGCGGCAGGACGATAGGATGGAAGGCAGAGGGATCAGAGCGAGAAGGGCATTGGCCGGGCTGGGCACGACCGTCCACGGAGGACAGGCATGGAGATCGGAGGGCGTGGAGGACTACAGCCACAACCTCAACCCCTTCGGACCTCCCGACGACATCGGCGAGATCATGGCGTCCGCCGCCGATGACGTATGGCACTACCCCGACGATTCGTGCGCGTCGCTCAAATCCACGATATCGCGCGTCTTCGGCGTCGGCGAGGACAACATCATGGTGGGCGCGGGATCCTCCGAGCTCATCAGGAACTTCCCCAACGCCTTCCTCGAGCCGGGGGACAAGGCGCTGCTCCACCGGCCGTCCTTCGCCGAGTACGAGCAGCAGTGCAGGATCGCCGGTGCGGAGATCGTCTGGAACGACCTGCTCGAAGAGGACGGGTTCCGCATCGACCCCGAGAAGGTCACGGCGCTGATCGAAGGCGGCGCGAGGGCGGTGTACATCTGCAATCCGAACAATCCGACGGGACGCATCGAACCCAGGGACAAACTGGTCGGGATCATCAGAGAGTGCTCCGACAGCGGCATACCGGTGTTCGTCGACGAGACCCTCCTGGAGCTGGTCCCCGGGTACGGGGACCTCACCTGCTCCGGACTCGTCGACAGGTACGACAACCTGGTCGTGGCCGGTTCACTGACCAAATCCTTCGCCATCCCCGGGATCAGGATCGGCTTCGGCTTCGCCTCCGTATCCCTGGTCGAAGAGATGGACAAGGTCCGGATGACCTGGAACATCGGTCAGATGGAGCAGACCGTCGCCGAGGTGCTCATCGGCGAGCGCATGGACCACGTCCACAGGGCGGCGGAGATGATGGCGGCCGAATCCAAGGTGATGAACCGCCGGCTCAACGGCATCGGCTTCCCGGCGGGCGAGGTGTCCGATTCTTTCTTCTATTTCAATCAATTGGGATCGCTGGGGATCCTTGGCTCGGAATTCAAGGGGATGATGCTCGAGCGCGGCATCATGGTCAGGGATTGCGCCTCGTTCGGCGAGCGCATGCGGGGTTTTGTGCGCTACAGCGTCAAGGACCGCGAGAGGAACGACCGGTTCGCCGATGCCGTCGAGGACACGCTCAAGGGACTGAGGGCCTGACATGCAGCTGTGGGCCGACGCCGCGGCGATCGTGCTGATCGCCCTGCTGATCGATCGTTTCGCCGGCGAACCCTCCAACCGGTTCCATCCGCTGAGGTGGATCGGGAACCTGCTGGACCGCATCGATTCCGCGGTGGGGGACAGGGGCCGGAAAGCGGTCAAATGGGGGTTCCTGGCCTATGTGACGGTCTTCCTCATGGTGCTGGTCGCGACGCTCGCCGTCACCGCCGCCACGCGCATGGCGTTCTCGGCGACGGGGATCGCCTGGGCCCTGCCGCTGGGCATGACGGTGTCCCTGGGCGAGATCGCCTGGGTGGCCGTCAGCGGCGTGTTCCTGAAATTCACCTTCTCGATCTTCTCGTTCAGGGAGCACTGCACCCCCATCCAGGACGATCTCCGGGCGGGCAGGGTCACAGACGCCGCCGACAAGGTCCGGATGATCGTCAGCCGCGATACGGCGGGGATGGATGCGGTCCACATCGCCTCCTCGTGCTGCGAGACGGTGACCGAGAACCTGGTCGACAGCGTCGTGTCGCCCGCGTTGTACGGCGGGCTGCTCGGGATACCCGGCGCGATCATGTTCCGATGCGCGAACATGATGGACGCCATGTGGGGGTACCTGAACGGCAGGTACGGCAATCTGGGGTTCTTCGTCGCGAGGTTCGACGACCTGCTCGGGTACCTTACCTCCCGCCTGTCCCCGTACCTAGTCGCCTGCGCCGCCCGGCTCATGGGCCTGAAGGGCCACCCGTCCATCCTGGATGCGGCAAGGGAGGAGCACGCCAAGACGCCCAGCCCGAACAGCGGCTATCCGATGGCCGCCTGCGCCGCGGCCCTGGGGATCTCCATGGAGAAGCAGGGGGTGTACGTGATCGGCACCGGGGAGTCGCCCACGGTCGACGATATCTCGCGCTGCTGCCGCCTGGTGGAACTGACCGCGGTCCTGTCGGTGCTGGCGGTGATGTTGCCCTTATATGCCTTGACCGGCATACATGTCCAGGTCTTCCTCGAGAACATGATCGAAGGGGTTCTGAGGTGTCTGCTATGAGGTTCGTGAGAAGCACGGAGATCGACGAGCACGGCGACCTGGCGACGGTCGTGATCACACTGAGCGAGAGGATGGAGGTCCTCAGCAACGCCCTCCTGAACGGAGGGCACGCGGTGACCGACACGTTGTTCGTGATGCAGGTCCCGCACAAAACGCCTCTTGTGGACCCCTGGGCGCAGATAAGGGCCGAACGGGACCGGCTGGGGCTGCCGCAGGACGCCGTGGGCATGATGACCGCGGCCGAGGTCAAGCACGTCTACACCGGGACCGCAGTCGAGTACGGAGGCGTGGAGGCCTTCGCGGCGGTCACGGCGGGCCTGAGCAATCAGGTCGTCGCCGGGGATGTCATCGACGACATGGAGGAGCGGTCGCGGATCTCCATGGAGCGGTACAGGAGGCTCGTGGGCGGGACGATAAACACGATCGGCATCTCGCCCGTGCCGCTGACGCTTGAAGGCAAGGTCAACCTCATGATCCCGATGATCGAAGCCAAATCGGCGGCGCTCGGCGAGATGGGGTACCGGGAGACCGGCACGACCTCGGACGCGATAGCCGTGGTCTGCCCCGCGGGAGACGAACGCGAGACCTTCGCGGGCACGGGCACGGCCTTGGGGATCGCGATGGCCCGGTCCGTGAAGGCGGGCGTGATCGCCAACCTGGTCAAACGCGGCGACTACCCGGTCGCGGGCACGTTCATCGACGCGCTCTCCAGGGCCGGGATCCCCCGCGAGGAGCTGTGGAAAGCGGCGGAGGAGCTGTACGATCCGAATCCGGACTGGGAAACGGAGACGATCCGCACGATGTTCGAGGGCAGGCTTGATGTACTCAGCAACGATATTAATGTATCATCCCTGATCCAAGCCGCGTTGTCTCTGGACGTGCTCGGCGGCAAGGGTTGCATCTGCGCCCTTCCGAAGGACCTGTTCGAGACCGACCCCATCCATCTGATCGCCGACGAGATGATCGGCATCCAAATCGCGGTGTACATCGCGGGTACGCGCGGATCGTTCGAATTCAATCGCTTCGACAGGTACAAGCCCGGCATCATCGGCACGGCGGGGCCGTTCACCGACGACATGCTCTGCGGCTTGGTCGGCGGCGTGATGTCGTCGATATACACGGAGCTGTTCGACAGGGAGCAGGCGGAACGGACCGCCGAGGATGCAAGACGGCCCTGAGGCCGATGGAGGTATACGGAGATGTTGGATGATGATACTGAATGGACCTCTGTGGAAGCACAGATGGATGATGCGGAGCAATCCGCAAGCGACCGCGGAACGGAACGGAAGGAACATAGCGGAAGCGACGTGATCAGCGAGCTGATCGACGTGGACGATCTGCTCGATGTCGATCCGGATCAGGTGAAGTCCTCCCTGAGGGCGATGATCTCCTTCTTCACGGTGATCAAGATGGATGCGGGAGCCGAGGATATAGAAGCGTTCGAGAAGAACACCTGGACGATCCCCCTGATCGGGGTCCTGGTCGGCCTCGTGGCATTCATCACGGGCGCGGCCTCGTGGTACCTGGGATTCAGCAACCTGGCCACGACGGTGCTGATCCTCGCGGCGGTGCTCCTCTTCAGCAAGTTCCTCCATTTCGACGGCTTGGTCGATTTCGGCGACGCTCTGGTCGCCTCGGGCGATCGGGACAAGCATATAAGAGCGCTCAAGGACACGAACATCGGCGCCGGCGGGATCGGCGTGGCGCTCATCGTCACGCTGGCGGCGGTCGCGCTGCTCTCGTCGTTCGGCATCTGGCTGCTGCTGCTGGTCTGGCCGCTGGAGATCCTCGTCAAGAACGCGATGGTCGCGGCCGCCGCCTGGGGCGAACCCGGCGACGGGATGGCCTCGAAGCAAGTGGGCAACGCCGACAAGAAGACGTTGGTCAAGTCGTCGGTGTTCTCCTTGGTGGCGGTCATCGTGTTCATGTTCATATCGCTGGCCCTGGTGCAGATGGTCACCGGGATACCGTACATGAACACAACCATGTACAGATGGGTGGCCCTGGTCGCTCTGACCGGTATCGCGGCATCGATCGCCACGGGTATCGGCATGGCATCATGGGCCAACAAGGAGCTCGGCTTCGTCAACGGCGACATACTGGGCGCGACGAACGAGGTTTCGCGCGTGACGGTGCTGGCGCTGATCATCATCGTCGAGACCTTGGCAGGGTTCTTTTGATGCAGGCGTTGATCAACGCCGGCGGCAAAGGATCGCGCATGGGCGAATGCGGAGTGGAGAAGCCGATGCAGGTCATCGGCGACAAACCCTCCGTCCAGAGGGTGATCGAAGCCCTGTAGGGCTCCAGATACGTAGACGAGGTGCTGGTCTCCGTCAGTGACAACACTTTGGAGACCGAGCGCTTCCTCATCGAGCTCGGAGTGCCGACGATCCGGACCTCCGGAGAGGATTTCGTGGGCGATCTGCACGAGGCGTTCGAGGTCATGTCGGGGGATTTCATCCTGACCTGCCCCTCGGACACGCCGTTGCTCTCGCCCCGTTCGATCGACCGCTTCGTGGAATCGTTCGACCCGAAGACCATGGAATCGCACGTCGCCCTGGTCTGCTGCGACGTCGTGCGCGAGATGGGGATCACCCCCTCGTTCGTGATGAACCGCTACGGCACGGATTGGGCGGTGGCTGGGTTGTCGATCCTGGACCGGAGGAAGACCCTGCGTGACGATTACCTCTCGGAGACCTTCTACCACACCGACGACCGGGACTTCGCGGTCAATGTCAATACCCAGAAGGACCTGGATCTGGCGAGGAGGATCCATCTGCAGTGAATCCCGGAGGACATTAGACACGGCATCCACCGCCGCCGGCACCCGCCGGAAAGCAGTATATACTCTCAAGTGATGGTGGATGCAGGTTCACTTGAGAGGTTATCCGGATGGCGGTGTTGGTAGCATACGACGGGTTGGAGCATACCAAGAAGGCGTTGGATTACGCGATAGAGTACGCTCTGGTCTTCGGCAAGAAGCTGTACATCCTGACAGACATCCCGTCCAAGGACAAGCTGGACATGGATGAGGAGATGGCTCGGATCGGAGAGGCGCAGAAAGAGGCCGAGGCCCTGGCCCGGGAGCGCGGGGTGGATGTGCAGGCGGTCGTCTGCTCGGGCACGCCTCAGAAAGGCATCCTCGATGCCGCCGAGAGGTTCTCGGCGGATGTAATCGTGGTCGGGCGGTCGGACAAGACCTTCCTGGACCGGGCGATCCTGGGAAGCACGTCCGAAGCCGTGATCCGCAACGCCAATTGCACCGTGATCGTCGTTCAGTGACGCAGCCCGAGGGCTTTGACGAACGAGACGACCATCCCGTTGGGCGTGGGAGGGCATCCGACCACGTAGATGTCCACGGGCATGGTGTCGCCGATGCCGGTGCCGACGACGTCGCCTTCCGCGAACGGCCCGCCCGATATGGCGCAGGTGCCGCAGGCGACGACCATCTTGCTGTCGGGCACCGCGTTGTACGTCTTCCTGGCGGCGGTCAGCATCGCCCTGGTCATCGGACCGGTGACGAGGAGCACATCGGCATGCCGGGGAGACGCCTTGACGCCGATGCCGAACCTGGACATGTCGTTGAAGATGTTGCTCATCGCATTCGCCTCATGCTCGCAGGCGTTGCAGGAGCCTGTGTCCAGCTCCCTGATGTGGACCGAGTTCCCCAGGTCGGCGACCCTGCTGTCGTCCAATCTGCCTTCCACGTCCTTCTCCTTGCCGGCGGCGAAGACCAGATCCTCCCGGTTCAACGCATAATGCGGCGCCGGACGCTCCGAGATGTATCCGCAGGCGTCGTAGCAGTCGCGGCAGAACACGCATCTGCCGAGATCCACCGACCAGCCCCCGTCGACCGAGATCGCCTTGCCGGTGCATGCGTCGGCGCAGATGCCGCACAGGTCGCAGCGCTCGTCGGGCATGGGCATGTTCAGGCGCCTGCCCTCCATGGTCTCGAATGATTCGCAGGGCCTTGCGCCCGATATCAGGTTCCTCAAACTCTCTTTGTACATTGTAACCTCAGAGGTCGTATCCGCTGTAGGATAGGTTGAAGCTCTTGTTGATCAGCGGGAAATCGGGCACGATGTTCCCTGGCAGTGCGGTCTCGAGGGCGATCCAGTTGATGAAGGACGGATCCCTGATCCGATACCTCCAGATGCCGCCGTTGACGATGTTGACGGCATGGACCAGTTCTCCGCGGGGGGCTTCGACGATACCGAGTCTGAAGCCGTCGGCGATGCTCACGTCGGCCCTGATGACGCAGCCGTCCATGAGGTCCAGGCATTGGTTGATCAGGTTCACGGATTCGACGATCTCCTTCGCCTTGACGAACATACGCGAATAGACATCGCCTTTGTCATGGGTTATCAGCCTCATGCCCACCTCTGAGTAGGCGTCGTACGGCAGCTCCTTGCGGACATCGGTCTTCACGCCGCTGGCCCGTGCCGTCGGTCCGAGCGCGCGGTAGCGCAGGGCGTTCTCGTGGGTCAGTATGCCGGTGGTCTCGGCACGGTCCAGGAACAGCGACGAGTCGTCCAACGCGCCGACGAGCTCTTCCAGCTCGAAGCCGATCCTCAGCATCCGTTTCTTCAGCAGGTCCAGACGGCTGTCGGGTATGTTGCGTCTGACGCCCCCGGGGATGATGGTGCCCATCAGGAAACGGTGGCCGCAGACCTCCGCGTTCATGCGATGCACCTCCTCCTTGAGCTCGGCCCCGCGGGCAGCCGGCACCGACAGCCCCGCATCCATGGCGATGCCGCCGATGTCACCGAAGTGGCAGTACATGCGTTCCAGCTCGGCGAAGACGGTCCTGAGCAGCCTGGCGCGCCTGGGGATCTCCGTGTCGCCTTCCATGGCATGCGCGTAGGCCAGCGCGTTCGCGACCGCGGTGTCGCCGCAGGCCCGTTCCATCAGCCGCGTCTGGTCGACGGCCGCCGGGCGCTCGGCCATCCGCTCGATGCCGCGGTAGGTGTAGCCCATGCTCGTCCGCATCTTCAGGATCGGCTCCCCGGCGACGGAGAACCTGAAATGCCCGGGTTCGATGATCCCCGCGTGCACCGGTCCGACGGGTATCTCGAAGACGCCGTCGCCGGACATCCTGTTGCCGGTCAGCGGGACGTTGTGCCTCTCGGCGGGCAGCTCCCCCTTCTGAAGAGGGTGCGCCTCGGTGTAGCCCCATTGTAGCCGCTGCGGCCCGTAATGGCGTTTGAGGCCGATCGGGTCGAGGCCGTTCATCTCGCGCATATCGCGTTCGTACGGGCGCAGCTGAGGTATGAACGGCGACATCGCCTGATAGCTGTCGGATTCCAGGACCGTAGTGATATGCACGATCCTCTCGCCTTTCCGCAGGACGGTCTGGATGGAACGGGGCATGTCGCCTTTCTCGGTGGCGTACATGCAGACGACGCCGTACCCGTCCTCCATCAGCTCGCGTATCCGTCCGCCGAGGTCGACGATGCCCTCGTCCATGCGGCGGATCATGCAAGACCTCCGATCATGCTCTCGGCGATCATCCGGAACCCGTCCGCCACGCTCTCGGGTGCGAACAGGCCCATGGCGGTCATCGCCACGGCGAGGATCGCCAAAGGCGCGGCGCGGATCGGCCCCTCAGGCTCCGTCACCTCGGCCTCGGCGGATCCGCTCAACATGGGGAACACGCGTCCGGTGAATCCCGCGAAGATGATGATCAGCAGGACCACCAGGAGGATCGTCAGCCACCACATGCCCGCCGAGACCGCCGAGTACAGCAGGGCGATCTCGCCGGTGAACACGGCGAACGGCGGCATGCCGACGATCGCCAGCGATCCGACCGTCAGCATGGCGGCGGTGTACGGCATGGTCTTCCCCAATCCGCGCACGGCCGACATCTCCTTGGTGCCGTAGCCTTGGATGATGTTCCCCGCGCAGAAGAAGAGGATGGGCTTGGTCAGCGAGTGCGCCACGACCATGAACAGGGCGGCGAACACCGACCAGGTGGTGCCGATGCCCAAGCCGACGGCGATCAGGCCGATATGCTCGACGCTCGAGTAGGCGAGCATGCGCTTGAGCTCTTTGGCGTTGAGGATGAACATCGAGGCCACGAACACGGAGGCGATCCCGAAGATCAACAGGAGCGTCGAAGCGAAGCCGGGGATGGCGATCTCGGAGATCATGTAGAACCTGATGATGCTGTACAGGGCGCAGTTGAGCAGGGCGGCCGACAGCAGGGCGCTCACCGGGGTGGGCGCCTGGCTGTGCGCATCCGGCAGCCAGGTGTGCATGGGGGCGAAGCCGGCCTTGGTGCCGAACCCGATGATCACCAGGGCCATCGCGGTCTTGAGCAGCACCGGGTCGAGGTCGGCGGCCACCGACATGAGCACGGGCCAGTCGAGTGCGGACGAGACGCTGCCGATCACGCCGATCGCCGAGGCGTACAGCAGGGAGATCCCCAGCAGCGCCAGGGTGATGCCCACCGAGCAGATGATCAGGTACTTCCACGAAGCCTCGGTGGATCCCTCGTCCCTGTAGAACCCGACCAGGAAGGTGGAGACCAGCGTCGTCGCCTCGATGATGATCCAGATCATCCCCAGCGAGGACACCAGGAACACGCAGAGCATCGCGGTCACGAAGAGATTGAGGCTGATGTAGTACGTCTTCTCGGCCCGCAGGGTCAGACCGCCCGCGGCCCTCTCGAAGCGGAGGTACCCGTGGGAATACAGGGCGACCGCGAAGGTCACCGCGGCGGTCAGGATCAGGAACAGCGCCGAGAGGCCGTCGACGTACCACATGCCGTATTCCAGCGCCGTGCCCGTGGAGAAGACCGGCCAGAACGTCCATGCCGCCGCCGCCAGACAGGCGCCCGCGGCCAGGATGGTGATCCAGGACAGAGCGCGCTCGTCCCGCGACAGGCCGCACAGCAGCGCGGCCGCTGCCGGTATCAGCACGACGATCTCGATCCCGTGGATCAATCCCTCAGCCTCCTCATGTACGAGGTGTCGATCGAGTTGAAGGTGCGGTTGATCCTGTAGGCGAAGATGCCGATGATGACGACGGCGATGATGATATCGAAGAAGACCCCGAACTCGACGATCAACGGCATGCCGTAGGAGATGGTCATGGTCCCCAGGAACAGCCCGTTCTCGGTCAGGAGCAGACCGATCGACTCGCTCAGGGCGTTGGCGCGGGATGCCATCATGTACAGGCCGATGAACACGATCGACAGCGAGATCGCCAGGCAGTTCCTGCCGAGCGTGGTCAGCGATTCGGTCATCGGATCGGCCACGAGATAGCCGGCGAAGATCAGCACGGTGCAGATCAACAGGCTGCCGGGCGTGCTGATCGGGGATCTGACCTCCTTGTCCACATGGATCCTCTCCACGGTGTAATCGAGGAAACGGGGGATGAGGAGCACCTTGAGCACGAGCGTCAGCGTGAATGTGATGTAGATATGCGAGTTGTCGGTGTAGAACGCCACCACGAACGCCAGCACCGCCAGGAACAGGGAATGGATCGCGAACAGCTGGATCAGTTTCCTCATGTATGTGGACATCACCGCCATGACGGTGATCACCAGCATGCATATCGCGCAGATATCGATGATGTTCTCGTATATGATCAGATCCATTGTTTTTCCTCAGAGTATGTACAGTGATATTATCGCCAGCAAGGCGAGCACGAAGGAGGCGGTCAGCAGGTTGGGCATCTTGAACAGCCTGAATTTGGTCGATGACGACTCCAGCAGGGCCAGCGCGAAGGACATGACCATCAGCTTCAGCATGATCGCGGCGAAGCCGACGAGCAGGTGCAGCGGCTCGACCGAGGTCGAGATCCCCCAGGGGAAGAACAGCGTGCCGAGCATGGTCATGAAGATGACCAGCCTCATCATGGAGGAGAACTCCATCAGGGCGAGGCTCCGCCCCGAGTATTCCAGGAGCATGCCTTCGTGAACCATCGTCAGCTCCAGGTGGGTATCGGGGTTGTCGAACGGGATGCGTGCGTTCTCCGCCACGACGGTGATCACGAACGAGGCCGCCGCCAGCAGCAGCGCCGGGCCGAAGGCGAGCACGCCCATGGACATGAGCATCTCGGGGACTCCGCTGATGTCGGTGCCCGCCCCGCTCAGGACGCACAGGGTCATGAGCGTGAGCAGCAGCGACGGTTCGATGAGGACGGACATCATCAGCTCCCTGCTGCTGCCCATGCCGCCGAACGACGATCCTCCTTCCAATCCGCCGAGCACCATGCAGAACCTGTACAGCGTGAAGATGTACACCAGGGCGATCAGATCCCCGTACGGGGCCGCGATGCCCGTGAAGAAGAAGGGGATCATGAAGGCGATCAGCGTCATGGTCGCGAAACACACGTACGGTATCGCACGGAACAGCCATGAGGTGCTCTCGGAGACCGTCTCGTCCTTCCTGAACAGCTTGGCCAGCTCACGGTACGGCTGGAGGATATCGGCACCGGTGCGGTGCTGCATCCAGGCTTTGAACTTCCTCACGATGCCGGTGATCAGCGGCGCGATGGCGATCATCATCACCGCCTGCACGCAGGCGACGGCCGTCCCGATCAAAGGAACCTCACCCCCAGGAGCACGGCGATCAGCGTGACCATGATGTAGGCCAGATACGACTGGATGTTGCCGGTCTGGATCCGGTTGACCTTCCGCGAGAGCCATAGGACCGACCTGCCGATGGGGCGGAGGATGTAATGCATCGAGGGCTCGATGAAGCTGACTTTGAACAGATCGACACCGCCGGGCTCGTCATCCGTCTCGGTGCTGTCCCCGTAGAACGGATGGAACATCCTCACTAGGGGCTGGGTGAAGCCCTCGGACGAGTACTGCATGTGCGGTTTCAGGTCGGTGCCGCAATCCCAGGTGGGCGTGTCCCGCCGTTTCTTGCCGAAGAGGCGGAAGAGGACGAACAGAGCGGCGGCGATCGCGGCGATCGCCACGGCGATCATGATCGGGTCGAGGGCCTCGGCCACGACCCCTCCCGCGCTGTCGCTGAGGTGCAGGGTCGAGCATACGCTGTCGGTCAGGATGCCGATGACCGGCACGGCGAAGATGCCGAGCACGATGCACATCCCGGACAGGACGGCCATCGGCACCATGGAGAGCCTGTCGATCGGCTTGGGCGGCACGTCGTACTCCGCCCGCGGCCGTCCCAGGAAGATGAACCCGTACAGTCTCGCGTAGGAGGCGGCGGCCATCATCCCGCACACTCCCAGGACGGCGATGATCAGGGGCAGGACGATATTGAGGATCGAATCCCCGGTGCCCGCCATGACCACGGTCTTGATCATCAGCCATTCGCTGACGAATCCGTTGAGCGGCGGCACGCCGGCCATGGAGAGCGTGCCGATGACGGCGAACGCCGAGAGCATCGGCAGGGTCAGGGCGAGTCCGCCCATGCGGCTCAGGGAGTGCTCGCCCGTGCTCTCCTCCACCTTGCCGATGTTGAGGAGCATCAGCGATTTGAAGAACGAATGGTTGATCGTGTGCAGCATCGCGGCCACGATCATCAGGGTCAGCAGGCTCTTGTCGAAATCGATCGCGGCGAACATCAGCCCCATGCCCAGGCAGAGCATGACCATCGACATGTTCTCCATGCTCGAATAGGCCAGGATCCGCCGCGATTCGGTCTGGATCAGCGATTCCATCGCACCCCAGATGGCGCTCAGGGAAGCCAGGAGCAGGATGGCGAGGATCATCGGCAGGTTGTCGGGGACGCCGATCCACAGGAACGAGGTCTTCACGATCAACAGGATCGCCACATTGGAGCAGACGGTGGAGAGCAGCGTCACCGAGTGTATGGGCGCGGAATAGTAGAGGTCGGGCATCCAGGCGTGGAACGGCATCAGGCCCAGCTTGGTGCCGAACCCGAGGAACACCATGAGGATCATGACGGCGGCCGCCGCCGAACCCACGATCGAGCCCACCGCCATCTCCGACAGGATCTGCGTGCCGGAGACGAA
>JAAYAP010000056.1 GCA_012719315.1 Methanobacteriota archaeon
CCGAGACGCAGACGGTCTCCAAGACCGTGGACATCCTGGAAGAGGTGTACGGGAAGGTGGCCGGCATCGGGCATTCGGGAATGTACTAATAAGACCAAGGCGTTCAAGCAATCCTGGTGATGTCATGGCAATAAGGCAACCTGTCGTCAGCGTTCTGGGTCATGTAGACCACGGTAAGACCCGGTTGTTGGACAGGATCAGGGGGACATCGGTGCAGGCCAGGGAGGCCGGGGCGATCACCCAGCACATCGGTGCGACAGAGGTCCCGATCAACCACATATACAAGGTCTGCGACAAGCTCATCGGCAAGAAACGGTTCGACGTCCCCGGATTGCTGTTCATCGACACGCCCGGGCACCACTCGTTCGTGACCCTCCGCGCCAGAGGCGGTTCGCTGGCCGATCTCGCCGTGCTCGTGATCGATATCCGCGAGGGCCTGATGCCGCAGACGATGGAATCGATCCGCATCCTCCGGCAGTACAAGACCCCGTTCGTGATCGCCTTGAACAAGATCGACACGATCCAGGGCTGGATCAGCGAGGACGGGCGGCCGTTCATCCTCGCGGAGAAGGTGCAGCAGCAACGCACGCTGGACTTCTTCAACGAGAGGCTGTACAAGATCATCGAGCAGCTGTCGATCGAAGGCCTGTCGGCGGACAGGTACGACCGCATCGACGACTTCACCAAATCCATCGCCCTGGTGCCGCTGAGCGCCAAGGAGGGCGAGGGGGTGCCCGACCTGCTGCTGGTGCTCGTGGGCCTGGCCCAGCGCTTCTTGGACCAGCGCCTCAAAGCCGACGACGGCACGACCAAGGGCACCATACTGGAGATCAAAGAGGAGAAGGGGTTCGGCAACACGATGGACGCGATCCTCTACTCGGGGACGCTGCGGAGAGGGGACACGGTGGCGCTGGGGACCCACGGCGCGCCGCTGGTCACCAAGATCCGCGCCATATTGAAGCCCAAGCCGCTGGACGAGATCCGCGATCCCCGCGACAGGTTCGAGTCGGCCAGGGAGGTCGATGCCGCCGCGGGCGTGAAGATCGCCTGTCAGAACATCGAAGGAGTCATCGCCGGGGCGCCGATGCGGGTCGTCTCCGGTCCCAACGATCCCGCGATCTCCGAGATGACCGAGGAGAACGAGATCAAGGTCGAGGTGCAGGAGAAGGGCATCACGATAAAGGCCGACGCCATCGGCTCCCTGGAGGCTCTGGCTTTCGAGGCCAAGGCCGCCGGGATACCGATACGCAAGTACGGCATCGGCAACATCACCCGCAGGGACATCATCGAGGCCGCCTACGGGGACAAGGAGAACAACGTCATCCTCGGCTTCAACGTGACCATGAGCCGGGACGCCGAGGAGGAGCTCGTCAAACACGACCTCAAGGTCATGACCGATCCGATCGTCTACTCGCTGATCGAGACGTACAAGGAGTGGTCGGACGAATCCAAACGGAGGACGGATGCCGACCTCAGGTCGGAGATCGTCTTCCCGGCGATGTTCAAGGTGCTGCCCAACTGCATCTTCCGCACGAGCAAGCCGGCGATCGTCGGCGTGCGCATCCTCGCCGGGCGCATCAGGGTCGGCACCAGGCTCATCACCGCCGAAGGGAAGGACGCCGGCAGGATCCGCAGCATCCATTCCGGCGACGATTCCCTGAAAGAGGCCAAGCAGGGCGAGGAGGTCGCCGTCGGCATCGAGGGCGTCACCGCCGGCAGGCAGATCGGCGAGGAGAGCATCGTCTACGCGGACCTGCTCGCCTCGTCGGTGATCCCGCTCTCGCAGGCCGACATCACCGAGGACGAGCGGATGGCGATGAACGACGTCATCGCCATCAAGCGCAAAGAAGACCCGTTCTGGGGCATATGACCGCGTGCGCCGATCGCCGGCACGGCCGGTCCGTTGGCGGCGTCCTTACAAACTTTTATAAATAACATTAATATAGGGCGCCATACAGGTTGTTCAAATGGTGGACTTCAAAACTATCGTAAACGATGTTAAGACCGGTAAATCCTACAATGTTACCGTGTCCGGTTACCACGCGAGCTCTCTGGATGGGAAGAACATCGGAGACGTCGTGGATGGTATATTTGTCGGGCTTCCCGGATACAAGCTCATGATCACCGGCGGAAGTGACGGGAACGGCACTCCGATGCGGAGCGATCTCCCCGGCAAGAGGAGACGGAAGCTCCTCCTGTCCGAAGGCATAGGGTTCCACGAGAGGTATCCCGGCGAGAGGAGGAGGGTCGCGGTGCGCGGTTCGACGATCTCCTCGGAGATCGTGCAGATCAACATGAAGATAACCGAATACGGATCCAAATCGATCGAAGAGTCTTTCGCCGCCAACGCCGAGGCTCAGGCGGAGAACAAATGAAGGTACCCAGTCAGCCCGAGATCAACATCGGCATGATCGGGCACGTCGATCACGGCAAGACCACGCTGACCAAGGCGCTGTCGGGCGAATGGACCGACCGTCACTCCGAGGAGCTCAAGCGGGGGATATCCATCCGCCTGGGCTACGCCGATGTGGCTTTCTACAGATGCGGCAACTGCGAGGGCGCGGCCGCATACGGGGTCTCGGACAGATGCAGGAACTGCGGTTCCGAGACAGAGTTCTTCAGAACGGTGTCGTTCGTCGACGCCCCCGGCCACGAGACCCTGATGGCGACGATGCTGTCGGGCGCGGCCCTGATGGACGGAGCGCTGCTGCTGGTGGCGGCCAACGAGAGGTGCCCCCAGCCCCAGACCAAGGAGCATCTGATGGCGCTGTCGATCATCGGCATCGACAAGATCATCATCGTCCAGAACAAGATCGACATCGTCACCCGCGAACAGGCGCTGGAGAACTACAAGCAGATCAAGGAGTTCGTCAAAGGCACGATCGCCGAGGATGCGCCGATCATACCCATATCGGCCAACCGCGGGGTCAACATCGACATGCTGGTCGAGGCCATCGAGGAACACATCATATCCAAAGTCGAGCGGGACCTCGACGCCCCTGCGCTCATGCACGTGGCGAGGTCGTTCGACATCAACTCCCCCGGCACCAAGCCGGAGGGCCTGGAGGGCGGGGTCATCGGCGGCACGCTGATCCAGGGCAAGCTGAGGATCGGAGACGAGATCGAGATCGTCCCCGGCAGGAGGACCGAGGTCGCCGGCAAGGTCTCTTATGAGAAGATCGCGGCCCGGATCACCTCGTTGGAGGCGGGCGGGCGGATGGTCGACGAAGTGTATCCCGGCGGGCTGATCGCGATCGGCACCGGGTTGGATCCGTCGATAACCAAATCCGACGGTCTGACCGGCAGGGTCGTCGGCACGCCCGGGAACGTCCCGCGCGTGGCCCACGAGCTCACGATGGAGACGGTGCTGCTCGACCGCGTCGTCGGCTCGTCGACCGATCTGGAGGTCGACGAGATCAAGAGCAACGAGCCGCTGATGCTGAGCGTCGGCACGGCCACGACCGTCGGCGTCGTCAAGAGCGCCAGGGGCGGTTCGGCCGAAGTGGTGCTCAAGATCCCCGTATGCATCCTCAAAGGCCAGAGGGTCGCCATCTCCCGGAGGATCTCCAACAAGTGGCGGCTCATCGGATACGGCATCGTCGAAGAGTGACCGCCATGCAGACGGTCGTCCTCGACACCAACGCTCTGCTGATGCCTTTCGAACTCGGCCTCAACCTTGACATCATGGTCAGGAACGTCCTCGGCGATGCCCGCATGGTCATCCCGGAGCCGCTCCTGGGCGAGTTGGAGGCTTCGAGGAGCAAGCATGCCAAGGCGGCCCTCGGGCTCGCCGGCAAGTATGAGAGGATAGCCACGACGGCACGCGGCGACGACGCGGTCATCGAGGCGGCTCTGGCGGTCGAAGGCATCGTGCTCACCAACGACCGCGAGCTGAGGAGGAGGTTGAGGGGACTGGGGGTCCCCCTGCTCTTCCTGCGTTCGGGTAACCATCTGGTGCTCGAAGAGCTCTGAGCTCACTCGATTACGTCGACGGACTCGATGACCACCGGTTTGACCGGCCGGTCGTTGTGGTCGGTGGCGATCTTACCGATCCCGCCGACCACGTCCATGCCCGCCGTCACCTTGCCGAACACCGGATGGGCGTACGGGGTGCGGGGGTCCTCTTTGTCAAGGTAGGTGTTGTCGACGAGGTTGATGAAGAACTGCGATCCGCCGGTGCACGGACGGCCGGTGTTGGCCATCGCGATCGTGCCCCTGACGTTGGAGTGCCCCTCGCCGAACTCGTCCTCGATGTTGTAACCGGGTCCTCCCATGCCGCTTCCCTCCGGGCATCCGCCCTGGACCATGAAGCCCTCGATGACCCTGTGGAAGATCACGCCGTTGTAGAAACCCTCTTTCGCGAGTTTCACGAAATTGCCCGTGGTGATGGGCATATCGTCATGCATCTCGATGGTTATGTCCCCCATCGTGGTGTGTAGTACGACCTTAGTCATGCCACCGGATTCCGAACCCTGATTAATATAACTATCCTTCAGAGAACATGCAGAAGCGGATGGCGGGCCTGAAGGTGTTCAAATGGTAGACTTCAAAACTATCGTGAATGACGTTAAGACAGGCAAATCTTACAATGTTGCCGTGTCGGGCCACCACGCGAACTCTCTGATTGGTAA
>JAAYAP010000057.1 GCA_012719315.1 Methanobacteriota archaeon
CTGCCCGTAGCGGGAGTTGTGGTTCCTGGCGATGTAGAGCGCCATCGGCATGCCGAAGACGATGTTGAAGACCACTGCCGCGCCCGCGACGAGGAACGACAGCCCGATCGAGTACATGAGCATGCCGTAATCGACGGCGGCGATCGGTTGGGTGAGGAAAGCGAAGATGTAGAAGGAGGGGATGAGGACGATGCAGATCATGAACAGCAGGGTCAGCGAGTCTTTGACTTTGGGCGGTACCCCTTTGCTGAGTTTGCGCCCGATCTGCGGCCATACCCTGTCCATGGGCAGTTTGATCCTGATCATCAGCCGCTTCACCAGGAACAGCAGGATCAATGCGAGCAGGATCATGATGATGCTGATGATGATCATCGGCCCCATGGCCGCGTCCGCCCCGACATCCTTCATGTAGGCGATGAAAGTGGGGCCCGTGAAGAAGACATCGGCCTTGCCCATCATCGCCAACGCGATGTACGTGCCGCCGGTCTCCGACAGCGACCTTGCGAAGCAGAGGATGAACCCGGTCACGAGTCCGGCTTTGAAGAGGGGTATGGTTATCGTCCGCACCGCGGTGAACCTGGACGCGCCCAGCGTCATCGCCGCCGTCTCGTAAGTGGGTTCGATCTGCTCCAGGATGGCCGACAGCGACCTGACCATGTAGGGATAAGTGAAGATCGTGTGCAGCAGGAGCATCATGATGTACGGAGACACCACCAAGCCGAGCCCGGGTATCGTCACCCCGTTCGGCGCTCCCCAGAAGATGACCACGGAGATGCCGAGCACCGCAGTCGGGAATGCCAAAGGCATGTCCATCAGCGTATCGAGGTATCTCTTGCCCCTGATCTCCTTCCTGATGAGGATCCACGCCATCGGGATCCCCAGCACGATGTCCGCCACGGTGACGATCAGAGCGATGCTGAACGAGTTCCATGTCGCCCCGTAGATCAGCGCCATCATCGATTGGTCGGCGAGCGTCTCGCTCACCAGCGCCCAATCGGTGAAGACCTTGGTGACGACGAATATCGAAGGTATGATGATCAGGAACACGAGGACGGTGACAGCAAGGCCGAACCAGGCTCTGCGGGCACCGCCTCTGTTCGAAATGTCATTTATCTTTTTGAATAGGGGCATCTGACTGTACCTTCTCGTTCATCGGATGAACGGCATCTGCGGAGGAACCTGTTTCAAAGGATGGTTATGCTCACGACGTTGTTGCCGCGGAGGACCACCGACCCCAGACGCCTTTCCTCGCTGGTGGTTGCGATGCTCTCCACCGTGTCCTCGAGCACCATGTTCATGTACTCGTCGAATCCGGTGAGCTTACCTTCCAGGGCCCTTCCGTCCTTGAGGAGGAGCGACACCCGTTTATCAAGGGATTTTTCTAAGAGGGCTTGTGGCATTACCATGATGTATCGGTTGTCTGTATATCTAGGCGGATAAAAACCTTTACCATGGATGTCGCGGATGTCGATGCCGCGGTACGGCCTCTGTTCCGGACGGGTCATCTCACAGGTTCTTGGCGTGCGTCTCGATCCACTCGCGGATGTCCTGCAGCCTGGTGCTGCCGATGCCGAAGTACTCGACGAACTTCTTGGTCGTGGTCAGCTCGAGCGTCTGACCGGCCTTGCGGCCGGATACCATCCCCATCTCCGTGAGCGTTCTCACATCATCGTACGTGCGCGCTCCGCGCGTCTTGAAGAGCTCGGATTGCAGCACCGGCTGATTGTAGGCGATCGTGCTGAGCGTGCGCATCATCCCGCCGGTCATCTCCGCCTTGGCGAACCTGCCCGTGTACTCCGAGTACTCGGTCCTCAGCATCATACGGTATCCGTTGCCGACCTTCGCGATCATGATCGCGGAATCACGGGCATCGTACTCCTTACGGAGGTCCATGACCGCGTATCTCGCATCGGTCGCCGACATGCCCGCCCTCTCGGCGATCTCCTTGACCGTCATGGGGTCGCTGGAGGAGAACAGCGCCGCCTCGATCGCCCCCTTGACGTTCACTCAGTTCACCATCCCCGCGCTTCTGGGGACCGTCGCCACCGATATCGCCGGGACGGGCACGCCCACGAGCACCCTGCCGTACGGGAGCGATTCCTGCTCGATATCCAATCTGCCGTCCCTCACCAGGTGCAGGACGGACACGAACGTCCTCAGATCCTCCATGATGTCCCCCGTGTACAGCTCGTCGATCGGCAAGGTCCTCCGTTCCAGCCGCATGATGCGGTCCATGACGCGTTCGACATCCTTCTCGTCGTCCTCCTCGTGGGCCTTGTCCTCGAACCGCCTCGGCTCCTTGGCTTGGATCGCCTTGCGGGCCCGTTCCCGTTCGTCCCTGACCTCGATCTCGACGCGGGCGTCCTCGAAGGCGCTGATGAGCTCGTACATGGTCACCGGCCGCAGGTCCGTCCGCTGGAACGCTCTCATGAACGCCACTTCGGGGACCGCCATCCGCTCATCCTCGTCCTCGAAGTCGAAATCCGCTTCGAACACCTCTTCCTCCTCCCGGGGGCCGAGGCCCTTGTCGAAGGTCGCCTCGGACTGCATCCTCAGGATCTTCCAGGCCATCAGGATGAAGCGGCCTGCCAGGATCATGTCGAAGGACATGTCGGCGACTTTGCCGGAGTAGATCCTGACGAACTCGCGCAGATCGATCTCCCAGGGATCGATGCCGTTCTCGATGACCAGGCTGAAGACGGCCCGGATGGACTCGTCCACCGGATCGCTCAGCTTCTCGCCTGTCGTGTCCTTGAGGATGCGCATGTACTCGCCGATCCTCTCGAAGGATCCGACATCCTCGGCCAATGCTTTGTGGAACAGCAGATGCTGCTCCATTTCAGATACCTGTACGTTCTCCATTTCCCATCCCTGCCTCAATCCCCGTGCGGCCTCCTCGAGGCCTCTTCCTCATATTTGGATACTTCTTCGAAATCGGGTTGCATGATCACTTTGCTGATGCCCGACGGAGGTCTTGTCACCCCGATCAGATGATCCGCCATCGCGAGCGTGACCTTCCTCAGCGACACCTGTATGAATTGCGCTCTCGACGAGCTCTCCTTGACCCTCGCGGCGACCATCTCCGCATTGACCGCGTCGAGGAACATGTCCACTTCGTCCAGCACATAGAACGGAGACGGCTGGTACTCCTGTATCGCAAAGATGAACGCCAGCGCCGTCAACGATTTCTCCCCTCCGGACAGAGCCTCCAGCTTCAGGAGCTTGCCGTTCTTGGGTTTCGCGTTGATGAGCAGCCCGCCCGCGAACGGATCGCACTCGTCCTCCAGATCCATGAACGCCTCGCCTCCGCCCGACAGCTGTGCGTAGATCGCCTTGAAATTCGTGTTCACGGCGTTGTAAGCCTCCATGAGCAGCGCCTTCTTCTGCCGGTTGAGCGAATCCTTCAGTCTCTCCAGATCCGTTATCTGCTCTTCGAGGGCGGTCACGTCCGCCACGAGGGCGTCGTGTCGGCCCTTCCTCTCGTCGTATTCCTCGATCGCCAGCAGATTGACGTTGCCTATCCTCGAGATCAGCCCTTCGCATGACCTTATGGTGCGTCTGATCTCCTCTTCCGACGGTATCGGCATCCCGGTCTCGGACGGCACCTCGTCCAATTCCGACCTCAGCTGCTCGATATTCGCCCTGACGATCTCGATCTGGGCGCTCTGCGACAGCACCATGCCCTCCTTGAGTTCGATCTTGTCCTGCGCCGCGGATCTGCGGCTGTCGAGGCTGTACCGCCTCTGCAGGAGACCGTCCTTCTCCTGCCTGAGGCCCTCGATGCTCCCTTCCATGTCGCGCTCGATGCCCTTCAGGGCTTCGAGCTCCAGCTCGATGCCGGCGAGCTCTTCGAGATTGCCGGCTTTGACGGCCTCCGTCTCGGCGATCCTCCGCGCGGCCGCGGAGACCTGCAGATCCAACGCCTTCTTCTGGGCATCGAGCCCGGAGATCTCGGCCGCCGATGCCGCTTCCTGCGACCGCAGGTCCGACAGCGCTTCCCTCAGCGCGTAGATGCGGTCCCTGAGCTCGCGGATGTCCTTCTGCAGTTCCGCCGGAGCGATCCCGTCCATGCGGTCCCTGAGCACGGACCTCCTCTCCCTGAGCTCCGTCGCCGATCCGGCGATCCTCCCTAGCTCGCGGCGGGCTGCGGCCAGCGCCTCCTCAGAGGTCCGGCATTCCCGGTCCTTGGCGGCGAGCTGTTCAGAGATGGCCTGCTTCGACTTCCGGAACTCGGCGAGTCCGGCCTTCAGCTGCCCGATCCTGGCCTGGATGCCTATATCCGCCGTGCCTGCCTTCCTCATCTCGTCGTCGGCGAGCCTGATCTCGGTTCGGAGGTCCCTGATCCGGGCGACCAGGGCGTCCAATGAGGCATTCGCGTCTCTGAGCCTGTCGCCGAGCTCCTCCAGCTTCGATTCGGAAGGCGGGCCGAACCGCATCAGCGCCTGCTGGTTCAGAGTGCCGCCGGTCATTGCGCCGGATGCATCCAGAAGCTCGCCGGTCCTCGTGACCAGCCTCACGCCGCCCATCAATCCGCGGGCGTTCTCCAAGGTGTCCACGACCAGGGTGTCCTGGAACACGTACCAGAACACGTTCTTGTACTTGGCATCGTAATCGATCAGGTCGGTGGCGTACCCTTCGGTCTGCTTGAGGATCATGATCGCCTTCGCCCGGGGCATGCCGCCGAGCATCTTGTTCATCGGCAGGAACAGCACCCTGCCGAGCTTGTTCTTCTTGAGGTGGTTTATACAGGCGGAGGCCGTCTGGTCGTTATCGACGACCACGGCCTGCATCCTGCTTCCCGCGGCGACGGCCAGAGCGGTCTCGAATCCGGGATCCACGACAGCGAGCTCCTGGATCGTGCCGTGTATCCCCTCGATCGTCCCCTTGTCTCTCAACTCGAGTATGGCCTTGACCGCTCTGCTGCCGCCGTCGAATCTGTCCGAGGCCCGTTTCTCGGCAGCTAACCGGTTGTACTCGGAGTCGAGTCTGCGTATCGCCACCCTCAATTCGGATTCCTGTTTCTCGAGCTCGGATTCCTCCTTGCGTTTGGACATGATCCGCTTCGAAAGCTCCTCTGCCGAACCGCCTGCGGATTCCTGCGCGGTCTGCTGCATGCTCCATTCGGCATCCTTTATGTCGAACGACACCGACTGCAGACGTTCGTCGAGTTCGGCCTTGGCGCGGTGTACGCTTTCCAGCAGGGCCTCGGCCTTGGCCACTGCGACCTGGGCCCCCTGTTCTTCCGCCGCGGCGGCATCGATGTCCTTGTCCAAGCGGGAGATCTCCTCCTGGATCTCCGCGTATTCGCCATCGTTCTTCGCCAGTGCGGCGGAGAGCCCGTCCTCCTCGGCCTTGGCCTTGTCCAGTGCCGCCGAGGTCTCGTCGGCCTTCATCCTGATCTCGATCAGAGCGTCGGAGGCGGCCTTGTGCTCGTCCCTGTTCTCGGCGATCGCTTCCTCGAATCTCGACAAGAACCCGTTCTGCTCCTCGAGATCCTCTTCCGCACGCTCGATGCGATCCTTGAAGGTCGCCCGCTTCACCTTGACGGCTTCGAGATCGCTTTTGAGCTCTCTGTACTCCGGACCGACCCTATCGGCGATCTCCTCCTCCTTGGCGACGATATCCGCCTCGTTCGAATCGTATTGTGCGGCAAGATCGCCCTCCTGCGCCTTCAACGCCTCGATCTCGCCGCGGAGGCTCTCGACCAGCTCGTCGAGGCTGCGGAGCTTGGCTTCCTCGATCTGATGATGCCTGTGCAGGAGCTGGACCTTCGCCTTGTCCAGGGCCTCTTTGGCTTCCATGTATCTCCTGGCATCCTCCCGGTCCTTCTCCAGCTTGGCGATCTGCAATTCCAGTTCGGATACGATGATGTTGATGCGTTCGAGGTTGTCTTGCGCCTCCGCCCTTTCGACTTCGGCCTTGTCGATGTCGCTGTCGTAACTCGCTATGCCGGATATGCCGTCCAATATGCGCCTCCGCTCGACGTTCCCCATCTGGACGATGCGGGTGACGTCCCCCTGCTGCACCATGTTGTACCCGTCCGCGCTTATGCGCGCCTTGGTCAGGAGGTTGTCGAATTCGGAGAGTGATGATATGCGGTCGTTGATGAAGAAATAAGAACTGTAATCGGTCCCGTTGTCCGAGACCCTGACCAGGCGCGTGAGTCTGACGATGTCGTCATCCCATGGCATGATCCGGTCGGAGTTGTCGAACACCAGCGAGACCTTCATGTGATCTGCCCTGTTCTTCGCCTTGCCGCCGTCGAAGATCAGATCGGTGAGCCTGCCGGCCCTGACCGCCTTCGAGCTCCTCGGACCCAAGACGAAGAGTATCGCATCGGTGATGTTGGATTTGCCGGAACCGTTCGGTCCGGTTATCGCCATGTAACCTTCCATCAACGGAATGGTGAGCTTACCTCCGAATGATTTGAAGTTCTCCAACTCTACCTGCTTTAAATACACGTTATACCTCTGCGGCAACGCGAATCGATCCCGTATGCATCCCATTTGCCTGAAAGGCGTTAATATATGAATATGCACAATATTTAAACCCAGCGTAATCTGAATGGATGGATAGTTTGACCGACGGCGTCTGGGTCGTCCGTTTCCGGTATGGCAGCCGGAATCGCTACTGCTGTCGGGATTCTGTGATATGTATTATAAATCCAGACTCCGGTGACACATACCATGGTCAGAATCGAACGCATACTGATACCTACGGACGGAAGCGAATTCTCAGAGATGTCGGCTAGATACGGACTGATGCTTGCCAAGGAACTCGGTGCCGTTGTGCACGCAGTGCATGTGTTCGATATGAATACCCTTGTGACCACACGCTATCCCGAGACAGAGGAGTACATCCGCAAAACCTGCGAGACCTATGTCAACAGGGTCGTGGAGATGGGGAAGGAAGCCGGTGTCGAAGTCGGCCCGCTCATGTACACGGGCGATCCGGCGAAGATCCTCGTGGACCTCTCCAATGATTACGATCTGGTGGTCATGGGGACGGTCGGACGCACCGGGCTGTCGCATATGATCATCGGCAGCGTGGCCGAGAAGGTCGTCAGACTGTCCAAGGCGCCGGTCCTCGTTTACAAGGACAAGACGAAGGCGGAGAAGTCAAAGCACTGACAGCAGCTCCGGGATGTCGGCCACCGAGGCCACGACATGGGTCGGCTTGATGTCGGTGCCCTCCAGATCGCCGAGGGCGGTCTCCCCGCTGAGGACGAGGATGGAGGCTATGCCCGCTTCGTGCGCCATCTTCATATCGGTGTACAGGCGGTCC
>JAAYAP010000058.1 GCA_012719315.1 Methanobacteriota archaeon
ATCACTCCCGACCCTTCGAACGCCTTCCCGCCCAGCGTGCCGATGCTGCCGTGGATCTCGACGACCTCCAATCCCGTGGAGCCGACATCCGTCTTGAAGATGTCCCATTCCGTCTGTCCGATATCGCCGTAGACGGTGAAGATCTTCAACGAGGCCATGTTCGCGAAGGCTCTCGTGTCCAGGGATATCGAAGCGACCGGCGCCTCGGCGGTCCCGATCGTCACCGACCTCATCGCCTTGCCGGAGAATGCGTCGTATCGGACGGAAGCGACGGGATACATCGTCCCGCCGATCTCCACCGTGCTCGGGATGAGCACGACGGTATCCGGACCGGATCCGAGGATCCCGGTGACCGCCGCCTTGCCGTCATCCAGATAATATTAGACTTCGACCGAGGCATCGGAGTCGGAGAACGTGGCCATATGCGTAACGGAGACGACGGCTAACGCTGAAACACACAACACCACTGCCAGTGCCAGCCCCGTGACGATCTTCCTGCACATACTGCCTGCCTACGTTCTGCGTAGTCGTACAACCTCTGCCCGTTCATCTACGGTCGATGCCGTATGATATGAGAATACTAACGACGTACAGTATATATCAATATCGTCACGATCCGACCATCAGAATCTCAGAATGCGGTCTGCTACGTCGGATGACGTACCGCCCGCCCGGACGTTGCGGTCCGGACGGGCGGCGGATCCCGCCGCGGGATCACTCGGGCGAGATCATCGGATCGTCTTCCCGCTTCTCCTTGGAGATGAGGACCATCAGCAGCGCCACCAGGGCGGCGGCGAACATCAGCCCCCACAGCGCGGTGTAGTTCTCCAGCGAGTACACAGTGTGCAGGATGATGCCGGACGCCGTGGTGAACACCGCCGCCCCCAGGAACAGCAGGACGTTCATGAACGAGATCGCCGTGCCCGCGATGGACACCGGGAACCATTCCTTGACCTGGGTGAACGACAGCGTCATGAAACCCGAGAAGAACCCGAACAGGGCGCAAACCGCGAACCAGAACAGCTCGTTGTCGATATTCCCGGCGAACAGCCAGATGACCGCCCAGACGAACACGTACATCGCCGTGCCGAAGGCCATCAGCTTCTTCTTGGAGTTGACGATGCCGCGGCTGATCATCCTGCCGATCAGCAGCGTGCTGACGATCTTGCTGGCGCCCAGCGCGGTGATGAACCAGGCGGCGAAGGCGAAAGCGTACACATGATTCTTGAAATAGGCTATCGCCACCGTGCCCTGGAAGACCATGATCGTGCCGTAGACGAGGAAGTAGGCGATGCCCATGGTCCAGAAGATCCTGCCCGAGCCGGCGACCGCCAGCAGCCCGGTTGTCACCGGCAGCTTGGCGTCGCTCCGGTCCTCCGAGCGGATGCCGGTCTCGGCTTCCTCGATCTCCTCGATCCCCGGCAGGCCCTTGTCGTGCGGGTGGTCGCGGATCAGCAGCAGGCACAGGACGCAGATCAGGACGGAGACCATGCCGAGCAGCAGGAAGACGTCCCTCCAGCCGACCGCGTCGGCGAGCATCACCAGCGGGGCGGCGCCGGCCAAGGCGCCGACGTTGCCGACGGCGATGACGATGCCGTTCAATTGCGGGAAGTCCTTCTTGCCGTACCAGACGGAGATGATCTTCATCGTGGGCACGTAGATGACTGCCAGACCGGCGGCGATGAACGCCTTGCCGACCGCCAGGGTGAAGAAGTCGTTGCCCGCGAAAGTGAGGAACGACCCCACCGAGGCGATCGCCATGAAGATGGTCGTCGCCTTGCGCGGACCCAGCCTGTCGGCGAGGATGCCGCTGGGGATCTGCATCGCCGCGTACACCCAGAAGTAGACCGAGCTCAGATACTCCTTGGAGCCGCTGCCGATCTCGTCGATCATCTCGGTGCCGACCGCATTGATCGAGACCCTGTGGAAATAGACGAAGAAATACGCTGCCAGCAGCAGCCCGAACATCACCCAGCGGTACCTGTACACCGCTTTCTTGGTTGCATCTGTGACCTGCATAGGAATCACGTCGGTCACCGCTACCGAACGGAATGGTATTTTAAATTTTGCCTTTTGATTATATTTTGTGATATATCAATATGATTATAATCGGATTTGTCTGCGAATATTGATATATAATATATAATGATGATATGTTTAATGATAATCGATTATAATAATAAAATCATAGAATATTCCAAGTACCGGGTCACCGAGTACCCGGTCCGCCACCGTGCCAAAGTGCCGTTCAATCCCTCCTTCCGGCTCAACATCAAGTACCGCACGGTGATCTCCAGGATCAGGGAGGCGGATACCGCCCTCGGCCGGATGATCCTCGGCGCGGCCGATTACCGGGACCTCGTCATCCGGACCTACTCGGCGCAGGCGCACTGGTCGGTCAACATCGAGGGCAACGACCTGCCCATACGCGAGATCGACCGCCTCGCCGTCCTCTTCGCCCCGGACGGCATCAGGCAGGGCCTGGAGGAGGGCGCCGGCACCGATCGGCTCCGGTCGTACACCGCCGGCAACGGCTTCGGCCTGCCCTGGGACCTGCGCCTGGTCATGGGGCTGCACAGCCTGCTCGCCGACGACGGCGGCCGGTCCGGCGAGGCCGTGGGCTTCAGGACCGGCGAGACCTCGTTCATCGGACGGGACGGCTTCGAGTACTTCACCGCCTGCCACCCCCACGCGATCAAGGACGAGTTGGAAGGACTGATCAACTGGCTCAGGTACTCCCCCTTCGACGAGCTGATCACCTCGGTCATCTTCTTCCACGAGTTCGAGAGCATCCATCCCTTCCGGAACAGCAACGGCCGCACCGGCCGCATGCTCCTGCGCATCCTGCTGCGGGAGTTCGGACTGAAGAACAGCCGTCTGTGCATGGTCGAACGCGAACTGCTCCGCGATCCCGGCATGTACTACTCGCTGCTCATCTACACCGAGGCCACGCTCGACTACTGCCCGTTGGTGATGTACGTCGCCGAATCCCTGCTGAAGGCGTACGAGGACGCCGTCGCCGTCTTCTCGGAGAAGGACCTCGCGCCCGGCATGGATGACGACATGATCGCCATCGTGGCCAAGGCGAGGACGGTCGGCGGGTTCTCCGCCGGCGATGCCGCCCGCTGGCTGTCGGGCCCGGGCGGGCAGACGGTCAGGAACAAGCTCAACCTGCTCGCCGAAGCGGACGTCCTGGAGAAGAGCGGCAACACGCGGTCGCAGCGGTTCTGCTTCAAGGACCCGTTCAGGGATCTGAAATCCGTTCCCGCCGCCCCGGTTTGAACTCAGTTCCCGAGATACCGCTTGCAGGCCCGGTACAGGTCCTCGGCGGGCTGCAGCGTCGTCCAGCCCGGCTCGGCCTGCAGGATGCCCAGATTCAGCGAGGAGGACATCTCCTCCACATACCTGTCGAAATCCTCTCTGTCGCCGAGGCCGTTGTCGAGCTGGACGATGTACTTGTACTCGCACATCTCCAGGATCCATCTCAGGTAGTCGTCGATCGTCTTCACGCCGAATTCACGCAGGGATTCGATCCGGTTCATCGACTCCAGTCCTTTGGCGAAATCCCCGCATGCGAGGAAATCCCGCCAGTTGGAGGCGATCGCCGGGGTGGCATAGAGCATCCCCACGTAGGTCTTCTCCAGCTCCAGGTACCTGGGGCCGCCGCCGACGCATACCCCGATGCAGTCGTCGCAGATCCTGCCGTCCCCGTCACGGAAGATGAAGGCCGGTTTGAATCCGCGCTCCTCGCACCAGCGGGTGAGGTCCCACCCGTGGTTCCCGCATAATCCGTAATAGATCCCGAGGACGTCGACATGCGGCTGGAACGCCTCGACCTGCTCCTCGATGAACACCTTGAGGTCCTTGGGTTCGGCGTGGAGTCCCAGATCGTTCATGTTGATCACGACGTCGAAGCGGCCGTCCTCCCGCTCCAGTCCGTCCTCGAGGAAGGCGTCGTACGGCATCGTCCCGTATCCTATGCCCGCCGCCTCCAGTTTCCTCCTGAGGCTGCCGCAGTACTCGGTATCGAGCACGGTCACGGTCTTGGGGCCCTCATCCTTCCCCAGCGCGTAGATCAGCTCGTCCTCGAGCATGGGACAGGCGATCACGCCCAGGATGCCTTCGGTCACACCCTATCTATGCACTTATCGCTATATGCTATTTGCCATCAGCTCCGAAAACGCACGCACGTGCATATGCGTGCACGTATGTCCGACGGCAGAAGAAGACGCGTCGAGACGGCGGAAGCGACGGAAGGACACGCGAGAAAGGGGTCTGGTGCAAGGGGTGGGATTTGAACCCATGAACCACTAAGGACAAGGCCCTCAACCTTGCGTCGTTGGCCAGGCTTGACTACCCTTGCGATAGGTTCCCCCATAAACAGGAACTTAATAAGCTTTGTCATCAACCGGCCGGACCGGCCTCACAGGTCGGAGAGGATGAGGTCGAGTCCTCTCACGATGAGATGGTTGCACTGCATCATATCGTCGAGGTCAGCACCGCAGTACTCCTTGACGGCGTCGCATCTGTACGCGACCAGCAGCGTGAAGCTCATGATGTGGTATGCCCGCATCTTCATGTCCTGCTCGGACAGCCTGCCGTTGGCATACGCCCGGATGAACGGGAGGATCCGCTTCGACAGGGTGATGTCGTCCTCCAGGAGTATGCTCGGGATCGCCTTGTTGAGCTGTTTCCGCAACGACATCAGGTTGTGCATGAACCCGATCAGCATCTTCTCCAGGGCCTCGCGGGGATCTCCGAGTCCGTGTTCCCAAGGGACCTCCGGCAAGAACCCCAAGATGATCTCCTTCATGGCGGTCGAGATGAGCTTCTCCTTGTTGCCGTAATAATAATTGACCAGCGCGGGATTGACACCGGCCTCGGCGGCGATCGCCCTGGTGGTCACTTCCTTGAGGTCGTTGCAATGCCTCAGCATCGCTACGGCCGTATCGAGTATAACCGTCTTCTTATCGGAGGCCACATTGGATATGATGGGGGACGTAGTAATTAAAATCGACGCATATTGACATAAGTCCTTTAAAATCCGCCGCCGAGCACCCAGCGCTCCGCCGGATCCGCGGAATCCGATACCATTTAATATCCGTTGAGCGTGGATGCACATGTTCAGAGTGGGAGGGCGGCTGACGGTAGGACCACGGTCCGGCTGAGGAACTTCCCCTCTCCACAGGGCAAGGTGAATTGGGAAATCCAATAGGGCGAGAGCCTTGGCAAGGGCCCAGAAACGACACAGTCCCGGTAACAAGGATGATCCGTCTGTCGGTGACAGTCCCGGGGATCTGGTGAAACGGCGACACCTCACCGGAGCAAACTCATACAGCCGGGATGAACGGCCCGCGACCGGCGGGTAGAGCGCATAGTCGAATGCTGCCTGAAACAGAAAGGGGGGTACTACCCACACTGAACACCGTTTTCCACACCATGATGCGCCCGTCGTCTCGACCGAGAATATTTAGGATAGACTACATTTATATATTTGTTAGGAATTCCTAAATTCATGAGGAATCGAAGACACCTTATGAACGGCATGCAGCGTCGCCGGAGGCGATCCGCAGGCCTGTCTGCGGACGGGATCGTCCGTTGCGCGAGGGAGATACCGCTCGCCATGGCCGAACGCGGAGAGACCGGTACGGTGGTGGCGGTCGGGGGCAACCCCGGCATGAGGAGATACATGACGGGCCTGGGATTCACGCCGGGCTCGGAGCTCTCGGTAATCGACAGGACCCCCGGCGACGTGATCGTGAGGATCAGGGGCTCCCGCATCGCCCTGGACGCGGCGATGGCGGCGGATATGCTGATCAGGACGGTGTGACGGGATGCGACGATTATCGGAACTCGAACCCGGGGATGCGGCCACCGTGATCAAGGTGCACGGCGAAGGCCCGCTCAGGAGACGTCTGTTGGATATGGGGCTGATCCGCGGCACGGTCGTCACCGCGGTCAAACGCGCTCCTTTGGGAGACCCGTTGGAACTGCGGATCAGAGGCTACGAATTGAGCCTCAGGAAGGCGGAAGCGGAAGCGGTGGAGATCGGTTGAGCACGTCCCGATCGTAAGCGACGGGACCGGACATCATCCGGGATTCAAGGATAAGTGCATCATATGATAATAGCAGCATTGCTAGGCAACCCCAACTCGGGAAAAACGACTGTTTTCAACCGCCTGACCGGGAGCTCGCAGCGAGTGGGCAACTGGCCGGGCGTGACCATCGAACGCAAGACCGGGCGGCTCAGGGATGCGGAGGACATCAGCATCGTCGATCTCCCCGGCACCTACTCGCTCTCGCCGTACTCGCCCGAGGAGGTGATCACCCGCGACTATCTGATCGAAGAGCGACCGGATGTCGTCATCAACATCGTCGACGCCTCCAATCCGGAACGCAACCTGTACCTGACCACGCAGATACTGGAGACCGGCATCCCCGTCGTCGTCCTGCTCAACATGACCGACATCGCGGAGAGCCGCGGCATCGGCATCGACGAGGAGAAGCTGTCCGCGGCGCTGGGATGCGCCGTCATCCCCGCCTGCGCGACGAAAGATGAGGGCTTGGACGGATTGGCGGACGCCGTGAGGGCCGCCGTCGGCGGGACACCGCGGCCGATGCGGTTCTCGGCGGCGGCCGAGACCGCCATCGCGGCGATCGCCGACGACGTGGTCGGAGACCGCGGACCTTCGACCAGATGGTACGCGGTGAAGCTGCTGGAGCGCGACCCGGTCGTCTCGGCCGCGTACGCGGACGATCGGTCTAGGTTCGAACCCTTGATCGCCGCCTTCGAGGCCGCGGGCGGCGACTCCGGCGACAGCCTCGTCGCCGAGGAGCGCTACGGGGCCATCGGCGCGCTGATGGCCGAGGTGCTGACCGTGACCGCGGATGACCGGGGGACGGTTTCGGACCGGATCGACAGGGTCCTGACGAACAAGTGGCTGGGACTGCCGATCTTCGCGGGGATCATGTTCGTCACCTACTACATCGCCATGACCTCGATCGGCGCCCAGATGACGGATTGGGTCAACGACGTCTTCTTCGGGGAATGGGTCCTGCCGGGGGCGCGGTCCGGGATGATCGCTCTGGACGTCGATCCGCTGCTGATCGGATTGGTCGTCGACGGCATGCTGACCGGCGTGGGCGCGGTGCTGGGCTTCCTGCCCCAGGTGCTGGTGCTGTTCGTGTTGCTGACGATACTCGAGGATTGCGGCTACATGGCGCGGATCTGCTTCATCATGGACCGCGTGTTCAGGAGGTTCAACCTCTCCGGCAAATCGTTCATCCCGTTGCTGGTGGGCACCGGCTGCGGAGTGCCGGGGATCATGAGTTCGCGGACGATCGAGAACGAATCCGACCGCAAGCTGACCGCCATGACCGTCACCTTCATGCCCTGCGCCGCCAAGCTGCCGATCATCGCGCTGATCGCCGGGGCGTTGTTCGGGGGCTCGGCGTTCATCGCGCTGTTCTGCTACTTCCTCGGCATCGCCGCCGTGCTCGTGTCGGGCATCATCCTGAAGAAGTGGAGGACGTTCGCGGGCACGGCTTCGATCTTCATCATGGAGCTGCCTCCGTATCACATGCCCAAGCCGATCGACGTGGCCAAGACCACCTTCGACCGGGGCTGGGCGTTCGTCAGGAAGGCGGGGACCTTCATCATGCTCGCCTGCGTGGCGATCTGGGCCCTCTCGTCGTTCGATATCCGCCTGGCTCCGGTCGACGACATCGACGCCTCGATGCTGGCCGTCATCGGGCAGGCGGTGACCGGCGTCTTCGTGCCCCTCGGCTGGGGAGGGGACTGGGAGTTCACCGTGGCCACCATCACCGGGTTGCTCGCCAAGGAGAACATCGTCGGCACCTTCGGTGTCCTGTTCGGGCTGGATTCCGAAGCGGGCCTGTGGACGGCCGTCGGTTCGTCGCTGGGTGTGCTGGGAGGTCTGTCCTTCCTCGCCTTCAACATGGTCTGCGCCCCCTGTTTCGCGGCGATCGGCGCGATCAGGAGGGAACTGGGCACCTGGAAGGCCACCGGTTTCGCCGTGGCCTACCAGTGCCTGCTGGCCTACGCGATAGCCCTGATGGTCTACCGGTTCGGCGAGCTGCTGCTGTACGGGACCTTCGGTGTCTGGACGGTCATGGCGGCCGCCGCAGCGGTCCTGATGGCGTACCTGTTGATCGCCGCCGACCCGTTCAGATGGGTCGGCAGGGGCGTCGGCCGGGAGGCGGCGGCATGAACGCCGCCACCCTCCTGGTCGCCGCGGCGGTGATCGCGATGATCGCCGTCGCCGCCTACGGCGCATGCAGATCGTTCGGCGCGGACCGCTGCAGCGGCTGCAGGGGCTGCGGCGGCGGCACCGCCCGGCCGGTGAGCATCGACGACGGAGAGGATAAGGATAAGTAAAACCGGGGCATAATCGGAGACATGTCATTGGATCCGCGGTACGCAGCCGTCGTGTTCGATATGGACGGCACCTTCATGGACACCAAGGTCGACTACGGCAGGCTCGCTACGGCCATCTTCGAGGAGATCGTCTCCCACGGGGTGCCGGAGGAGGCCGTCGACCGCTCCAGAGGCTCGAGGTACGAGCTGGAGAGCGCCATCGCGTGGATGCGGGCCAACGGCATGGCCGACCGCATCGGGGCCGTCTCCGCGGGCGTGTCCGCCCGGGCGACCCTGGTCGAGATGGAGAACGTCGACCGGGCCCGGCCGTTCGACGGCGCCCTCGAGGTGCTGGAGCGGCTCAGGGAGAAGGACTACCGGACCGGCATCCTCACCCGCGGCGGCCGCAGGTATGTCGAGCACGTGCTGAGCATGCACGGCATCCTCGACGACTTCGACGCCGTCATCGCCAGGGACGATCATCCCGAAGAGGAGTCGAAGCCCTCGCCGATCGCGATGCGCCATATGGCGGCGGCGCTCGGCGTCGAGCCCGCCGGGATCCTCTACCTCGGCGACCACGCCTACGACTGGATGACCGCCAGGGACTCCGGCGCCGGCTTCTACGGCGTCCTCTCAGGAGGATACGGTGCCGATGATTGGAAAAGGCTCGACGGCGGCAGGATCCCGACCCTGGACAGCGTCCGCGACCTTCTGCGGATGATCTGAAGCCCGGACGGGCGGACCCGTCCGGGAATGGGTTTAGACAGAAAGGGGAGGCGTCACTCGTGGCCTCTGCCGAGGACATGGTGCCGGTCCGCTTCGCGGACCTCCTCGAGATGAGTGTACCTGAACCGCTTGATGTTGTCGGCGAAGGTCGTGTCCCGGGGCATCAGCTTCTTGACCGTCTGGATCATGGTGCTCCCGATCGTCATCAGCTCCTTGCCCATGTTCACGCCGAAACGGGTGCAGCCGCAGACCAGGTGCCCGGGGTTGACGACGTCGTGCGGGTCCAGGTTGGACTTCATCATCCGCATGTACTCGACCGTGTCCTTGTTATGGATGTTGTCGAGGTTCCAGGCGAAGAAGATGCCGAACCCGGTGGTCCTGCCGCCGTAGCCGGTGGCGATGTCGCCCAGGTAGAAGTTGAAGCCGAAGGCGGTCATGCCGAGGAGGCTCTCGTCGTCCTTGAAGTAATAAGGCATGAACATGACGGTGTTGCGGTCCACCAGGACCCCGATCACGCCGCCGGCCTCCATCTTCATGACGTCGAAGCCCTTGTAGCATTCGCCGACGAAGGTGCCCCACTCGCTGGCGGGCACGATGACCTCGGCGGGTATCTCGCCGACACCGACCTTCCTGGCCCTGAACTCGTAGCACCTCTCGCTCCATTCGTGCAGCGCCACCGCCTCGTCGAGGATCTTGGTTCCCTTGCCGTCCTCGGCGACCATGGCGTCGACGATCCGCTCCTCGAGCTCGACGAACCGCTCGTCGCCCTGGAGCGTCACCAGGAGCAGGTTCTTCACGTCGGGGGCATCGATGCCCGCCCGGCGCTGATTGATGAAGTGCAGCTCGTCGGCCCAGGCCACGTGCAGGGGCTTGACGCCGGGGTGGGCGACGATCCTCTGGATCACGTCGTTGGCCTGGCTCAGCTCGTCGAACTCGTAGGCCAGGGGCTTGAGCTTGCCGAAGGGGTAGATCCTCAGCGTGACCGTGGCGAAGACGCCCAAGGTGCCCTCGCAGCCGGAGAACACCTGGTTGAGGTTGTATCCGCTGTAGTAGGTGCCCATGTCGTCGTCGCCGGTCGTCAGCACGGTGCCGTCGTCGAGGACGACCTCCATGTTGAGGATGTTGTCCTTGGCGGAGCCGTACTTGTAGGAGCCGACGCCCATGCCGTTCGTGGAGATCCAGGCGCCGATCGTGGCCGACGGGAACGAGGAGGGGTACGATCCGACGAGGTAGCCCTGCTCGAGGCAGGCGTCCATCAGCGTCTCCCAGGTGCAGCCGCAGCCGACCTTGACCGCCATGCCTTCGGTGTCCAGTTTGATGATCTTATTGAATTTGGAGAACATGTCGAGGACGATGCCGGCGTTGGCCGGCTGGCAGCCGCCGAGACCCCAGGAGGAGTTGCCCCTGGGGACCACGGGGATCCCGTGCTTGTAGGCGAGGGCCATGATCCTCGAGACCTCGTCGACGTTCGAGGGCCGCACCACCACATCGGGGATGTTGTTGAACGCCAGGCCGGACAGTTTCGGCAACGGGGCCATGTCCTTGCTGTAGAGGATCCTGTCCATGCCCTCGGTGGTCACGTTGGAGGATCCGACGATGTCCTTGAGCGCGCTGACGATCTCCGGCGTGACCTTCCTGCCGAGCGTGAGGTCCTCCTCGCATCTCTGGCTGTAGGGCGTCCAGGTGAACTCGGGATCGGCGATCTTCCTGCCGCCGAGCTCTTCGGCCTTCATGCCGATGGCGTCGAACGAATCGGAGCTGAGCGTGAACATCGCGGAGCTGCGGTCCGGCACGGAGCCGTAGAAGCCGCCGCTGATCGCGTCGGCGAAGTCCTTCCAGACCTTGAGCGGGACCAGTGCCTGCTCGCCTTTCCTCTGGTAGTCCGACCTCAGGTTCCAGAGGTTCGCGGCCTGTTGCGCGTCCGCTTTGACGGCCGCTTCCATGATCGCGTCGGCCGCCTCCTCCTCGAGGTCGACCCGGTCCTGCGAGCCCTGGAGGGCCAGCAGCAGCGTCAGGTTCTCGCCGCAGAAGGAGATGTCGTAGGGTTCGAGGCCGGCGTGGTGCACGACCTCCCTGAGCGCCTTCCCGAGCGACGCCGTGTCGGGGAAGGTGTAGGCGACGGGCTTGGTGACGCCCGCGGGGGACAGTCTGACCGTCACCTCGGTGACGATGCCCAGCGTGCCCTCGGAGCCGGAGAAGAGCTGGGTGAGGTTGTATCCCGACATGTAGGAGCCGATCCTGTCGTATCCCGTCTCGATCACCAGTGATTCGGCGGTGACCGCGCGGATGTTGAGGATGTTGTCCTTGGCGGAGCCGTACTTGTAGGAGCCGATGCCGACGCCGTTGGTCACTGCCCAGGACCCGACCGTCCTCTCGAGGTCGCTGGGGCGGGAGCCCACGATGAACCCGGCGGCGGCGGCCTTGGCGACCACGTCCTTCCACGTGGCGGCGGCGCCGACCCTGACCGACATCGCGACCGGGTCGACCTCGCCGACGGCGTCGAACGCCTCCAGGGAGACGTACACGCCCCCGTAGCCGGCCTTATCGGCGTCGAGCGTCCACAGAGGGTTGTTCGAGGACACCACGGCATGGCCGTTCCTCCGCGCATAGGCGATGATCCTCTTGATGTCGTCCGTGTCCGCAGGCGTGAAGCATATGCTCGCCTTCGCCTCGCTACCGGATCCGCAGGGCCGGAACTTGCCGGCGAATTCTGTCTGGAGTTCCTCTACGGCATCGGCCGTCAGCTTGTTGATCTGTTTATCCTCGCAATCCATATCTCAGCCCCCCTTCCTTTTAAAGTATGGCTCATTATAATAAAGGTCTGTATTGACTGGTATGTTATAAGTGTTGTGACAATCGGCCGGATGCGGCCGGTCGCGGGAGGTCGGGTTCGAAGGGGGCCAGACCCGCCCGGGCGACGAAGTCCCGCAGCACGTCCCCGTCCATCCGGAACAGGTGCGTGGAGCAGCGGCAGTCGGAGCAGCCGAAGCCCTTCAGGACGGGCGTCGCCCCGCAGGCGGCGGCGATGCGCCCGAGCTCGCACTCGGGCACCGGGTCCGGGAACGACGCGTACGCCTCCTTGGCGCAATCCAGCACGGTCAGCCTGTCGATGTGCCAGCGTATGGCCTTGGATGCGGCCAGATGCCTTCCGATGCGATGGTCGAGCCCGTTCATGGCGCTGCCGACGTAGCAGTACGTCCCGGGTTCGAGACGGCAGGTCCCCAGCGCGCCCACCTCGGCTTCCGCCGCCGCGGCGAAGGTCAGCACCAGTGCGTAGGTGCCTTCACGCCGCATCGCCGCGGGCATCCTCGTACTCGATCTCCGCGACGGTCTTGATGCGGATGAGGATGCTGCTGTCGCTGATCTTCGACGGGGTGATCCGGCACACGTCGCCGAGCCTGCGCCCGTAGACGGTCATGTCGGCGATGACGCCCGCATGCTCGGCATACGGGACCTTCACCCTCAGCCCGTCCAGGTGCATGACGATGGGCGCGGGGCGGAGGCACATGTCGACCGGCTCGTAATCCTCCAGCAGCGCCTTGATCTCGCCGGGGTGCACGAACAGCGGATCCTCCTCGATCGCCTTCCGGCGGTGGCCGAGCACCTCCTCGACCGCGTCGGCGATCTCGGCCAGCTTGGCCCGCTCCTCGGGGCTCCTCATGCGGGAGACCTTGCGCCCGACGCCGGGGATGACCGCCTCGCAGTGCTCCTCCATGCCCTCGGGCATCGGCCCGGAGGTGAGGATGACCGGGATCCGCACATCCTTGAACAGATCGGCCTTGGCCTCGATGCAGGTCTTGAAATTGCCCAGCGAGAAGATCGCCGCGTCGTACTCCTCGATGATCAGCCGTTCCTCGAGGTTGATCTGCGCCGTGTCCTTGCCCCGGCCTCTGGCGAGGCCCATGACCACGGTGATCGCGCCGTACTTGCGCAGCTGCTCGGCGATGTCGCAGATCGGGTGGGGCATGTGGTGGCGGCCCAGCGTCGGTCCGACCACGGCGATCTCGGTGCCGGCCAGGGGCACCTGCCTCACCTCGCCGCCGATCTCGAGGCAGAGGGCCTCGACCAGCTGCGCGTCCTCCTCGGGGACGGACATGGTCACCGTCAGCATCTGCGAGCTGCGCGTCTTCTGCAGCACCACCCCGCCCACATCCTCGATCAGCTCGTACAGCTCGTCGGAGCGGTACACGCCGCCGTCGTACATCATCACTTTGAACATCAGCTGCCGCCTCCCATGGCCTCATGCACCTTCAGGCCCGCCTCGAGCATCTCGGGGAGCAGCAGCTCCTCGGTGGCCACCACGGTGATCACGCGCCCGCCGATGTAGGTGTGCCTGTTCTTGATGCCCTCGGGCATCGACCTCCACAGTGCGCCCAGCATCTCCCTGGCGTTGTCCTCGCCGGAGGAGATGACGATGTCCTCGACCTCCTTGCCGATGGCGCCGGCGACGTCGATGTCGAAACGCGTCTGCTGGGTGACCGCGTTCCTGCCGTAGCGTCTCCACAGCTCCTCGAGGATGTTCGGCGCATACCGCTCGTCGGTGACGGTGATGTGCGCGTTGCCCTCGTCGGTGCGGACGTTGGCGATGTCGCCGATGGTCTTGTCCGCCGTCGCCGATTTGAACCTGACCGAGAAGATGAACAGCGGGACGTGCGGATTCAGCGAGACCCTCGCCTTCTCGATCGTCGGGAGCTTGCCGATGTCGAACATGACCTCCTCGAACAGCGATCTGTACGCCTCCAGGCCGAAATCCTCGGTGCTGTCGATCTCCAATTCCATCTTCACATCATCCCCGAGCTCAGCAGCGCGCCGCCGACCGCCCCGATGTACTGGGCGTTGGGCGGCACGATGGGCTGCTCCCCCAGGATCTCGCCGACGGCCCTGACCAGCCCGGTGATCAGCGCGGTGCCGCCCACCTGGATGACCGGATGCCTGACATCGATCTCCTGCAGTTGCTGCTCGTAGATCTGCTCGGCGACCGAGTGGCAGGCGGCCGCGGCCACATCCTCGAACGATTTGCCCTCACCCAGCGAGGTCACCAGGTCCTGGATGCCGAAGATGGAGCAGTACGAGTTCATCTTGGCGTTGCGCCAGTCGCCCTTGTCGGCGAGCGCGCCGAGCTCCTCGATCTCGACCTTGAGGCGTTTGGCCGTCATCTCCAGGAACCTGCCCGAGGCCCCGGCGCAGATGCCGCCCATGGTGAAGTTGTCGGGGACGCCGTCCCTGACCGTGATCGCCTTGTTGTCCATGCCGCCGATGTCGAGGATGGTCGCCTCGCCCTTCTGCCGGTCGGCGAGCCAGACGGCGCCCTTCGAGTTGACGGTGAGCTCCTCCTGCACCAGCTTGGCGTTGTAATGCTTGCCGAGCGTGAAGCGCCCGTAGCCGGTGGTGCCGATGGCCTCCAGCTGCTTGAACTCGATGCCGGCCTCCCTGAGCGCGTTCTCCAGGACCGTCTCCGCCGATTTGACGACGTCGCCCGAGGGCGTCCAGTCCTTGCCGATGATCTTGTTGTTCTCCATCACGACCGCCTTGGTCGTGCTCGATCCCGAATCGAGGCCGGCCGTGATGCCGACCTGCCTCTCCCTGGCGAGCAGCTCCTTGCGGGTCACGATCGTCACCAGCGCCTCCATCCTGGTCAGCAGCTGGGAGGCCTTCAGCCTCTCGGTGAACGAATAGGTGACCACGGGGAGGTTGGTGTTCTCCTGGATGAACCGGCGCAGCTCGTTCCGGACCAGCGCCGCCTCGGCGCAGCGGAAGCAGGTGGAGATGAACACCGCGTCGGCGTCGTAGCGCTTGTCGGCCAGCTGCGTCGCCCTGGCGATCATCAGCTTCAGCTGCGGCGAGCGCGGGTTGAACCCGAAGCGCCTGACCGCTTCGTTGATGTCCTCGTACGAGACGTCGGGGTACACCACCTTGGCGCCCACGGAGCGGGCGGCCTTCTCGATCTCCGGCTGCACGCTGCTGTACTCGGTGCCGCAGGAGAGCTGCGCGATCTTGATCGTCACGCCAATCCCTCCAGGAACTCCTTGATCATGCCGACCACCGTCTCCGCCTGCTCGGCGGTCTCGGGGTATCCGACGCTGATCTGCGGTATGCCTTTGCGCCGCACCAGGTACTTGATCATCTCGTTGGAGCGTTCGCAGCCGACGCATCCGAAGCTGAACGGGGCATCGGTCATGATGACGGCCGCGTCGGCGGCGTCGATCAACGGCCCCCAGACCGCGAGCCTCCCCCTGATGCCCGAAGGCACCTCCACGCCCGCGTACGCCAGACCCCTGACGACATCGTCGATGGTCACGTTCATCGGAGGCATGTCGACCTCCAGGTTGTCTATCATCTCCTGTATCGCCGCCATGGAAGAGAGCGGCTCGTGCCCGAACCTCTCTACCAGGTCGTACAGTATCATGCTGTTGGGGGGATCTATGAATACTCTCATCTGTTCGCCTCGCACATCTTCTTGAAATCGTCGACCGGAAATTGTTTGGCCTCCTCCGGCTCCTTGTAAGGCCTGCCGGCCTCCGCATGCAGCAGGGCATGCTGGATCAGCGGCAGCAGCTCCCACTCGGCCTCCAGCTGCGCATAGCCCGGCCGCGTGCCGTGCTGGGCGCGGCATCTGCGCGGATCGCTGGACGGGTAGGCCCGGACCTTCGAGAACACCTCGTACCGGTGATCCTTCCGCACATTCTCCAGCGCGGTGCGCACCAGCTCCCTCGGCCCTTCGACCAGGCATCCGTAGCAGGTCTCCTTGACCGTGGCCTCCAGGCCCATCGCGTGGACCATGCGGACCAACTGGTCGGGGGTCAGCTTCGAATCCGGGGATATCATGAACAGCCTCGTCTCCCGTTCCTCGCTCATCCGCTCTCCTCCTTGTCCTCGATGATGTAGATCGTGTCCTCGTCCTCGAGGCCCTTGAGCCTCTTGAGGTCGTCCAGGAACCTGCCGGCGATGTTGGTGCCGTAAGGCTCCTCGCCGGTGGGTCCGTACTCCTTGCTGTCCTCCAGCCTGATGCCGATCAGGCCGTGGTGGGGCCTGGATTGGTTGGTGACGCCGATGTCGCCCTTCAGGCATTTCTCGAAGGGGTCCTGCGGATGCAGGTTCTTGGCACGGACGTCGTCGCCGTGGAAGGTGATCATCGGCATGCCCGGGTAGGTGAACTGCACCTTGAGCGCGCCCACCGGCTTGTGGTCCAGGCCTACGACCTTCCTGAAATAGTACGCGGTCAGCGGATCGCCGTCGTCGATGCGCACCCGGAAGACCCGCTTCGGCGGCACGCCGAAGGTCTCGGCCTCGCCCTTCTCCAGCGCGTCCATGGTCATCTCGGGCGACTGCTCGACGATGACCGCCTTGTCGGAGGTGTCGCCGGTGCGCACCTGCCTGACCCCGGACTCCGAGAGGAGCCGCCCTCCCTCCGCCTGCGTCATGCCCACCGCGAGCACGCGCGGCGGATCGGTGACGATCGCGACCTTGTCGCCGACGGCGGCCCTGGCCACCAGGGCCGTGCCGCGGTCGACCCGCCCGGCGTGGTTGTGCGCCTGCGAGACCTGCCGGGTCTCCTTGTAGATCATGATGTGGCCTTCGCCGACGCCGGACGACCTGACCGTGACCGAGCCCGCGGTGCGCACCTCGTGCTTCTCGTCGGGGATGTCGGCGTCCATGTCGTCCCGGCAGCCCATGAAGCTGCCGGTGCTCTCGCTGACGTTCATGTAGCCCTTGGAGCTGACGATCAGCACCTGCTCCGACGAGGCGTGCGAATCCCGGTCGAGGACTATGTTCGCACAGGTCTCGATCCGGTAGCCGTCCTCCAGCGGATGGCCGAGGTCGCGGGTGATGATCACGTTCTCGCTGCTGGTCTCGGACATGAGCGGCCGGATGTCGACGAGCTCCTCGCCCTCCCTGAGCCGGTCGAGCATGTGCTTGCCGACGGTGATCCTGCCGATCCTGCCGGTCCCCGCCCCGTAGGCGTGGATGTGATCGCGCTTGGCGATCATGACGTAAGTGGTGTGGTTGTCGAAGCCGCCGAGCGCGAAGAAGCACTCGAACGGCCGGTACCGCCGCTCGGTCTTGTCGACCGCGATGTCGGTGGGGAACGCGCCGACGGAGACGATGTCCCTGGTCGTCCAGCGGGTGGTGGATCCCTTGATCCCCTCGATCAGTGATTTGAACCTGCGGGCGTCCTCGCTGTCATCCAGATGCAGCACCATCGTCCCCGACGACAGGACCAGCTCGAAATCGCTGGTCTCCCTGACCAGCCGCTCGGTGGACAGATGCACGGAGATGACGGCGCCCTCGACATGGAACTCGCCTTCGATGGCGTCCCCGAGCACCGCTCCCGCCTTCAGCTCCTTCTCCTTCCCGTTCACTATGACCTTCATTTCCGCAACCATCCTTCCGCGGGCAGATGCTCCTGGATCTTCGAGACCACCTCGTCGAGCTGCGCCTGGGTGCAGGTGACCCCGCGGACCACGCCCGTGACGATGTCGACGATCTCCCCTTTGGTGTTCACCGCCTCGTCCGCGGGCATGACCGCCGCCGTCTTGACGCCGATGGCGGCGAAGTCCTCGAAATCGACGGGGCACTGCGAGACGACCACCGCGGGTATATCCACGTTCCTGAGGATCAGCCTCGCCTTGTAGATTATATGCGTGCGGACGTTGCCCAGATGGATCAAGGCGAGCTTGAACTGCTGGATCCGGTCCGCCTCGATCGGGTCGAGCCCGAAGTGGGTGCCCGTCGAGAAGTCGGGGGCATCCGCCGGGACCCCTCCGCCCGCGTTGACCACGAGCACGCTGGTGTCGATGCCCTCCTCGCGGAGGGCATAGGTGATCTCGCAGACGGGTTTGGTGATGTGCCTCCTGCCGGGCCCCATGGCGATCACGACCACGTCGCGGCCGCTCTCCGAGATCGTCGCCCGCTGCGCCAGGCCCCCGCCCGTCCCCATGCCCATCGATTCCCTGCACTCGACGAAGCTGAGATGCCGTCCTATCTGCTTCTTCACTCGGTTTCACCTTCCGATCCGTCGTGATCGTCGTAGAGGTCGAACTTCCTGATGATCTCCTCGGGGTCGCCGATGGCGACGACCTTGCCGTCCTTCATGAAGGCCGCGCGATCGCAGCAGTTGAGGATGAAATCCATGTCGTGGCTGACGACCACGAAGGTCTCCCCCAAGGTCTCCCTGGCCTTGAGCACCGATTTCGCGACGATGGTCTTGGTGATCGGGTCCATCGTGCCGGTCGGCTCGTCCAGGATGATGATGCGCGGTTCTTTGATGAGCACCTGGGCGAAGGCGATCCTCTGCGTCTCGCCCACGCTGAGATTGCCGGGATACGAATAGAGGATCTTCTCGATGTCCTTCTTGGGGAACCCGACGCTCAGCAGCACCTGGATCGCCTTCATCTTCGCCAGTTCGGCGGGCATCTTCATGCCGATGCAGGTCGAGAGGTTCTGCAGGATCGTGTCGAAAGGATACAGCGTGAACTCCTGGTGCAGGAACCCAATGTAGGGCGTGGCGCGGCCTTTGCCGGCGAAGCCCTCCTCGGACATGTTGACCCAATCGTCGCCGATCCTCACCTTGACCGTCCCCTTGGTGACCGGGGACATGCCGGCGATCATCCTCGACGTCGTCGTCTTACCGGCCCCGGAGAGGCCGATCAGGGCGAAGACCTCGTTCTCCTTGATATCGAAGGTCACGCCGTTGACGGCTTTGACCACGCCTCTGACCACCGAGAAGAAATGCTTCTGCGCGTCCTTGAGCTCGATGATCGGGTCCCCGAGTTCATGCGCATCCCCCTTCTCGAAGCTGTATCCCTCCATGAACCCCTCGCAGACCGCCCGGGGCTTGCCCTCGTCGACGATCTCGCCCGCGTCCAGCCAGATCGCGTGGTCCGCCATCTCCTCGATGGCCTCGGGCCAGTGCGAGGTGAAGATCATGCAGATGTCGTTCTCCCGCACGTACTCCACGAGCCGCTTGTGCACCAGCTTGGCGGTGTTGGGGTCCAGCGTCCCGGTGGGCTCGTCGGCGAGGAAGAACAGGGGTTCTTTGGCCAGCTGCCTGGCGATGACCACCCGCTGCTTCTCGCCGCCCGACAGGTCCCTGGCGATGTGCGTGGTCCTGTGCGTCATGTTGACGAACTCGAGGAGCTCGATCACCTTCTCCACCTTGTCGGGCGTACTCTCGGGCACCGCCTCGAGCACGTTCTCGACGACGGTCATGTCCCCGAACAGGGCGAAGGTGCGCTGCAGCATGATCGCGATGCGCCCCTTGACCGCCAGTCTCAGGGGGTCGAACTCCTTCAGCGACCAGTAATCGACCATGCGGGTCTCGCATTTGGAACCGCATGCCGTGCATTTGACTTCCGGGTACGGGAGGTCGACGTTGCCGCATTTGGGGCAGACGTTGACGTTGTAAAGCACCCGTCCCGAATCGGGTCGGTATTCTTCGGTTCCCCTCAACATGTGGATGAGTACGCTCTTGCCGGCTGCGCTCTTGCCGATCAGACCCAGTATGCCGCCGGTTTTGAGCGTGGCGCTGATGTTCTTCAGCACCGTCCTGCCGTTGAATTTCTTTGTCACATCCTCGATGACGAGGAGGTCAACCGCTTTTGCCATGCAGCGTGTGAGTGTTTACGTACATATAAACTAATAGCGGCCGATGCGGAGACGGTCCGCCGCCGACCCGGACGCCGCCGGCAGAGGGCCTCTGGACGGGGCCGACCGCGGCCGCATCATGTTTATATCGATGGATGTGATAACCATCCATATGACTTTGCAACGCGGCCCCAGGCTCGGCGGGCCCATACCCAAATTCAAGGACTACCATGTCTGGAAATCCCTCTGCCATCTGAACGAATCCAGCCCGATCGGCCGGAAACGGCTGGCGACGAAGCTGGAGATCGGCGAGGGCAGCACCAGGTCGATCCTGAACATGTTGCAGGATAACGGTTTGGTGACCATCAACAAGACCGGTGTCGTCATGACCTCGGAAGGCAAGGAGTGCTGGAGGTCGGCGTACATGGAAGTCCGCTACATCGACCTCGACGGTCTGACGATCGGGGAGGCGGACTGCATCGTCCGTGTGCCGGGCATGGCCTCCAAGGTCACCTACGGCTGCGAGGAGCGCGACTGCGCGATCAAAGCCGGCGCCGTGGGTGCGACCACGCTCGTATGCTCCAAGGGGGATATCCTCTTCCCGGGCTCCGAGCATGCGGTGGACCCGGACGTCGAGGCCGGGATACGGGACCTGTTCGCCGTCGAAGACGACGATGTCCTGATCATCGGCACCGCCCCCGACCGCCGGGCGGCGGAGATCGGCGCCGTGACCGCCGGTCTGGAGCTGATCGGCGGCCTGCGCATAAACAGGGATCTCGAGGGCGTGCTCACCGAGAGGAGCACGGGCAACGAGTTGATCTCGCTGGCATTCGCCATCCACGACCTGGTGGGAGGCCTCCCCGTCTGCGCCAAGAGCAGGGACAACCTCGGCATCAGGATCGAATCCGGCACGGTGATCGACAACGCGTACACCGGGGCTGTCCTCGAAGAGGTGATCACCGTGGGCACGACCATCCGCAAGATCGCCACCTCCGGACCCTACAAAGGGATCAAGGTCATCGTCACGCCGATCGAATTGGACAACAGGATCATCGCCGCGATCGGCGTCGTCGACATCCGCTCGATGGCGGGCGTCAATAATCTGATCAGACTGAGGAGTGATGAATGATGGACGGAGGCTGCAGAGTCACCGTCGAACCGGGCCCGTGCAAGATGACCACCGTGATCACCGCGACCATGGACGACGACATGAACGTCGTCTTCGAAGTGCAGACCGAGTGCGAGAGCGTCAGGGCGCTGGTGGACTCGCTCCCGCCGCTGTCCCCGTACGAGGAGATCGAGAGGACGTACTCCGACTCGGAGATATACAAGGCCGCGAGCCTGGCCATAAAGCACCTGGCCTGCCCCGTCCCCTGCGCGATGGTCAAGGCGGCCGAGGCGGCCAGCGGGTTGGGGATCAAACGCGATGTCAACCTCGTCATCGAATGACGACGGATGACTGCGTTATATGTTTATACCTCCGAAAGGATTCATACGGCAATGACAGACGGAGCTATCGACAAACCATTGGAGATCGTGCGCAAGCTGAGGGGTGTGGTGCACGCCTTCTATCTGGACGATGATATCCTCGAGAGGATGCGGGAGGAGGAATCCAAGGTCCGTGCCGCAGGGGACATCACCGTCGACAACCAAGGTTTCACCCAGGCTTTGGAACGGGATTCGGTCATCTGCATCATCAAGGACCCCCGTTTTAGACCGCCTCCGGAACCGACCGTGGTGCTGAAGTCGGGCGAGGGCGAGACCATGGGCGTCGAGGTGTTCCCATGGACCTCCAAGGAGTACATGAATCGGGAGGATGTGGCCTGGCTGTCGGATGCCTTCGTGGTGTTCCCTCATGTGGAGGTCCGGGGCGGAGAGCATTTCGTGATGCCTCCCGTGCCGTTCCCCGAACTCGACGGCGAGGCCGGATGCAAGGACGTCATCTCGTGCAGCCCGGCTCCCACCTGCGACCTGATGATGCGGAAGTACATGGGATACGACGACGATGCCAGACTGGCATCGATACTCATCGCTTTCAACAGGGATTGAAGGCGATGCCCCATCAGAGCCGATCGGGATCGGACGGGGTGTGAGATGAGACTCGGCCGCTGCCCCAAGTATTCTCCCGGCACCGGGATCCGGACCGTGCCTCCCGAGGAGACCATAGACCGCGTGCTCCCCCTGCTCGCCGCGGCGGGCATGGACGGACCGGAGGACATCACGGCGACCGACGACATCGGCATACCGGTGTTCTCCATCGGCCGACCCGATGCCCCGGCCGGCAAGTACTACAACGGCAAGGGGGCGACCGCAGAGCAGGCGTTGGCCTCGGGGCTGATGGAGGCGATGGAGCGGTACAGCGCCGAGCGGCGCGACACCGACGAGGTCGTCTACGGCACCTATGCGCAGGCGGCCGAGGTCGGTCTGACCATCGACCCCGCGGATCTGATCCTGCCGGTCAACACCCTGAGCTACTACAGGGATGCGGAGATCGCCTGGACCGAGGGGTACGAGCTCCTCAGGGGCTCGCCCGTGTGGATCCCGTCATGCGCTGTTTTCTACCCCTACCGCGGCGACTCGGACCTGCAGCTGTTCGGCTACCACACCAACGGCCTCGCCACCGGCAACACCGTCGAGGAGGCGATACTGCATTCGCTGCTCGAGCTGATCGAACGCGATGCCTGGTCGATCGCCGAGGAGCGGTGCGTCGCCAACGCCGATGTGACCGTGGCCGAGGACTCCGTGCCGGGAAGGCTCCTGGAGCGGTTCGCGGCGGCCGGGGTGGAGATCCACCTGAAGGACCTGACCAGCGACATCGGGATCACGACGATCGGCGCGGCAGCCGACGACGTGCGCACCGAGGACCCCGAGATGCTGACCGTGGGCGCCGGCACCCATCTCGATCCGGAGATCGCCTGCGTGAGGGCGATCACCGAGGTGGCGCAGAGCCGGACCACCCACCGCCACGGCCGCAAGGTCGACACGGCGCAACGCGAGCGCGCCCTGGAGCTGGGTTACGAACGGATGAAATCGATCAACCGGCTCTGGTACCGCGAACTCGATCGCACCGTCCGCTTGGAGGACCTGCCGGATCTGGCGACGCCGTACGTGCTCGACGACATCGAGATCGTCCTGGAGCACCTGGTCGGAGCCGGTTTCGACCTGGTCGCCGTCGCCGACCTCACCAGGGAGGATGTCGGCATCCCCTGCGTCAGGGCGGTCGTGCCCGGCCTCGAGGTCGCCACCATGGATCCGACCCGCATCGGCGCCCGCGTCCTGAACATCGGCCGCTGAACGCATCCGTTCCGGCCGCATCATCCGTCCGCGGGCTTCCGCGGACACGGTTGTTTTGAGAAAAGGCGTCCCCTCCCGCGGGAGGGGTAAGAAGATTGGTTAAATGGTTTGGATCATCCGCCGCCGGACGGCATGAAGTCGGCTATGTCCACTTCGCTCTGCATCTCTGCATCGAGGTCGACGGGCAGACCCTTCTTCTTGTAGTCGTCGACGGGGGCTTCCTGCTCCTTGAAGGAGACATCCTTGTACTCCGAGGCGTCGGCCGGGACCAGACGGGAGACGTCGTAGTAGAGGTCGGTCACGTCCAGTCTTGCCCAGACCTTGCCGTCCTTCTCCCTGATCTCCGTCACCTTCCCGACCGTCGACGTCGGCATGTACTTGAGGATATCCCCTTTGTTCATGGAGTTCAGCCCTTGATGACCGCGGATCTCTCGCCGGCAGGGACGAACTCCCTGAGACCGCCGCGACCGATCTCCTTCGTGATGTTGGCGAAGTCGAAGACCAAGCTGGGATCGGCGAAGGCGACGCGGATGAAGGGGTTGGCGCAGAATGCGTCTCCGCGGGCGGCGTGTGCCGCTTTGGGGATACCCGCATATCCGGACTGGTGCCCGACGTTCATCGCGTAGTTGGGGTAGTTCGGTCCCCTGAGCTCCATCGGCAGGCCCTCGTCGGACCTGTAGCTGAAGGAGTTCGCGGAACCGCACTGGTCCTGGAGGTCGTATCCGTAGAATCCGAGCCTGCCCGACCTCTCCTTGTGCTGGAGCATCGAGAGGTACCAGCCGTTGACACCGCAGTCGGCGTTACCGGTGGCGAACGCGGTCGCGATACCGGTGGTGGCCGCGGCGACGTTCGACCTCTGGGATCCGCCGAAGTGGGTCTCCATGATGGCCGGGTA
>JAAYAP010000059.1 GCA_012719315.1 Methanobacteriota archaeon
ACTTGGAGGGCATCGGCGGATCCGCGACCATCGACGACACGGACGGCCTGAAATTCATCTACGACGACGGATGGGTCCTGGCGAGGGCGTCGGGCACCGAACCGGCGTTCCGCATCTATTCTGAATCCAAGGACGGGGATGTGGCGCGGACGAGGGCGGATAAGTTCGAGGCGGCAGTGTCCGATTACCTCGACCCCGGCAACATGCATTGAAAGGATCAGGAACGGTTGTGCCGGGCGTAGACAGCCAGGGCCTCGTTGATGAGCCTGGCCGCGAGCACCGAGGTTATGCCGGACGGATCCGCCGGAGGGCAGACCTCGACCACGTCGAATCCCGCCAAGCGTTCGCCGACGGCGCCGATCATCCTCTTGACGTCGATGGGGGCCAGACCGAACGGTTCCGGCGTTCCCGTGCCGGGGGCGTAAGCGGGATCGATGCCGTCGATGTCGATCGAGAGGTAGATGCGTTCGTTGCTGACCGCCTCCAGGGCCTTCTCCATCGCCCAGACCGCGCCTCGGTCCATGATGTCGTAGGATGAGACGAAGGGCACGGCATCCTCCCGGTCGAGTTCCTCCGCACCCGCGGCACGGACGCCCAGCGCGTAGACGTTGTCCAAACCGAGATGGTCCGCCGCCCGCCTGGTCACGCAGGCATGGCTGAGGGGGCTTCCCATGTATTCGTCCCTGGAGTCCAGATGGGCATCGACGGTGATGAGCGCGATGCCATCCCGCTCATGGCTCCGGATGATGGGTATGGTGATCGAATGCTCGCCGCCGATGGCGACGGTGAACTTGCCGTCACGTATGGCCGGCTGCACGGCGAAGTTCACTTCTTCGATCATATCCTCCGGGAACACGAAATCGTCGCAGTTCCCGTAGTCGTGGACCGCGAGACGGGGCTGATCCAGTCCGTGTTCGAAATGGATCTCCTCGAAATTGTAGGATGCCCGCCTCACGGCGAACGGCGCCTCCCTGGCGCCGGCTTTGAAACTGGCGGTATGATCGTACGGCACTCCGATTATCACTGCATCTGCGGAATCATAGTCCGAATCCGCACCGGCGTATGAGAGTCCGTATGCCACACGACCGCCTCAAAGGAGCTTGTTCCGGCCCATGGCCACAACGTACATGACTTCGGCGCCCTCTTCGACGACGCACTCGTGGTCCGGGTTGACGATCATCGAGAAGGTGTCGAAGGTCTCGAGGTCCATCATCTGGATCTCGTCGCCCTGTATGGAGACGATCTGCCCTTTCCTCTTGTCTATCTGGGGGACCTGGATCTTCGCGCTGACCGGGCCGTTCAAGGATTTCTTGGAGCCCGTGAAGAGGTCTATGGCCTCGATGGCCGCTTTCGCCGATCCGTGCTTGCCGGGTTTGGACATGGTTATCGAGATGATCTTGCATGGCGAATCATCGATGTTCACGTATCTTCCGACTTTCAATTCCCTGATTTCCTTGGTCTCCCACATGATATCTACTTCCTTGTTTACTCACGCCGTGATTATCCGCTTGTTGCATCCTGATGTCTGCATCAGGGCCTCAGGTCCGAACATACCGATCGACTGCATGGTATCTGTCAACCTCATCGAACCCATGGTTAAATATATTTTCACCTGCCGCCAGTCCCCTTCCGGTTGCCGCCGCCGCCTTTGCGTCTGCCGCCGCCTTTGCTCTTGGTTTTCTTCTTGGGCGGTGCGGGGTACCGCTCCCGTATCGCCGCGAGACGCGATTCGAATTCGCTCCTCAGATCGTCGCCCCTGTACTCCCCCTTGTATGCGTCGATCTTCGCCGCGATGAGGGCCTTGCCGGCCAATGCCCTGGAGATGTTCCCCCTCTGCCAATAAGGGGATCCGTGCACGTCGGGGTGCTGGTAGATGATCCCGTGCTTGGGCGGTCTCTTGCCGGAGCGCAGATGCCTGAACATGGCCTTCTCGGCTCCAAGCAGCTGGACGGTCGAAGACGGCAGCGATGCCAACCTCTCCAACCCCCCGGCCAACGAGATCATCCTCGCGGACAGGGGTCCTCCAAGGACCGCGCACAGGTTCGGGCACAGATCGGCGACCAGGCCGTCGATGTACTCCTCCGTCCGCCTGCGGTCATCGTAGATCCCGGAGAGCGTGTCGGCCAGCGACCTCACGGCCGCCATGTCATCATCCTCGAGGTCGGCGCCGATGGATTGGATG
>JAAYAP010000060.1 GCA_012719315.1 Methanobacteriota archaeon
AGGGGCCGAAGCTCCTGAACCGGGGGCAGACCGTCGACGAGGCGAACCTGTCGGAGGACGACGTGATCGAGATGATCCCCGATCCCGAAGGCGGGATCTGAATGGGCCTGGTGAGGCAGGTCCTGATCCGCAGGCTGAACAACGAGGTTCGGGACCTCGACGATTACCTGGGGATCGGCATCGGCACGATCCCGGAGGACGCGGTGTTCCCGATCGAGATCCGCATCGGGCTGTCCAACGCCTCCGCCCGCGTCTCCGCGGACGAGACGGGCGACAACCATGCATTCATCATGTCGATCTCCTCGGAGTACCCGTACGAGCGCCCCCGGGCGCGCTGGCAGACGCCGATCTTCCATCCGAACATCATGGATCCGGCCGACGGAGGGCACGTCTGCGTCAAGATTCTGGACAACTGGTCGTTCGGCTCGTCGCTGCTGTCGTTCGTCAAGGGCGTGGAGCAGCTGCTGGCCGATCCCAACCCACAGAGCCCGTACGGCACCGATTCCTGCATGCGGGCGGCGCGCTGGTATGCGGAGAACCGTCCCCGGTTCGATGCCAGCATCAACTTCGGTGACGGCCGTGCCTGAGGTGGTGGACGCCGCCGACACCGTTCCGGCGCACCGGCCGCGCACAGTGCCGGGGGTCGGGCTGTTCATCGCCGAGGACGCGCTGATCGCGATGACCGACCACGCGGACGCGGGCCATCTCGAAGGCAGGGAGATCATGGGTCTGATGATGGGGACGTTCTTCCGCGACGACGAAGGCGTCTACGCCGTCGTCGCCGACACGGCGACCGCCGCCCTCGACGCCGACGATTGCAGCGTGAGGTTCAGCAGGGACGGCCTGGAAGGTCTTTTCGAGAGCATCGACCGCTGCGCCGGGGAGACGGTGGTCGGCTGGTACCACTCGCATCCGGGGTTCGGATGCTACCTGTCGGAGACGGACATCAGGACGCACACGGGCATCTTCGGCGACGATCCGGGTTTCGCGGCGGTCATCGATCCCGCCGACGGCGAGTTCAGGGTCTTCCGCTGCCGCGACGGCGTCCAGGAGGACGCCGCGATGATCGTCGTCCTCGGCTCCGACTGAGTTCAGACCCAGATCGCGTGCCGTCTGCGCATGTCGTCCTCGGTCACGCCCAGCCTCTTCATCAGCTCGGGCACGAGCGCGTCGAAGAACAGCAGGATGCTGTCCTCGAAGATGGTGCCCAGCGGGGCGATCGCGGCCGAACGGCAGTCCTTGGGGATCGTCAGGACGATCCTGGAATTGGAGATGTGCGCCAGCTTGCTCGAGGGCGACGAGGTGACCGCCACGACATGCGAGCCGATGCGGCGGGCGATCTCGGCGGTCTGGACGACGGAGAAGGTGTAGCCGGTGTTGGAGATCAGGATGGTCAGGTCGTTGCGGCCGATGATCGGCGTGGTCATGTCGCCGACGAAGTGGACGTCCAATCCCAGCTGGACCAGGCGTATCGAGAAGAGCTGCCCGATCAGACCCGATCTCCCGGAACCGTAGATGAAGATGCTCTCGGCCGCCGGGATGAGGTCGAGGAGGGCGTCGATGCTGTCGCGCGGCACGGATTCCACCGCCTGCCGGCAGCAGTCATTGATGTAGCCGATGTTGTCGTCCACGTCTCACTCCTCGGTCGCGGCGGCCTCCGCCTTGCGTCTCTCCTTGATGCTCCTGGCGACGCGCTTGCTCAGCACCCGCTCGTTGATCAGGCGCATGTACATGGCGTCGTGCTCCAGCAGCGGGGAGCAGGAGATGACCGTGGCATCCGGCTGGATCTCGCAGAGGGTCTCGGCCAACGGCTCGAAGCGCAGGTCGCCCTTCTTGATCGGCGTGAGCTTCCTCTCGCAGCCGTCGGCATGCTCCACGCCCGAGAAGGCCATGTAGATGCCGCTGCCGCTGTAATACGGCTCGATCTGCTTGATCAGGTCCTCGAAGTCCTCCGCCTCGACCAACGAGCCGCCGGTGCGGGAATGGTGGTGCGGGAAATTGATCACGGGCACGAGCCCGTCGATGCTCGAGCAGAGGTCGAGCACCTGGTCGAGCGAGCCGAACACCGAGGGTTGCCCGGTGACCTCCACGCCGAGCTTGGGCCGCAGCCCGGCTTCCTGCCACCAATCCATCAAATCGGAGACGTTCTCGTAGATGTTGGCGTCGATGTCCTCCTCGGGGAGTCTGCCGGTGTAGAGTCCGAGGTTCGTCGCCACGATGCCGCCGCCGAGCGCGTCGATGATGATCCCCGCGTATCTGACGGAGTCCATGCAGTCCGCGGTGAGGTCCGAGTTCGAACCCAGGTCCATGTAGTACGGGGCGTGGATCGACATCTCGACATCGAGCCTCTTCGCCATGCGCCCGACCCCGTCCAACTCGCCGAAGGATTCGGTGATCCCCGACTGGAAGCAGACGAGCTCGTCCTCCTCGTCCAGAGGCTCGTCGGGAGGCAGTATCCCGTCGTCCCGGTAGGCCTCGATCGCGAAGTCCTCGGTGACCTCCCGCAGCAGAAGCCCCAGCTCATCGTCCTCGGGGTACCTCCTGCGGGTGGTCGCCCTGACCATCTGGATCTCGAGGGCGCTCAGGCTGAGGTTGTGCACATCCTCGACGCCATCCTTCAAAGTGCGCCCCTTGCAGGACAGCGGAATACCGGCGGGTCCGAATCTTATCATGGTATCACGGCGTTCTAACCGTAAGATGGGGTTGCTATTAAATCTATTCCAGGCCATAGGCGCCGGAGAACGGAGGCGGGGCCCGTTGCCGCGGCCGGCACGGTCCCGGCGGCCTCCGATGATAGTTTTATAAACAAGATACACTTACGACGGTTACCCAATGTCGGGAGAGTCAGAAATATGAGCACAACGAAGACAAACCCCCAGCTTGTCGCCCTGATCTTCGATCTCAAGGCGAAGAGCAGGGAGACGGAAGCTCCCATCTGGCGAGACATCGCACTCAGGCTCGAGAGCCCCAGGAGGAACTGGGCCGAGGCGAACCTTAGCAGACTGGAGTTGCACGCGAAAGACGGAGAGACGGTCATCGTCCCCGGCAAGGTCCTCGCGGCAGGAAGCATCACGAAGAGATTGACCGTCGCGGCCTACGACTTCTCGGAGGCGGCGAAGAAGGGCATCCGGGCGGCCGGCGGCGAGACCGTGACCCTCAGGGAACTCATGGAGTCCAACCCCGAGGGGACCAAGGTCAGGATATTGAGGTGATCCCGGATGGTTACGATTATCGACGGAAGGAATCTCATCTACGGCAGGCTTGCCAGCAACGTCGCCGAGATGATCATGGACGGCGAGGAGGTCGTCGTCCTCAATGCGGAATCCCTGATCATAACAGGGGAGAGGGATATGATCTTCGAGCGGTTCAAGATGAGGATCGACCTCGGAGACGCCACCAAGAGGAAAGGACCCTTCTATCCGCGCAGGGCGGATCTGGTGTTCAAGAGGAGCGTCAGGGGCATGATCCCCTGGACCACCACCAGCGGCAGGGACGCTTACAGGAGGCTCCACGTGTTCGTGGGCACGCCCAAGCAGTTCGCCGATTGCGAGAAGGTCAGACCGGAAGAGGCGGTCAGAGAGATAACCGGCAAATACACGACCCTGGGAGCCGTCTCCAAATTCCTGGGATCGAAGGTGAGGTGATCTTATGGATTGCGTTAACACAAGCGGAAAGAGGAAGACGGCCCTCGCGAGGGCCTCGGTCAGGAAGGGCACCGGCAAGGTGACCGTCAACAAGGTGCCGCTGGAGCTCTACACCCCCGAGCTCGCCAAGCTCAAGATCCTCGAGCCCCTGGAACTGGTGCCCGAGAAGGTCGCCGGTGTGGACATCTCCATCACCCTCGACGGCGGCGGCATCATGGGACAGGCCGCGGCCGCAAGGACGGCGGTCGCCAAGGGACTGGTCGAGTTCTACGAGGACGAGGAGCTCGAGGCGGTGTTCAGAGCGTACGACAGGTCGCTGATGGTCAACGACGACCGGAGGAAGCTGCCGAAGAACCCGCTCGGACACGGTGCGCGTGCGAAGAAGCAGAAGTCGTACCGTTAAGGAGATTCCATGATCATACCGGTGAGATGTTTCACATGCGGGAAGGTGGTGGGCTCGGCCTACCCCGAGTACGTGAAGCGCGTCGGCATGGGCGAAGAGCCCGCGAAGGTCCTGGATGACATGGGATTCGATCGGTACTGCTGCCGCAGGATGATCATATCCCATGCCGACCTCATCGGGGAGATCGCGCCTCTGGGCTGATCCCCTGATAAACCTTTTATATAAAACCTATTATCCAAGATAAGACAACAGGGCCCGTAGGGTAGCTTGGTATCCTCCATGCTTGGGGTGCATGAAACTCCAGTTCAAATCTGGGCGGGCCCACCAGACTCTGTCAACCGCTCCATGTTCTAGAGAGGTTCCCGGATTCAGGACCTCTGTCTTCGTTCTTCACGTGTGTTCGTCGCCATCCGACGATCCCTTCACGGCCGATGGCATGACCTGGATGCTGCGATGGGGCTCTCGTCCCTCATCGCCGCCGTATCCCGTCCGATACGGACGATCCCGTGCATGTCCTTCCGGTGCACGGACTTGATGATCGACCTGTCCTCTGCCGACTCTCCGAGCGTTTCCCGTATGCTTCCCCTGTCTTCCGTCTATCCTTCGTCTCCATTCGTCCGTTCTCCCCCTCCGGGGGCGGATGCGGACAAGGCCTCAGAACGATCGAGGACGGCGCCACCGTCCATCCGGCCGTCGCCCATGCGCAGGCTCCGCTCCTCCGGACGGCTCCATGCCGGCTCGGCGCCTCGCACCGATCCGGCACAGGTCTCCGAGACAACCGGGGATCCGTATCTCCGCGGCCGTGGGCCGGGGATGTCGGCGATCCCCTATGCGGCGTGACCGGTTCCGAACGGTCTCCGCTCACTCGATCCCGGTGACGTTCCTCTCGCGCGGGAAGACGACGGTCAGCAGCATCTTGAAGGCTTCCTCCCCGTGAACGGAGTGCGGCTTCCCGGCCGGCATGATCAGGCTCTCGCCCTCGTTGAGGATGAACACATCCTCTTCCACGGTGAATCTGCCCTTGCCTTCGAGGACGGTGACCATGGCGTCGCCTTTGGATTCGTGGGTGCTGATCTCCTCGCCCTTGTCGAAGGCGAAGATCGTGAGGCTGACCGCGTTGTTCTGCGCCACGGTCTTGCTGACCACCTGGCCATTCTGTACGGCGACCTGGTCGGCCAGTCTGAAGATGTCCTTGTGCGGGAGGTTCTTGATGTAAGCCATGGGATTAGGACCGTCATCCGTGTTATTATCGATTGCGCCTCTGCAGACCCGCGTCTCCGAGGCGGCGTCACGGGCACGGACGGGAACTCCGTCCTTCCGGCCGGACGATCCCGTCGCGACGACCAGGTCCGGAGGCGGAAGCGATTCCGAACACGGCCGTCCGGATAGCGGGTGCATGTACCATATCCTGCACCGACCGTATCATCGTGTCGGTTCTCGCACACAAACTATTTGTATCAGAGTAAAATCCCTGTTATCAGGAGAGGTTGAACGGCCTCGTGCAT
>JAAYAP010000061.1 GCA_012719315.1 Methanobacteriota archaeon
CGACCGCCCTGGAGTTCTCCCCCAGCTTCCGCCTCATCGCCTCGTCCCCCAGAAGGGCGTTGAGCGCCCGGGACAGCATCTGCGGGTCGTCGGGCGGCACGTACAGCCCGCCGCCGCACACCGTGCCCGGCAGGCCGTCGACGTCGGTGCAGACGATCGGGCAGCCGTAGGACATCGCCTCGAGTGCCGCCAGACCGTATGATTCGTAGCGGGACGGCATCACGAACAGCTTGCATGAGCCCATCAGGCGCGCCTTCTCCTCCTCGGAGACCCAGCCGCGCAGCTCGATCCTGTCCTCCAACCCGCGCTTGTCGATCATCTTGCGGAGCCTCTGCTCCTCGGGACCTTTACCGCAGATGATCAGTTTATGGTCCACCTCCTCCATCGCCTCGATCAAACGGTCGATGCCCTTAGTGCGCACCAGCCTCCCGAGCGAGAGGATGAAGTCCCCTTCCCCGGCACCCGGTTCGGGCAGCAGGCTGAGACAGGGTTTGGCGGTGGTCACCATCTCGGGCGGTATGCCTCTCCTGACGAGGTCGTCGCGCACGTGGTCGCTGACGCTGATGATGTGGTCGAAGGTGTCGAGGGACAGTCTGAAGATGCTGTCGTTGATCTCCGAGAGCACCCGTTGCATGCCCACTCCCTCCCCCCACATGTTATGGAAGGTGAAGATCTTCTTGCCACCGTACCTGCCGAGGTCCCGGCTGTACGACGGCGCCCATCTGTAATTGAAGTTGACGATGTCGGCGTCGAGGTCCTCGAGCGTCTCCAACACGCCGTCCGAGGTGATGTACGGAGGGTTGTAGATGTTGATCAGGCGGGACGGCAGCCTGATCACCCGGTAGCCGTCGGCGGTCGTCTCCTCCGGCTCGGTGCCTTTCAGACGTCCCGTGAGTATCGTGACCTCGTGCCCGCGCGAGACCATCTCCTTGGCGATCAGGTGCATGCGGTGCTCGATACCGCCCTTCAACGGGTAGAAGTAGGGGTTGACGTCGACGACCTTCATGCGACCAGCCCCGTCCTCTTCCTCTTGATGAAGGCGGCCGCCATGCTGAGCGCGATGACGGCGACGATGAAGATCAGCGTGATGCTCTGGGCGTCGGGTCCGCTGAAATAGGCGTAGAAGAACGAGCTCATCAGCATGATCGCCCCGTACTTGAGCAGGCAGCCCAGGGCCACGTATGACAGCGCCCTGCCGATCCTCCATGAATCGATGATGCTGATGAACGCCCCCGCGAAGGGTATCATCGGCGCGACGCGGTTGACCAGCAGGATCCTCTCGTCACTGACGACGAGGAAATCGACATAGCGGTCGGCCACGGCCTTGATCCTCCTCGGTATGCGGATCCTCTCGACCACTGCGTACAGCAGGCCGATGCCGGCGATCTCGGCGACGACCGCCGTGCAGAGTATCGCCGCCCCCCAAGGGACCGTGGGATCGTACATGAACGCGATGATGAAGAACAGTTCCGGAAGAGTCGGGAAGACGACCGCGTCGATGAAGAAGATCAGGAAGACGAACACCAGGATCCCCCAGGCCCCGTACGGGCCGAAGACGTCGTACATCCAATCCCCTATGCTGAACACCCTCATGCCTCCCGGACGGCGCCATCGTCCGTGCGTGCGGACCCGATGGCGGCGATCTGCCTGCAGACTCCCATCGTATCGACCTGTTGCATACGATGATGCCTTGACGCATCATAAAACATTGCGCAGAACCCGCGATGCGCCCGTGTCATGCGTCTGCCGCCGTAAGATGCGGTACGGGGGGCACGGAGGCCCCCCTCCCGCGATGCGGGATCACTCGTAGATCCACTTGTCCATGGTCCTGTCGTAGGACAGGAGCTCTTCAGGTCTGAAGAAGATCCCGATCTCCCTCGTCGCCGACTCGGGCGAGTCGGATCCGTGGATCAGGTTCACGCCGGTGACCATCCCGAGATCGCCGCGGATCGTGCCCGGGGCGGAATCCTGAGGGTTGGTCTTGCCCATGATGTTCCTGCAGACCGCGACCGCGTTGTCGCCCTCCCACACCATCGCCAGCACGGGGCCGGAGGTGATGTAGTCGATGAGCGAGCCGTAGAATCCCTTCCCCTTGTGCTCGCCATAGTGGTTCTCGGCGACCTCCCTGGGGATCCGCATCAGCTTCATCGCGACGAGCTTGAGGCCCTTCCGCTCGAAGCGGGAGACGATGTCTCCGCACAATCCCCTCTGGACGCCGTCGGGCTTGACCATCAGATATGTCTTCTCCATGACCATCCGGACTCACTCCTTCTTCTCTCTGGCCCGTTTGCGGGCATCCTTCTCGATCGCCGCCTTCTCGGTCCACGCCGTGGTCCTGGCCACCCTCTTCATGAGGATCATGTTCTTGTAGCACTTGTTGGCGTCGAAATGAAGGACGGTCCCGTCCTTCTTCACGTACATCTTGCCGGTTCCGGGTTCGATCACCTGGCCGCAGAACGAGCATTTCCTCTCTTCAACCATGCGATTCACCTGCCCATCCCGAGTTTTCTGGCCTCTCTCGAGGTCTCTCTCAACATGAGTATGTCGCCCATCCTCACAGGACCCATGATGTTCCTGGTGATTATCCTCCCCTTGTCGCGGCCGTCCAGTACACGGACCTTGACCTGTGTGGCCTCACCGGTCATGCCGGTGCGTCCGATGATCTCGACGACCTCGGAGGGGATGCTGTCGATGCTAACCATTCAGCTCACCTTCAGCTCTTCAGGGATTTGACTGCCTGGGCGATCTCGTCACATATGGGCTTGCCCTTGCCGACATCGAGGATCGCGATGGAAGCCGTGGGCTTCTCGAGTCCGATGGCGTTGCCGAGCTCGGCCTTGCTGGGGACGTACACGTAGGGTACGTTCCTCTCCTCGCACAATGCGGGCATGTGCGCGAGGATCTCCTGGGGGTCGACGTCGACCGCCATGATCACGATCGAGGCGTCGCCGCGCTCGACGGCCTTGGTGACTTCGTTCGTTCCTTTCTTGATCTTCCCGCCGTCCCTTGCGATCTCCGCGAGGGAGTAGGCTTTGTCGGAAAGTTCCTTGGGAGTCTCGAATTTTACAAATACAGACATTTTAATTACCTCTTTCCGGTGAAACCACCGTCATCATTCATCGGCTCTTAAAGAGCAGACCGGCTTAATCCCTGTTAGTATATAACCGTTGAGGGGGGAGGGTTCACCTGTCGAGATGCTTCTGCAACGACGCCGGCAGGAAACCGGCCATGACCCCGCGTTCGTCGCGCGTCAGGCCGAACCTGAACATCAGCAGCATGTAGGCGAGCATGCTGACGACGAACAGCGGCAGGATGTCGATCCAGGTCTGACCGGGCATCCAGACCGTGCTCAGCAGGTATCCCGCGCCCCACAGGATCAGGAAGCCCAGGTAGCTCAGCGCCATCGGCTTGACCAACCCCGCGACCGGGGCCGACATGAGCCGCGCCGAATACGCGGGCAGGAACACCAGCCGCAGGACCGCCATCGACGCCACCCATGCCAGCGCGACCCCCGTGAACCCCCAGTCCGTGAAGGCGAGGACCGTCACGGCCAGCACCACGTTCGACAAACCCATGAGGATCGTGAACGCCGCCACCGGCCTCACCCTCTTGAACATGATCGGGACCGCCTCCAGCACGCGCGTGGAGCAGGTTCCCACCTGCACCGGCGTCATCAGGATCACCAGGTAGGCGAGATGCGCGAAATCGGCACCGACCCACATCGTCAGTATCGGCACGGCGTACACGCACAGGAACGCCAGCGGGAACGCCATGAGCAGCCCCGTGAATTTCGTGAACAGGCCGAGCACGTATCCGATCCGCGCCTGGTCCCCTTGCGAGTAATGGTAGTAGATCACCGGGATGAAGACCGCGGTGACCGAGAAACAGGCGGTGCTGATCATCGAGACCATGTTGACCACGATGGCGAACTCCCCCTGCGCCGCCGCTCCCATGAAGAGGTTGACGACGATCAACGAGGTCTGGATGAACAGCAGCGTCCCCAGGTTGCCCAGGCTCGACCAGGCGCTGAGGCCCATCATCTCCTTCATCAGCGCACGGTCGAAATGACGCAGTCGTACCTTCAATCCGGGTTCGAGGCGCCGAGCCAGCAGCGCCATGGTGACGAACAGCCCGACAGATGACAGCAGATAGCCCGTCCCCACGTGGACCAGGGAAGGGGACGTGCATGCGAAGAGGACCACGATCAGCGCCACCTGGACGACGATCTGGACGATGCGCACGGTGTACACGACGTACAGCCGGTTGCGGGCGGCGAAGATGTTGTCGTAGCAGGTGGCGACCGACAGCACGAGCGCCGAGACCATCACCATCGCGAACATCGTCTGGACATCGGCCGCCTGCCCCGGGCCGATGTTGAAGATGTACGGCGACGCGTACGAGAGGACCATCGCCAAGGGCAGGATCACGGCCGCGGCCGCCGCCATGCTCAGGTACGAGGTGCTGTAGACCTTGCCGACCTCGGTGCCGTCGCCTCCCTGCACGGCGATCACCATGTACCGGGACACGGCGCCGGAGATCGCATCGGAGGTGACCATCACGTACACGGTGACCGATGCCGCCAGTGGGATGATACCGTACATGGCGATGCCGAGCTCGCCGATGTAGAACGGGACCATCACCAGGCCGATCACCGCGGTGACCGCGGTGCGCGCCAGGTTGGTGACCATGTTGATCGCCACCTTGTTCGAGAAACGGTCGGACGCCGTCATCGGGCGGGTCTCCCGGAGCGGGCACGGACGCGTTCGACCAGTGCCCCGCCCCATTCCGCCCGGACGACGGCCAGCAGCCCCAGGTACTGGACGGCGGCGGCGGAGACGTAGACCGCGAAGAACGGGACCGCCCCGTGGTCGCCGTCGTACATCATCGCGGCGGCGGCCATCATCGCCTCGATGGACGGCATACCCGCGAACACCGCCATGTTCGTGAGCAGCGCCGTGCAGCCCGCGACGACGAAGAGCACCGCGCCGAGGGAGATCAGGATCCAGCCGACACGGAGTCCGCGGTCGCCCGCGGCCAGGAAGAACACCAGGAACGGCATGACGAACACCAGGTACCTCGCGGGCGCGGGGAACAGCATCATGACGACGAACACCATCAGGCACCCTTTGAGCAGCAGGCCGTCCGCCTCTTCGCGGCCGCGCCTGACGATCAGATAGGAGAAGGCCAGGGACAGCGGCACCAGCAGCGCGTAGACCAGGATGCGTACGATGCTCCCGACCTGCATCAGCGAGATCTTGTTCACGGACGAGACCCGGTCGGTGAGGAAGCGGAAGCAGGACATCACGTCGCCCTCCAGGATCTGCGGCATCAGCACCGCCAGCGCCACCAGCGCGATCCCCGCGAAGGCGAGCAGCACATGCTTCGCGGTCTCCCCCGTGCCCCTGTACCTGGCGATGACGTAGGCGAGCAGCAGCGGGCAGATGAACAGGGGGAAGAACTTGGTCAGCACCGCCAGCGAGATCATCGCTCCCGCGAGGAAGGTGTTGCCCCGCCTCAGCAGCATGATGCTCAGCAGGGTCATGACGATGCAGACGGTGTCGAACATCCCGTCGACGGAGGAGGTGAGGATGATCAGCGGGCAGAGGAACACCAGCGCGAAGCCGGCGACGGCCTTACGCCGGTCGCCGGTCATCTCGGACACCAGCCTGTACACCAGATAGGCGGCGGCGATGTCGAAGGCGAACAGCATGATGCTCAGGGAGAAGTTGAAGACGAGGTCGGTGGTCATCGCCGTCATCGGGAAGAAGGCGGCCAGCAGCCGCGCCATCCCGTCCATCGAAGCGGAGTCGGAGAAGGCCGGCAGCTGCAACGCCTCCAGGGCCAATGTGCCCAGCTCGCCGACGCCCAGGAGCATGGTCTGGACCGCCGACAGCGCCCCCAGCATGTACCCCCACACCGGGGTGTAATAGTACCCTTCCAGTCCGTACAACCCCTCGCCTGCCTGCAGGTTGCGGACGATGACCGCCCAATAATTGGAATCGTAGGCGCCGATCAACGGCATGACCGCCAGCCTCACGACCAGTCCGATCACGACGATCAGCAGCAACGGGTGCACGGACGACAGCAGCCAGTCGACCGTCCGCCGGAACGGATGCGCGGGCGGCTCAGGCACGGAACAGCACCCCCCGGACAAGGTAGTGGCCGCCGAAGAATATGTAGAGGGCGGGATCGGTCAGCGCGCCGTCGGATGCCAAGGAACCGCTCGCCGTCCCGCGGATGCCGTCGCGCGTCGAGTCGACGAGCACAGTGGAATAGGTCAGGCCCGCCGCGATCACCTGCGCCAGGTCGTCGGTGCGGTAGTAGTCGGGTTTGCCGGCGACCACGACGACCATGCCGTCCGCGGATCTGACCAGCGCGATGCTCGAGTAGCCCGACTCCTCGAATCCCAGCGAGAGGCAGTCGTCCAACCCGGACGTGTCCAGGCCGAACAGGACGTTGGCGTTGTACAGGCACAGCGCGTCCGTCAGCCCGTCCGCCTCCGTCTTGCCGGTCGCGGCGCTGACGCCGGCGGTGTTCACGCACTCCCTGCCCAGGAACAGCGTCTGGCCGTCGGCGACCCGGTGCAGTCCGGAGCCGTCGGTGTAATACCCTCCGATCTCGGAGCCCACCCAGTAGAGCGTCCCGCCGGCATGGATCCATTCGAGGATCGGATCGTCCGGAGCGCCGGCGTACACCTCCGACGGCAGGGCGTAGGAGTAGGTGAGAATCCCGACGCCGGCGCTCCCCGCGAGGTCCTGCACCACCTCCGCCAAGGCGGCGGCGTCGCATACACGCACCTCGGTGAACCCTCTCAGGGCCAAGGTCTTGACTGATTGCTCCACATAGTAACGCTGATCCTGGCGCACCATCCCAGGCAGCTGCGCCACCTCGTCGAAGAACCGGTCGTAGCCGTCGTCGAGGTAGATCCACAGCTCGGTGACGGAGACGGCGCCGCGGTTGTCCAGCAGGAGCGCGTCATAGACACTGCCCGCCGACGAGCTCGCTTCGAAGTCTACGCCGCCCTCGTGCCATTCGGCCTCGGCATCGTACACATAGATGCCCGGATTGTAGGTGACGATGCCGCCCGCCAGCACCAGGGCGATGATGGCTACCGACATCAGGACGATCGCATCGGGCCTCCGGCCGCCGGGCCTGCCCGGGTCCGCGGACGGTTCAAAGCTTCTTCGTGGTCTCGACCGGGTCCCATACATTCATATCGCCTCTGTCGGATGCCACATGCATCTTCGCCTTCAGCCTGGCATAGGCCTCGATCGTCGCGGTGGCCGCGATCTTGAACGGCCGGAACCCGTGGATCCTGGCCGCTTCCAGCATGGCCTGGTAAAGCAATCCGACATCCCAGGTCGGAGAGATGTAACCCGCCTGCTTCTGCAGGTAGCATTGGCCGATGTTCACCCGTGTCCTCTGCTTGATCAGATCGGCGACGGTCTCGGGACCGCGGTTGCGGATCCTGGCCTCCGGGGCGTACACTGCCGTGTATCCGAGACCCTCCAGATTGAGCCGGACCAGGTCCTCGTCGGACTGCAGGTGCGTGGGCAGCCTGAACCCGAGGTCCCTGTAAGCGACCAGCTCGCCGATCTTGGGGGATCTCAGGGCGATCCGGTGGTGCATCTCCCAGAACAGCACCGCGGCGAAGCCCGGGAGCGAGCCCGGGTCGTTGGTCGGCAGCGGATGTCCGCCGACCATGCCGACCCCGGGATCCCTGAACGGCTCGAGGAGCCTCTGCAGGCCGTCCGCGTCGACGAAGCTGTTGTCGGCGTTGAGGATGACGATCAGCTCGGTCGATTTGCTGTCGAGGATCAGGTTGACGGCCGAGTTCTTGCCCTCTCTCGTCTCCTGCCTGATCAGACGCAACGAGCGGAACTCCTCGGAGAGCCTCCGCACGATGCCGTCGGTGCCGTCGGTGCTGGCGCCCGAGACCACGATCGTCTCGGCATGGGTGAACCCGTCGAGCCTCTGACTGTACGCCGAGCGGATGGAGCCTTCGATGTTCTCGGCCTCGTTGTAGGCGCATATCCCTATGGTGAATGGAATGTCCGCCGCCATCTTCCATCACGCCTCGCAGTCCGGAGCCATGTCGTCCGCGTGCTCCCTCAGTTGACGTAATCCAGCCAACGGCCGTATTCGGGGACATTGCCGAGCGCGACCTCGTGGAACATCGTGTGGATCCTCTTCGAGACCTCGCCGATGCTCCCGTCTCCGACCGGCCTGCCGTCGATCATCGTGACCGGGACCACCTCGGCGGCCGTGCCGGTCATCCAGACCTCGTCGGCGGTGGTGAGCTGCGTCCTGGAGACCTCGGCCTCCACGACCTCGTATCCCATGTCACGGGCGATCTCGATGACCGAGTTGCGCGTTATGCCCTCGAGGATGCTCTCGGCCGACGCGGGGGTGTAGATCCGCCCGTTCTTGTAAAGGAAGATGTTCTCTCCCGTGCACTCGGCCACGTGCCCGGATGCGTTCAGCATGAGCGCCTCGTTGGCGCCCTGTCGAATCGCCTCCCTCTTGGCCAGGCAGGATGCCACGTAGGTGCCGTTGACTTTCGACCCTGCCGGCGAGCAGAGGTTGTCCGGCCGGTGCCACGACGAGGTGATCAGCTTGGCGCCCTCGGTGCCCGCATTCCCCAGGTAGGCGCCCATGAATATGCAGGTGATGGCCATGCTGACCGGGACGTTGACGGGGTTGAGCCCGACCTCCTCGCCGCTCAGGAAGATGCACGGTTTGACGTAATCGACCTCCTCGTTCTTGCGGACGGTCTCCTTGATCGCCTCCATTATCTCGTCGAATCCGTACTTCTTGCCGCCGAACACGGGCTCTATGCCCATCATCTTGCATCCGTCCAGGAGCCTGCGGACGTGGTCCTTGAGCCTGAACACCGCGGGGCCGTCGGGCGTGTTGTAGACCCTTATGCCCTCGAACACGCCGGTCCCGTAGTTCAACGCATGGGCCAGGACATGGACCCTGGCCTCGTCCCATCTCATAAATTTGCCATCCAACCAGATGAATTCCGTTTTCTTCATATTATGACCTTTTCCTCGAATGAACGTGCAACGCGGACCTCAAAGCGCGTTGAGCGCTTTGACGTACCTGTCGGGATCGCTGCGCTCGATGATCTCCTCGACCTGCGAGGAGCCCCCGACGACGCCGACGTTGCCGTTGGAGGTGGAGATGAGCGCATAAGCGGATTGCCCGGATTCGGGGACGAGTTTCGCGTCGTAGACATCCTGGAGCTTCTGGAGCCTGCCCATCGCCGTCTCCGCGGAGTCGGCTCCGATGACCGACAGAACCATCCTGGACTTGCCCGGAAGCTCGCATTTGCCGACGACGATCGTCTCGACGTTTATCCTGTTCCTGGTGAATTCGCCCATGACCCGTTGCATGACTCCGAATTCATTCTTGACTATCAGCGAAATGACGTGCATGTCTGCATTCTCCCGGCTCTGTAGATGCCCATGCAGATATTTTATACAAGCGCATTCGGACCTGATGCCCGCCCGCATCCGCATAGGACCCGATTGCGACGCGTGACGGTGTTTCATGCATAAAGGGGTGAAAGATTTATTACCGCACGCAGGGATATGTGAGCACTGGTCGTCGAATCACAAGGACGGTTGCGAGATCACCGGGACGGGATGGGGCATGACGGAGTATATAAGATCCAGGGCGCCGTTGAGGATAGGGATAGCGGGAGGTGGCACGGACGTGGATCCGTATGCCTCCGAGAAGGGCGGATGCGTTTTCAACACCACCATCAACCGGTACGTCAATTGCGTCCTGACGCCGATGCAGGGGGACGAGATGGTCGTGGAGACCTGCGGCAGCAACAGCCGGTACAAGACCTCCATCAGGAACGGGCCTCTGAAGCTGGACGGCAACATGGATTTCACCAAGGCCGTGTCCAACTACTTCGAATTGGACAGCGGGTTCCGCATCAAGATCCAATCGGATGTGCCGGCGGGATCCGGCTTGGGCGGCTCGTCCACCATGATGGTCGCCATCGTGTCCGTGATCTCCGAATGGCTGGAACGCCGGATGTCCAAGGAGGAGGTGGCCCGGTTGTCGTACCACCTGGAAAGGGAGGTGCTCGGCCTCAAAGGAGGGAAGCAGGACCAGTACGCGGCCGCCTACGGGGGCTTCAACTACCTGGATTTCAACAACGACGGGGTGCGGGTGGTGCCGGCGGACATCGACGAGCACGTGATCGACGAGCTGCAATGCAGATCGGTGCTGTGTTACACGAAGATTTCGCGGGACTCGGCCGACATCATCGAATCCCAGGTTGAATCGTTCAAGACCCGTGCCAACGAGGACGCCCTTGACAAATCCAAGATCCTGGCCAGGGAGTTGGGCCGGGCGGTCGAGGAGGGGGACATCGATCTCGCGGGCAAGCTCTTGTGCAAATCATGGGAGTACAAGAAGCAGTTCTCCGACAGGATCACCAACAAGCACATCGACAGGCTCTACACCACCGCCATGAACGCGGGCGCGATCGGCGGCAAGATCTCCGGCGCGGGCGGCGGCGGGTTCATGTACTTCGTCTGCAAGTACGACAAGAAGCCTGAGGTCAGTGCGGCTCTGGACCGGGCCGGCGCTGAGATCACCGACTTCATGTTCGAGCCGGGAGGCGTCAAAACCTGGAGATTCGAACGCGGGGACCTCTGAGGGCCCGCGGCCTCACTCGAGCCTTTTGAGTTTCATGTAGGTCTTGGCGAGAGCTTTCCCCAACGCACCGCACTGGTTGAAGGTGGTGACCGCCACCCAGGGGTTGAGGTGAGACTCCCCTTCGGCCCTCTTGCCGAAGACGTAGCGCACATTCTCGATCCTCATGTCCTTGGGCCCGAACTTCAGGAGATCGATGAGGACCTTCCATCCCTTCATCTCGAGCTCGTCCCAATTGTCCTCGATCACCGGCACGAAGACGTCCCTCCTGCCGGCGATCAGCCCGCTCATGACGTCCCTGGACATCCTCTTGCCCCGGGACAGGAGGTACAGGTCGGCGAAGATATTGAAAGCCCAGGAGCCCGCCCAGCGCACGAAGCCCAGGGCGAACCGATCCACCCGGACGCCGATGCAGAGGTCGGCTCCGGCCTCCAGCTTGTCGTACATCTCGGCAAGCGCCGACGGAGGATGCTGGAAGTCGCAGTCGATCGTCATGAAATAATCCGTCTCGGCCTCCAGGATGCCCTGGAAGACGCTGGCCGCCAATCCCCTCTCTGCGGGATCGCGGGTCACGAAGCGGATCTTCGGGTCCCCCAGTGCCTCCACCGCCTCCTTGGAGCGGTCCGTGGAGTTGTCGTCCATGAACATTATGTTGAAATCCGGATAGAGGGCTCTGAGATGCTTCGCCATCTCGGGAGCATTCTCCTCCTCGTTGTACACCGGGATGATGACCGTGCAACTTCCTTTCGCAGACATATAGATACGGACGGACAACGCGGGTCCTTTATATTTACCTATGTCAGGAACGTCCGTGTCGGGACGTCTGCGGCGGGAAGCGGCCGTCAGCCGAGGATCTTCTCGACCGCATCCGCGAAAGTGAATCCTCCGGACACCCTGATCGTGCTCAGACCCAATCCTTTGCCGAAGCCCTCGTCACCGGAGGAATCCCCGATCATGAACGACGCCTTCGGATTGATGTGATGCTCCATGATCGCCCTGACCCCCATCTCGATACCGGGCTTGCGGCAGCCGCATCCGTCGTCGGGATGGTGCGGACAGTAGTAGATCCCGTCCAGGTGCCCACCTTCCGCCTCCAGCAGCGAGACCAGCCGCCGGTGGACCCCGTCGAGCTGCTCGTGCGATACCAGTCCTCTCCCTATCCCCGACTGGTTGGTGACCAGGATCACCTTGTAGCCGGCCCGGTTGAGTCGGGCCACCGCGGCCGCCGCCCCCGGGAGCAGCGAGACCTTGGACGGGTCGTTGCAGTACGGGACGTCGGCGATCAGCGTGTCGTCGCGGTCGACCAGCACCGCCTTGGCGCCGAACATCTCGCGTTCCACGATGCCGCATATCGCATGGCAGGCGGCCATGTAGCCCTCCTGCACGCGAGCGGTCTCCTTGGAAGGGATCACGACCGCATGGTCGACGATGTCCCGCATCGCCCCCTGGTCGCCGGTGAACGAGATCGTCTTCGCCCCCTTGGCCTTGGCGGCTTCGAGCGCCAGGATCACGTTCCGGGAGTTGCCCGAAGTGGACATCCCGATCACGATGTCGCCGCTCCTGCACACGGCATCCACCTGGCGCTTGAAGACCAGGTCGTAAGAGTAGTCGTTGCCGATGGCGGTGACGGCCGCGATGTTGGAGAGGCAGATGCCCGCCATGGGCGGGCGGTCGAAAGCGTACCTGCCGGACAGCTCCGCGGATATGTGCTGCGCATCGGCGGAGGAACCGCCGTTGCCCATGAAGATCGCCTGCCCGCCTGCCTTGATCGCATCCAACAGCATGTCTGCCGCGGTCCTGATCTCCGCAGGATCGATGCTCGCTATAACCTCCGCGCTCCGCTTCAACTCCGCCGTTATCATGTCATCCATCCTGATCGTCACGGTCCCGTATCCGTGCGTCCGCCACAGCCGTGCGCATACAGGTGCCAGTCACCTGCATTAAGGCTTGCATCTTTAAATCATATCGTACGCGGAAGGACTCGCGGGCTCCCGGTCAGAAGACCTCGGGACCGCCGACATCCCCTTCCCCGAAGACGGTCCCGTGACCGAGGACGCGGTTCGACACCACCGCCCCGGGCATGACCGTGCAGCCGTCGCCGACGATGCTGTTCTCGATCCTGGCGCCGTCCACGGTGCAGTCCCTCATGATCAGCGAGTTGGTCACCTGGCTGTCGCACACGCGCGATCCGGCCATGATCACCGCCCCCGTGGCCGAGGAGCCGACCAGTCGCGCCTCCGCACCCAGGTAGAACGGGCTCCTCGTATCGGAGTCGACGATGCCCTTGCCGCCCCAGATCATGTCCCCATACCGCTTGGAGGCCATCACCAGATTGGCGCCCAGGAGGTCTGAGGGGCGCCCGACGTCCCTCCAGGTGCCGTCCAGCACGTAACCCTGCATCCTGTCGCCGCGCTCCAGCAGCAGCGGGAACAGGTCCTTGGACAGATCGTGGAAGACATCCGCGGGTATATCGCCGATCACCTTCCTGTCGAACACGTAGACGCCGGCGTTGATCATGTTCGAGAACGCCTCCTCCGGCTCGGGCTTCTCTTTGAACCTGTCGATGCGGCCCGTCCCATCCATGCCGACGATGCCGTACTCGCACGGATCCCGGACCTCGGTCAGGGCGATGGTCGCCGCCGCCCCCGTGCGCATGTGCGCGGCGATCTGCCCCTTGAGCGAGATGTCGGCGAAGACATCCCCGTTGGCGGCGACGAACACCTCGTCGAGCCTGTCCTCGACGAGTTTGATCGCACCTCCCGTGCCGCGAGGCTCGTCCTCGTACGAGTAGGTGATCTCGATGCCCAGGTCCGAGCCGTCGCCGATCGCTTCGGTCAGCTGATCGGAGCGGTACCCGCACGCCATGATCACCTCGCTGATGCCCGCCTCCGCCATCGAACCGATGAGGTAACTCAGGCAGGGCCGGTCGAGGACCGGCAGTATCGGTTTCGGCATGGTGTCGGTCAACGGCCTCAGCCTCGTGCCTTTGCCGCCGACCAGGACCACCGCTTGTTTGACCTCGGGACTCATATGGTCCCGCATATGGACGGAGGCATTAAAATGGATTGCACCTCAGACCTGCAGATGCACGACGTTCGTGCCGACCTCGACGCCCAACGATGCCGCCACCGGGATGCATTTGGCCCTCATCAGGTAGACCACCGGTGCTCCCGGCCGCTCGTCGGATAAGGACTCGTAGTTGGCCATCCCCTTGGCGACGATTAGGTCGGCCGAGGCCAACTCCTCTCTGAGGTCCGCGCCGATCAGGTCGAGGTCGACCCCGATGGCGAACGCATTGGTGGTCAGCATCCGGTCCAGCTCGTCGTCCAAGCCGATGCGCACGGCATCCTCGAGCGTGACGTCGTTGAGGATCGGTGCGCCCCTGACCACGCCGACCACGCGTTTGCCCATGCGCCTCAACTCGCGTATGAGGAGCCTGTCGAACTGCGATTCGCCGCAGTTGTCGAAAATGTAGACAATGTTCTCCGAGGCGTCGACCTTCTCGCGGAAGCGGCCGACCGCTTCCGGGTCCACCCCCCGGGCGAGGAGGTCTTCGACCTGCTCGTCGAATTCGCCGGGATCGTCTATCGAGATGCCCGAGCCGAAATCCATGACGTTGCCGATGATGGAGATGAGGACGGCGGTGCGGAAACGGTCGTCCGCTTCCTCCACCAGCCTCTCCATCGACGGCAGATGCCCGAGCGCGATCTCGTCCGAACGCGATTTGAGCTCGCGATACGGACCGTCGCATCCCATGGCATCGTAGGCGGCGCGGTGGGCCAGAGTCGCCAACCTGGCGGAGTTGGTGGCGGTCGACATGTTGTCGGCATAGGCTCTGACGGCGGCGCTCACCGCCTGCTCCTCGGTGCCGTTGCCGAGCAGGCGCGCTTGGAACAGCACCCTTCTCATGAGACATGGCACGCAATCCGGACTAGGTCGCAATCGATCACCCCGGGACAGTGAACATCACGCAACGTACATGACACTATGCCCGGGATCCGCGTGCGGATCCGGCCGGTCACTCACTCCGGAGGATATCCAACGTACGCCTCAGGCCTGCGCCGAGGTCCGTCCTCGCCGACCAGCCCAGCGCTTCCAGCTTCGACGAGTCCAGGACCGCGTGCCTGACCTTCGACGCGCCTCTGCCCTCGATCTCGCCGGGTTCCGCGAATCCGACGCCGGTCCCGGCGATCGCGCACAGTTCGGAGACCGCATCCCGGAGCCTGACGCCCGGTCCGCCCACGTTGTAGGCCTCGCCCCCTTCCCCTTTGACGATCGCTAGGAGGATCGCCGCCACCGCGTCCATGACGTAGACATACGAGAAAATCTGCATACCGTCGCTTTTCAGGATGATGTCCCTGCGCGCCAAGGCGTCTCTGATGAATTGGGCCATCGCCTTGCTGTCGTCCGCGCCCATCGTCGGCCCGTAGACCCTGCTGAGCCGGAGGACGATATGATCGGTGCCCGATGCGGAGCGGTACGCTTGGCAAAGCGCCTCGCTGACCCTCTTGCTCTCGGGGTATCCCGCCCTGAGCGTGTTCGGGTCGATGCAGCCGCAATGGTCCTCCCTGAATGCGGGGACGCTCTCCCCGCCCTCTCCGTAGACGTCCACGGTGGACAGCAGGACGAACCTCCCGCCGGAGACGGCGACGATGTGGTCCAGGAGATTCTTGGTGCCCATGACGTTGATCATGATCGTCCCGACCGGGTCGGATGCGTACGCGACCGGATGCGTGTTGCTCGCGCCGTGGATGATGAAATCATACCGTCGTCCCTCCGGGAACCGGTCGAGGACATCGTACTCGACGAATTCGAAGAACGGATCGTCCAGATGATCGCCGAAGACCGCCTTGCCGCGCTCCCGGCTCCTCCCCGTCGCCGTCACCCGCATACGGTCGCCCGAGGTGCGGTTGCGCTCCATGATCACGTCGATCAGCGCCCTGCCGATCGAGCCGGTGGCGCCGGTCACCAGGAACGACTTACCCGCCAGTCCTGTCCAGTCCGCGGCGGCGGCCGTCTCGGCGATGTCCTCGGCGTACAGATCGCGGTTCAACGGCCCGTTCCTCCCCTCAGGCCGATGATCGAACGGAGGATCTCCATATCCTCGGCGACGGTGATCTTCAGATTGAGCGGATCCCCCTCGGAGAAGTAGATCTTCTCCCCCAGGTCGTGCAGCATCGTGTTGGCGTACACCGCATTCTCGATCCCCTGCTCCAACGCGAGCCGGTGGCCGTTCAGGAGGGTCGAGAACCTGTACGCCTGAGGGGTCTGCACCCTCACGACCGTGTCGCGGTCTATGCCCTTGAACCCGGACACGCCGTCGTCGTCGGTGAGCATCACGGTCTCGCACACGCGCACCGCCGCGCAGGCATTGCCCTTCTCCCTGCAGACACGCAGGCAGTCCGAGATCATGCGGTCCGAGATCAACGGTCTGACCGCATCGTGGATGATGACGATGTCGTCATCCTTGCAGATGCCCTCCAGGAAGAAAACGCCGTTCCGTGCCGAAGCCTGACCGTTCTCGCCGTTCTTGACGATCCATCTGAGTTTCGAGATCCCGAATCGTTCGGCGAACTCCCTCAGCCTGTCGATCCAATCCTCGAGGCAGACCACCAGGATGGCATCGATGCCCTCGTTGGCCTGGAATGCCTCCAGCGTATGGATTATGACTGGTTTGCCTTCGGCTATCATGAATTGCTTCGGTATATCGTTGGAGACTCTTGTGCCGATGCCTCCGGCAAGGATCAACGCCGTATTCGTCTGAACACCCCATCTTGCACATCTGCCGCGGACGTCACGGTGCAATCCCTGCTTGCTAGCCCGTGTTCCCTATATATACCGTATGGTGGGGCAGGCGTCATGCACACGCACTGCGGCGACGGGGCGTCGGCCGCATCCCGTCCCATCATCGCGTGCGCTTCAGATAATCGCGTTCGACACCCACCGGGAACCCCGACGCCCCGGCCCTCCGGCCCTCCGGGGGAGGTGTCATGTAATCCCCGTACTGGGTCCTCAGCATCCGGTCGTAGTTCCGGGGGAGCGGCACCTCGGTGTCCTCGAACGGCATCCGCACCTGCCCATCGAAATCGGAGCGCCTGTAGATGCTGTTCGTGTAACGGGTGGTGTAGACCACGAGCGCCTCCGAATCCGGCTCGGGCAGGGCGCGGATGATGCGTCTGAATGCATCCATGGCGCGGGAGAGGAGCCTGCTGACCGGTTCCGAACCGACATGCCCCGACAGGACCGATACGAGGATCATCGTCCAGACGAACGGCGCGGTCAGGAACCTGCGGAACAGCCCTCTCGGGCGGCTCTGCAGGAGGAAGAGGTCGATGAACGGCGTCTCCCTGCGCTCCAGGGATCCGAGGAAATCGTCGCCTTTGAACATAATGTGCGGCAGGAGGTCGGTGGAAGGTTCGTGATAGTAGTACCGGGAGGTGTCGAGCTCCCGCGCCATGGACTGCCGGATCCTCTCCGCGTCCTCGTGGAAGACGTAGAGATCGATGTCGTCGTCCCAGGGGATGAATCCTCCGTGGCGGACGGCTCCGATGGATGTGCCGTACGCCGAGAAATACGCGATGCCGTTGCGATCCAGGATGTCCGCCGTGGCTTTCAGCATCTCGAGGAGGATCGCCTGCCTGCCGTTCATGGGTGTCCTACTCCAATCATTTATATAAACCGCACCCAGGAACGGATGACGTTCGCGATAACCTGTTCAGTTTATATATGACTAATATTATCGGCAGATTATGAAAGCGGACAAGATATGCTCCTCGTGCGGCGAGAGGCTCGTCGGCCAGGGCAACACGTTCTTCAAATGCCCGAAATGCGGAAGCTCCGATGTCGGAAGATGCGCCCAGTGCCGTGACCAGAGCGTCTCGTACGAATGCGGCAAATGCGGGTTCACCGGACCTTGAGAGGCGATCGCATGGGACAGATTGTTGCAGGGTACGACCTGATGCCCGAGAGCACGGAGATCGATCTGGATCGCGTGATCGCCCTCCTCCCCGGCATCATGCCCGAAGGAGTCGAGGTCATCGAGACCAAGATCGCCCCCGTGGCGTTCGGCCTCATGAAGATCACGGCAGGGTTCCTGATCGACGATTCCGACGAATCCATCGGGAGCAAGCTCGAGGAAGCGCTCCTCGGCATCGAAGGCATCGACAACGCCGAGTGCGTATCGAGCACGGTGATCTGAACAACCCGGGCATCGCCCGGCATCTTCCATACACGGGTTTTGGGCACAGGCGCATATGGCTAACATCTGGCATGACATGGATCCCAAGAGGATCTCCGCCGGGGATTTCATGACCGTCATCGAGATCTCCAAGGGCAGCAAGAACAAGTACGAGCTCGACAAGGACACGGGTTTGATGCGGCTGGACCGCATCCTGTACACTTCCACCCATTATCCGGCGAACTACGGTTTCATCCCGCGCACATACGCCGACGACCGGGACCCGCTCGATGCGCTGGTCCTGTGCTCGGAG